>DGDD01000199.1 GCA_002385265.1 Chitinophagaceae bacterium UBA3961
TTTACGGAGGCTTGATGAGTTAAAATAAATTCTATATACGTTTCAATAGGAGCATTCGTATTAGCAATGGCTTCTTGAATTTCCTCTCTATTTACTTGTGCAGCAAAGGAGGCTGTTTTTAGTTTCTTCAATACGCTCTTTACGTCCATCCCTTCGTAACGTGTGGGGCGAATAAGAGCTGCGGCATGTATGAAACCGGAGAGTTCATCGAATACATAGATCATTTTGTCCATTACTGAAACGGGCTGTACGCCAAAATGACGAGGGCCATGCGAAGCGATGCATTGGATGATGTCGGGATCAATATTGCGTGCTTCTAGTTCTTCGATGATGATACGGCAATGATCGTTGGGGTATTTCTCCCAATCGGCATCGTGCAATAAGCCGGCGAGTTCCCATTTACGAGCGGTGATTTCATCGGCGCCTTCTTTTTCGAGGGCCCAAGCTTTCATAACGGCGGCCACTTGTTTCATGTGCAGTCGCAGGCGTTCATTGGGCACCCATTCTTCCAGAAGGGCATTGGCTTCATCGAGGGAGAGCAAATTTCCTTTGTTTTCGGGTTTACCGAAGCTTGTTCTTCCGAGGTGTAATGACATAAGAATGAAATGAGCAGCAATTTAAGCGAAAGAGTGGCAAAAATGACTATTTTACTGTTGTTTCTAATGTGTTGATAATCAGTGTCTGTTTGATACGATATTTATTATGTTACAAAATATTTATTGATAATCAGTGAGTTGTGAAGGCTGCCGTAAAAATAGCTTGTAGAAATTTAGGTTGAGAGAATGGAGATGGTTATCTTTGCGTCCCTTTAGGCTATGAAAATAGGGTTAGAGGGGGCAGAAAAGCGGGATGGCGCGTCTGTTCTATTTTTTAAACGCATCGGTGAATACCGGTAAAAAGTTATTAAAATGAGTAAACTACATTTCACTACCAAACATGCGAATGCGGCTACCGTACAACGTAATTGGTATGTTGTTGACGGTACCAATCAAACCGTGGGACGCATGTGTGCTAGAATTGCTTCAGTTCTTCGTGGTAAGAACAAGGCATATTATACGCCACATGTTGATTGCGGAGATTATGTGATTATTATCAATGCAGACAAGGTTAAGTTCACAGGAAACAAAATGGAAGAGAAAGAGTACATCACTTTCTCGGGTTATCCTGGTGGTCAAAAAATTGAGATCGCTAAAGATTTGTTGAAACGTCGTCCTGAAGCTTTGTTGGAAAGAGCGGTACGCGGTATGTTACCAAAGAACCGTTTGGGTCGTAAGATGATCAAGAAGTTATTTGTGTATGCCGGCGCTGAGCATCAGCATGGAGCACAACAACCCAAAGAGTTGAAGTTCTAATTTAAACGAAACTAAAACATTTCATCAGTTGTGCGCCGAAAAGGCAAACGACTTAAAGCTTAAATAAAAATGGAAAAGCAAAAAAATGGTGTAGGTCGTCGTAAAGAAGCTGTAACCCGCGTATTTATTTCAAAGGGTAGCGGTAACATTACTGTGAACGATAAAAACTACAAAGAATATTTCTCTTTAGTATACCTTCAAAATCAGGTTGAGTTGCCTTTGAAAGTGGCTCAGCTTTCTGATAAATTAGATGTTAAGATCAATGCTGCCGGTGGTGGTATCAAAGGTCAGGCAGAAGCTGCTAAATTAGGTATTGGTCGTGCTTTGGTTGAAATGAACCCAGAGTTACGTCCTGCTTTGAAAGCAGCGGGCATCCTGAAAAGAGATCCTCGTTCTGTTGAACGTAAGAAGTTCGGTCATAAGAAAGCCCGTAGAAGCTTCCAGTTCAGTAAACGTTAATATCGGTTGGGTATTCCAACTGTGTGGATGGTTCTTGCGGAACTCATCTTACATCGAAAAAAACATTGTAAACTTTTTATACAAGAAAAATGGAAAACAACACTTCTCTTCAACAACAACTTTTAGAAGCCGGTGTACACTTCGGTCACCTGCGTAAGAAGTGGAACCCTAAAATGTTGCCTTATATCTTCGCTGAGAAGAAAGGTATTCATATCATCGATCTTAACAAAACCACTGAAAGCTTGCAAGAAGCTGCTGCTGCTATGAAACAAATGGCACGTAGTGGAAAGAAGATCATGTTTGTTGGTACTAAAAAACAAGCTAAAGAGATCGTTACAGAATGTGCTAGAAAAGTAAACATGCCTTACGCAACAGAACGTTGGTTGGGTGGTATGTTAACTAACTTCAATACCGTTCGTAAGAGTGTGAAGAAAATGCAGAGCATCGATAAAATGTTGAACGACGGTAGCGCTGAAAGCCTTACTAAAAAAGAGCGTTTGACTTTGGGTCGTGACCGCGATAAAATGGATAAAGTATTGGGTGGTATCGCTCAATTAGGACGTGTTCCTGCTGCTTTGTTCATCATCGATATTGGCCACGAGCACATCGCTTTGGCTGAAGCTAAGCGCCTTGGTATCACTACCTTCGGTATGGTAGATACGAACTGCGACCCTAACAAAGTTGATTTCGCTATTCCTGCGAACGACGATGCTACTAAATCAATCGCTATCATTACTCAGTACATCACTGCTGCAATTGCAGAAGGATTGGCTGAAAGACAAGCTGCTAAAGATGAAGAAGTAGAAGAATCAAGTGATGATGAAAAAGAAAAGAAAGCAGCTCGTTTACAAGCTGAAGCAGAAGCTGAAGGTGGCCGTGGTGGTCGCGGTGGTGGTAACAGAGGCGGTCAAAAACGCCGTGTTCCCGGTGGTGCTAGCCGTCGCCCAGCTGGTAAATAAGCGAATGGTATTTTATCAATAAACATTTTAATATAAAAGATATGTCAACTGTAACTATATCTGCAGCCGATATCAATAAACTCCGTCAAGCTACCGGTGCCGGTATGATGGATTGTCGTAAAGCGCTTACAGAATCAAACGGTGATTTTGAAGCAGCGATCGACTGGTTGCGTAAGAAAGGTGCTAAAGTTGCTGCATTAAGAGGTGATCGTGAAGCGAAAGAAGGTGTGGTGTTGGCGAAAACTACTGCAGACAACAAAACCGGTATCACTCTTTGTGTGAGCTGTGAAACAGACTTCGTTAGTAAAAATGCTGACTTCGTTGCGTTCGCTCAATCAATTATGGATGCTGCCGTTGCAAACAACGTGAAATCATTAGATGAATTGAACGCTGTTTCAATCAACGGTGCTAAAGTTGCTGACTTAGTAAACGACAAATTGGCTTCTATCGGTGAGAAAATCGGTATTACCAAATTTGAGCGTGTAGATGCTCCATACGTTGCTTCTTACATTCACGGTGCAAACCGTTTGGGTGTATTGGTGGGAATGGATAAAGAATCTGCTGAAACAGGTAAGGATGTAGCAATGCAAATTGCTGCGATGAGCCCTGTAGCTGTAGATCCTTCAGGAGTAGATGCTAGCGTAATCGAAAGAGAGCGTGCTATCGTTACAGAACAAATTAAGAACGATCCTAAAATGGCAGGCAAACCCGATGAAATGATCGCTAAGATCGCTGAAGGTAAATTGAATGCCTTCTTCAAAGAGAGCACTTTGTTAAGCCAAGCTTTCGTAAAAGACAGCAGCAAAACTGTAGGTGACTACTTGAAGAGCGCTGGTGATTACAAAGTAACCGAATTCAAACGCGTTGCTTTAGGATAATCTCCTTCGTTAAGAAATATGTGAGAGCCCCCGGAATTCCGGGGGCTCTTTTCGTTTGATCAGGATTTACAGGATTAAAGGATTCACAGGATTAGTGATTTAGTTGGATAGGATAGATATATTTTTCATTGGAAACGATTCAGAGCTGGAGTTAACGACGCTGTAGGCGTCGAACATTAGTAGCGGTAATGAATATCGTTAACAGGGCAACACGACCCTGTAGGGGTCGAACATTAGTAGCAGCAATGAATATCGTTAGTAGGGTAATACGACCCTGTAGGGGTCGCACATTAGTTGTTTTTGATTGGTTAATTTCCGTGATTCGAATTCATATAAAGAATTCACAAGCTCTTTCCTTCCTACCTTCACATAAAATTTATTCTCATGGCTACTGAAAGAGTTGGATTTATTGGATTGGGCAATATGGGATTGCCAATGGCGCTCAATTTAGAAAAAGCGGGTTTCGATTTGAGTGTGTACAACAGAACAGTCGGAAAAACCGATGCCTTTAAAAGTTCTACGAAGAAAGCTGCAACAATAGAGGAATTAGTAAGTCAATCCGATATTATCATCACCATGCTCACCAATGACGCTTCCGTTGAAGAAGTATATACTAAAGCACTTTCGGTAGATGTAAAAGGAAAGCTCTTTATTGATATGAGCACCATCTCTCAGCAGTTGTCTGTTTCCTTGAGTGAAAAGCTAAAAACTCATCGTGCTTCGCTCTTAGATGCACCGGTAGCAGGAAGTACGAAACCGGCTGCTGACGGCACTTTAATTATTATGGTGGGTGGTGAAACCTCCGACTTAGAAAGAGCCATGCCTTACTTTGAAAAAATGGGTCGACTGGTGAAACACCTTGGTGTAAATGGAAAAGGACTGGCTGCGAAGATTGCAATCAACTATTTTCTTTCAATTCTGTATCAAGGATTGGCGGAAGGTGTATTGGTTGCAGAAAAATTGGGAGTGGAGCGCAGCGCATTGCTCGATATCATCAATGAAAGTGCCGTGGGTAGCGGTGCTACAAAAATCAAAACTCCGCTATTGAACGCTCATGAATACCAACCTGCATTTGCCCTAGATCTGATGTTAAAAGATGTATTACTCGCTAAATCGGCTGGTGCCGTTTATCCATTGGGTGCAGTTGCCATTGAATCGTATCAAGAGGCGCAGAACAAAGGGTTGGGAGCGGAAGATGTAATTGGTATTATAAGATCACTATCTTAGTACACGCTATTGATACTTTTTCAAAACTGCAATCAACTGATCTATTTCTGTTGCACTGTTGTAGAAAGAAGGAGAGATACGTATCATGTGATCGTATACTGAAATATTGATCCCTTCTTTTTCCAGCGCAGGTTTTAGTAGTTTGCCGGCGTCTTTGAAGGCAAAGCAAACAATGGGTCCTTCCGTTTCTTTTAGTGTTAGGGGTATGAATCGACCTCCTGCAATTTCGTTTTGAAGTTTATTGATCAAAGGCTGCCTGTAGGCTGCGATATTCGAGACGCCCAGCGAATGCAACAATTGCAAGGAATAACGCAAGGCGGCAATGCCGCTATTCGCGAAAGTGCCCACTTCGAAATGCCCGCTCATGTCTTGCCTCGCTTCTGAATCAAAACTAGTGCTGCCGGGTGTGTCAAAGGGAAGTACGTGAGACACTTCATTGGTCATTTGCCTGTAACCAATTGCCATTCTCTTCATCATTGGTAACAAGTCTTTCTTTACATAAAGAAATCCTATTCCAAAATCACCCATTAACCATTTGTAGGTTGCGCAAGCGCAGAAGTCAACGTTTGTATCTTTTACATCAATCGGAATAGCGCCTGCCGCTTGAATGATATCGGCATAAACCAATGCTCCTTTTGCATGAGCCAATTTACAAACCTCTTTTAAAGAGTGTTGAAATCCGGTAGTAGCGGAAACCAGTGATAGCGCTACTAATTTAGTACTGGGTTTAATGGCTTGGTCTAATTCATTTAAGTCAATTTGATTGTTCCTGGGTTTTACCACCGTTACTTTGTTCCCGGAAGCTGCCAATTGATTGTACAAATGCAAGGAGCCGTGAAAATGAAATCCGTCTGTAACAATAGACTCGGTTGTGCCTGGTAGTGAGAGTCCATTCACTACCATGTTTTCTCCATACATAGTGCTAGGAATCCAAGCTATTTCAGAAGGGTCTGCATTGATGAGTTGGGCAAAACTTGCTGCAACTTCTGCTCTTTCAAAGGCATCATAGCCCGGTGCTTCTTTTTTGTTTTGCATTCGATCGTTTAGAAACCGATTGATTTCTGCACGACTGCCAATGCTCATAGGATGCGTATATGCTGCATTGAGGTAATTGCCTTTAATTTCAAACAATTGCTTTGCCGGGAAAGTTCCGGTGAAAGAAGGAATGGTGGATTGTACAGGAAGCTGTGTGAGCGCCGGTAAACCGGTCATTAACGACACAAATTTTCTTCTCGAGAAATCCTGATTCCCCATTCAAGTTGATTTGATTAAAGATAATAAAATCTTACGGATGCGTTCAAATTCAGGCCACTAGCAAAGTACAAGTGAAGCGGGCATGCCTGAACATATTATCGATTTCAACCTAAAACAATTTTCTTATCTTGCGCACCAAACTACCAACACATGTTACCCAAATACAAAAGGATATTATTGAAGCTATCGGGCGAAAGTTTGATGGGAGATAAGAGTTTTGGATTAGATCCTGCCGTTATTGAAAAATACGCCAGAGATATTAAGGAAATCGTTGATTTAGGTGTACAAGTGGCTGTAGTAATTGGAGGTGGTAATATCTACCGCGGTATGAATGAAGGTGAAACGGGAATTGAGCGTGCTCATGGCGATTATATGGGGATGTTGGCCACGGTAATCAACGGTATGGCCATGCAGGCAATGTTGGAAAAAGTAGGCGTTTATACACGTTTGCAGAGCGCCATTAAAATGGAACAAGTGGCTGAGCCTTATATCCGTCGCCGTGCCATCCGTCACGTAGAAAAAGGACGTGTAGTGATCTTTGGAGCAGGAACGGGCAACCCATATTTCACCACTGATACAGCCGGTTCTTTGAGAGCCATTGAGATGCAAGCGGATGTAATTTTGAAAGGAACACGTGTTGACGGTATCTATACTGCAGATCCCGAAAAAGACCCTACCGCTACCAAGTTCAATACCATTACCTTCCAGGAATGTATCTCGAAAAACTTGCGAGTTATGGACATGACGGCATTCACACTTTGTATGGAAAACAGCCTACCTATCATTGTGTTTGACATGAATAAACCTGGAAATTTACGCCGTGTGGTTAGTGGAGAGAAAGTAGGGACCCTTGTAAGAGGTTAATAACCAATACGGTAAAAAATATTTTAGAAAGCACTTGCAAATACGGCAAGTGCTTTCTAATTTTCGGACTGATTCCTATTTTGGAATCCCTCCAATTCTGATTCAAAATCCCTTGAAAGATGGTTTACCTTGTTCTTCCCGTGAAGGGCAATTAATGCTTATTTCCGAACCATTATGAACACGCTATCTATCATCCTGGGTATTCAAATCAGTCTCTTGGAGATCATCATCTTCCAAGTAGGCGCTGCTATTCTGGGATTCGCTATTCACTTCTTCATCTCTTCCAAGAAAAATATACAAATAGAAAGAAAGCCTGTTGAAGCAGGTATCAGCGATGCTGATCAATGGCGCCTGAAGTATTACGAGGAACTCGATCTTCACGAAAAACGTCAAGAAGAACTTAGAAAGAAAGTTCAAGATGCACAAGACTTAGAGGAGCAGTTTGAGGAAGAGTTGTCGGAAATGAGGAGAGAAACCAAAAGAATGATTCAAGAACAAGAGGCGGAGAAGAATAGATTAAAAGAAGAATTCGAAAAACAATTACAAGAGATAAAGGCGCAATTTGAGGAGAAAGAAAAGGAATTACAAGCCAAGCCGGCTGAGCTTCCAACTCTTGACTATTTAGATGAACTAAAGAAAACACAGACGAGTTTATTGGATCACAATCAGCGGATCAGTCGTTTGCTCGAGCAGATCGATTTTCTGAAAGACGCAGAGCAAAAGCACATGGCAAGCACTCGTTTAAATGAGCAATTGCAAGCTGAGTTGAGAGATATCAAGCGCATTTTAAATGAAAAGGAAGCCGAGCTGAAGCACGCTAAACAGCAGCAGGATCTTGCCAAGGAAATGCAGGATCGATTGAAGCAAGCTTATGGCGAATTCAGCAATTTGCAAGAGAAGATTCATAAAGTAGAAACCCATATTGTTCAACCACAGAATCGAAATTTTGAATACGAAGAATTGCAACAGTCGTATTTTAAGTTGAGTAAAGAATTTGATGAGTTGAAAACGAAGCATTTGTCGATGATGGAGGAAAACCAACGCTTGTCGCGTCTTTTGACGGATGTGGAAGACAAATTGCGAGAAGCGAATTTCAACCGTCAACAATTAGCGAAGAAGGTAAATTTCCTTGAGGAATTGAACGGCGATTTGCAACAAGTAGCTGAGCATAATAAAAAGCTGGAAAATCAATTGCGTAGAATCGGGGAAATTGAAGGATTGTTGGCGAAGATTTCAGCGATGCAAGGGGGAGAAAGTAACCCAACGATGTAGTTCACATGTCATGTTAGTTATACAGCGCGGAGCAGTACTCCGCGCTTTTTTATTTTAGGACCTCCTGATCGGATAAAAGTCAGTTTTTTAAAAACAAAAGGGCTGTAATTTTGTACCTCAATAAAAGAGAAGTGTATGGCAACAATTGCGGACATCAGGAAGGATTACAAGATGCACAGTTTATCGGAGAAAGAAGTATCAAATGATCCAATTGCTCAGTTCAGTCTATGGTGGGAAGAGGCCCAAAAAGCGGAGATTTTAGAGGTAAATGCGATGACATTGGCCACTGCATCGGTTGATGGAGTTCCATCGGCTCGAATTGTGCTTTTGAAGGATTATGATCATCGTGGGTTCGTGTTTTACACCAATTATACGAGCTATAAAGGCAAGGATTTGTTGGAGAACCCTAGAGCTTGTTTGGTCTTTTTCTGGAAGGAATTGGAGCGCCAAGTGCGAATTACAGGTATTGTAGAGAAGGTAAGTGGATCGGAAAGCGATATATACTTCAATTCAAGACCGGAGGGAAGCAGAATAGGAGCATGGGCTTCGCCACAGAGCACGGTAATTGAAGGTCGGGAATGGTTAGAGCAGAATGAGCAGCAATGGGCGGAGCGGTTTAAAAGCGAGCCTTTGAAGCGTCCTGACCATTGGGGCGGATACCGAGTAAAGCCCGTTACAGTGGAGTTTTGGCAGGGAAGGCCTAGCAGATTGCACGACCGAATACAATACAGCTTAGAAGATAATGGGGTTTGGAAAATTGAGCGTTTGGCCCCTTAAAAGAAAAAAGGAAAATGACAATGTCGTTTTCCTTTTTTTAATTATTTGGCGTCTTTCTTAGCTACCGCTTTTTTTGTTCTTGCTGGACGGCTCTTACCGAAAGAACCTTTGAAAGTTTTGCCTTTTTTGGTTTTTTTATCACCTCTACCCATAAAATGTATTTTTTACCTGTTTTTTAGATTGCTGCAAAAATAAAACAGCTCCGGCACATAGACAAGAGCTATATACCGGAGCCGATAAAATGCTTTTTCTGGTGCAGCATTATAATTTAGCAGAAAGCTCTTTACCAGCTTTGAAGCGAGCAACTTTCTTTGCTTTGATTTTGATAACAGCACCAGTTTGAGGGTTGCGACCGTTACGTGCAGCTCTCTTTGATACGGAGAAAGTACCAAAACCTACTAAAGTTACTTTACCACCACCTTTTAAAGTTTTAGTAACTGCTTCGATGAAAGAATCCAAAGCAGCGTTTGCTTGAGTTTTTGTAACGCCAGCATCGTCAGCGATTTTGGCAATTAATTCAGCTTTGTTCATGATGTAATATTTAAATTTTATTAGCGGAGACAAATTTAACCGCTTTTCAATACCAACAAAATTTTTCTTATAAACAATCACATTTTTTTAAGTGTGTGTAAGCCGCACGGGACAAGGGTTGCACCATTTTTTGCAACAAAACGATTTCTTATAAATGAAATGTGAATGAGCTGAAACTCGCTCTGGTGGCCTGTTTCACGATATTTCGGCTGTAATCCTTGTGCGGTGCGGTTTTCAGAGGAATTTACATTTATTTTTCAATTACCCAAATCTATTATTTTCTTATCCACACTCAGTTCACAACCTCCATAAGCGTGCGAAAAGTCATGCATCGATCGCCCCAAAGCTGTTTGCTTTCTTCACGCAAGGCAGGTGCATGCTGCTGAATATAGGTTTCGTAGTTCGCTCTGTCGGTTGCATACAATTGCAACGCATATGTAGGACCTTCTTCTTCGTCGATATCGAGTAGTTTTACGAATTGGTATTTCTCGAAGTAGCCGGTGTTCATGATGTCGGGAATGTGCTTTTCCTGCATCCATTTCATATAAGCGGCTCCAATGGCCCATTCGAACTTGATGGTGATATTGTAGATAAACATAGAGATACTTGATAATTGTTTGGTGTAGTATTGTACTAGAGCAAAATTAAGTAATACCACTGATCAGGATTTACAGGATTAAAGGATTTTCAGGATGGCTGCTTTCCCTCCTCATTCCTCTTGTCCTCTTATCCTCGCTCCTCTTTTCCTCGTCTCCTCATTTCTCTCCTCATTCCGTTAACAGCTTTTTAATTCTTTGATACATGAAAGAAACGACGAGTAATAGAACACCTAATAGAATGAAAGCAATGATTTTGCCGGCCGGATTGATATTTTGGATATCGTAAGTAAACAATTTCACCAATGTAATGCCAAACAACACGAGCGCTGCAATACGCAAGGTCTTGAGCTTTTTTTGTAGGCCAATATAGATGGCAACAAAAGACACCAATGCCCATACTATAGTAAGACCTGCTTTTTGAAATAGTTGACTGTTTAAATGATACGATGCGAGGTCATTGCTTGTTAACCATACAAAAGCCAATTTTGTTTCATTGCTGAATACGAAGGTTGCAGTAAAGACGATGAACCATGTGTACGATTTTTCCAAGCTTGCTCGAAGCGACTCTTCTTTCATAAATGCTCGAATACCCACATAGAATATCCACACCATCATTGGGAAGATGAGCCAGTAGGCATTGAACCAAGATTGATATTTGCCAATGCTAAACAAATCTTCCTGAATACTATTCATATATAAACCGGAGAAGAGATAGTAAAATGCTGCAAAACCGGGCGCAATTAGTACCGCTTTGTTGATAATGGTTAGACCCAATTTTGGAAGCACCTGCGAAACGAGAATTAGATAAAGCATTACCCATAGTTGAAGATAGACACCATTGATACCCGCTTCCGCTAATCGATGATTGAATTGGTAATCGATTTCTGCAATTCCGGCGATGAAAAGTAGCAATATGGGTACCAGTCTTGTTACAGGTTCCCATATCAGATGTATAGTATCAGGTGCCTTCGTTTGTTTACTTTTATTGAAGAAGTATATCAATAGTTGACTTGCTACAACAAACAAGCCGGTTAAACATGCTTTGTTGACAATGATCGGAAGCGGTCCTATGTCGAATCTATAGATAGCTGTCCAATCACTAATTAAACTTACTACTGTAAACACATAGAGAATAATAGAAGCATAACGAATGAGTGATTGCTGAGTGCGAATAAAAAACCAAGCTAGTAGCGTTGCTTCTACTGCCCAGAAAAGGGTAATGGTATACCCGCCAAATTGGATAGGTATTGCCATCGTAATCAGTCCAATTGATAAGCCGGTAAGCAATTGAACAAGGTTTCTGTCTGCGTTCATATTTGCAAATACACGTGCTGCGATAAAACTAAGTGCTGCAAGCACTGCAGAAAATAGACCTTGGTATTGCTCCCATTGACTGTATTCAAGTGTGGTATATCCGGCACCAAAATAGAGCATGTACAAGGTGAGTAGTTGAATGAACTCAATTGACTTGAAAGGTCTTTTCAATAGAATATTATACAGCACTTGTATTCCAAAGAATTCGAGGAAGAAGATGCTGTAGAATAAAAAGAGTGTTTTTGCGAGTGCCGGATCAGAGCTGATTGGAGCTGAAATATAAGAACCGCCGGTTAGCAATATGGTAAATCCAAGGGCGACTGGTGAGAGTATGGTCCAACGTTTATAGAAGCTTAGAACGAGTAATCCTCCATTTAAAATGGCGATATAAGTAAACAGTGCTTGATAGTTGTTTTGTCCATTGCTTACCAAAAGAGGTGCTATAAATCCACCAACGGTGGCAAGAATTGCAATCTCCATTCGATCGTACCAAACAGCAAGTGCTACGCCTAATAGTGTAACACCCACCATGCATACAAAGGCGGTGGTTTGAGAGATCAGTTCATATTCTTGGAATGCAAATGCAAAGCTGAAATAAAATACAGCTAATCCGCCGCCTACTAGTACCGATGAAAAAGAACGGTAGTTCCTTTTAAGTAGATGTGCCAATACAAGTAAAAGAAGTCCTACGAAAAGAGAAATGCCAATTCTTGTTGCTTCTCCAATCCAGTTCTTGTCGATTGCGTATTTGATAAAGAAACCGATGCCCAGCACTAATACGGCAATCCCGATTTTGTTGAACAAGTTCTCGCCTATAAATTTTTCAAGATCGGGATTGTTCTTTAACCAATTGTCCCACCAACTTCCTTCTGACTTCGAAGAAACAGGCGCTTCCTCAACGGGTTGCCATGTCGGCAAAGACGATTGTTCAATTATTTCGGGTTGGGGCTCCTCTTTAGGAGTAACCAATTCTACAGGACTTGCCTCTACAATCGTAATTTCTTTGTAAACAGGTTTGGGTGGTTCGGGTGTTACAGGTGCTTTTATTGGCGCTGTACTTTCTTCTTTTTTAATACTTGGTTTTTCTGCCGAAAGCGAATTGATCTCGTTGCGGAGTTTTTTGATTTCGGAAGTGAGGTGTTTGAGCTGCTCATAGATCGCGTCGTATTTCGAGGAGCGCGAAAACGCAATGTAAATAATAAAAGCGGCGACAAGCAATACAAGGACAAATTCCATGACGGTTAGGTTTCATGGAAATTAAGCATTTCTGAGGAAATGGGAGCCAGGTTGGTTGTTTTAACGTATTCTTAAGCGGTATGAAAGAGAATTAATAAATTGATCTCTTGTGTTCGAATGCAATTCATTTTTAAAACAACCAATCGATGTAAAGATCACATATTTTGATTGTAACCATTCGATTTCACTTTTTAACAAACCACATGCGACCCTTCCAGGGTCGAATGCATTGTTGATCATTTTTTTCTACGACCATACGACCCCTCTTGGGTCGGGGGCCAATGAAATGAATGGCTTGTTTCTTCCTTGAGGCTGCGATTCTGTTGAATATAAATGAATTGTTTCCATACTAGGGACGGGATCATAATACAAATGAATGTGTTGAGTCATTTCTTGAGTTGGGTTCATCACAAAACAAAATGCTTCCTCTCCGGAGTGGGAAGCCAAACAAAAATGTATGGATCGCCTCCTCAATCCGGCTAGGATACTAATAAAAGCGAACAGATTGGCTGCCCTCTATATTCCAATTGCAACAAACGGATTGGACCCATTGATATTAGGAAAAGCACAAAATGGCACTGCTAGTCTTTTAACTCCAAATAAACTGGACAATGATCAGAATGCTTTACATCGGGATAAATCTCTGCGTCTACAATTTTATTCTTTAACGGTGTTGTTACATTGATATAATCAATTCTCCAGCCTTTGTTTTGCAGTCGTACACTTGGAAAGCGTTGGCTCCACCAACTGTAGCGATGTGGTTCCGGATGTATTTCACGGAAACTGTCAATCCATCCTTTCGCGAAAAACTCATCCATCCAAGTTCTTTCTTCAGGCAAGAAGCCGGAAGATTTTTTGTTTCCTTTGGGATCGTGAATGTCTAATTCAGTATGTGCAATATTATAATCGCCGCAAAGAATGATGGATTCTTGCTGCTTCTTTACTTCTTGTAAATACTGGTCAATTTCATCAAGCCATTGGTATTTATAGGTTTGACGTTCATCGCCGCTGGTACCTGATGGAAAATAAGCGTTTATTAAACGGATCTTTCCGAATATTAGTTGGATAACGCGGCCTTCATCATCACTCATTTGATGTCCGGTACCGTAGATCACGTTGTCGGGTTTTATTTTACTGAAAACGGCTACGCCACTGTATCCTTTTTTCTGAGCGCTGTACCAATAGTCGTGAAAGC
Source organism: Chitinophagaceae bacterium UBA3961 (assembly GCA_002385265.1). GTDB lineage: Bacteria > Bacteroidota > Bacteroidia > Chitinophagales > Chitinophagaceae > Endoryza > Endoryza foliicola. The sequence continues at coordinate 13,918 of DGDD01000199.1, forward strand.
CTAGATCGGTGAATTGTTTGTAGTCAACATTATCGCGGTGTGCCTTGGTTTCTTGAATACAAATAATATCGGCCGGATCTGTTTTCAACCAATCGATCAACCCTTTGTTCATCGCCGCTCTGATACCGTTAACATTATAACTAACAATGCGCATGAGATTATTTATTAAATTGAAAGGCAATTTACAATATTACTATGGATACAAATACAGACAAATTAGCCGTTCCTCCCATAATTCCACCCAAAGAACATATCTATTTAGACGGTCCTCGCAAAAGAACCTTTGAATTGAGTTTTGCCTTTCGCGTTTTTCAACAGTTTATCAAAGGATTTCGCGCTTTGCATTTTGTGGGCCCCTGTATTACTGTTTTTGGCAGCGCTCGGTTCAAGGAAGATCATCCCTACTATATTGCTTCTCGAAAATTTGGAGCAGCCATTGCGCAAGCCGGCTTTACTACTTTAACCGGTGGTGGTCCGGGCGTAATGGAAGCAGCCAATAGGGGAGCTCATGAAGCAGGAGGGAGTTCAGTGGGTTGCAACATCCGATTGCCCTTTGAGCAAGTGCCCAATCCCTATACCGACGTATCCATTACAATTGATTATTTCTTCGTTAGAAAGGTTTTGCTAGTGAAATACTCCTATGCCTTTATTATCATGCCCGGTGGTTTTGGCACTATGGATGAGTTTTATGAGACCCTAACTCTTGTTCAAACCAAAACAATTGAACAATTTCCGATTGTTTTATACGGAAAAGAGTACTACCAAGAACTCTGGGATTACATGAAGGTGATGGCCAAGCAAGGAACCATTGATCAAAACGACTTAAAACTGGTATTGCTCACCGATGATATTGATGAAGCCATGCAACATATCAGAACCTATATTAAATCTAACTATGAAGTAAAGCCGAGGAAGAGACTGTGGTGGTTGTTTGAGAAGAAATGAGTTGAGTTATAAGTTTAGAGTTTTAAGTTTTGTGTCGAAAGAATAAGTTAGTCGAAATAAGATTGGTTCCTTAAACGTCTTTTTTAAATGACGTGTTCTATACAAGCAAAAATGAAGGAAATGCCTTACGCAAGATCCTTCATTTCTGTTATCTTTTGTGATTAAGTTTCTGTTTCGAAACAACTACTCATAACTTACAACTCACTACTCCACTAAAACGCAAACCCCAAACTCAAGATCGCTTCTGCTGTTCCAAAAGCCTGCTTCGCATGACCTTTGTAGATCTTCAGGTTCGAATAGCGCGCGTAGTCTAATTTGCCGGAGAATTCGAGGTATACGTGTTTGTAGAAGGTGGAACGAACTACTGCTTCGGCACCCATGTTCCAACCGCCTAATTGAAATAAAGGATCGTTTTTCTGACCAAAGAAACTGTTCTCTACGTGGGGAATCACAGGACCAACACCTATTTTTCCAAAGTAATCGATCTTAATGGTCTTCGCTTTGTTCTCCACGCCTTGCCAACGCTTCACCAAGTTGAAAAGAAGAAAATTAGCGCCATTGTTCAGGAAGTAAAAGAACCCATTGGCTTCATTGAATACAATGTTGGAATCGATAGGTGCATTGTTTCTTCTACCGGTAACATGGATGGTTTGTCCATCAGTAATGATGTACTTGGTGTGGTCGAAATTGATTTCAACTCCAAGGTCTTTTTTATTATTGAACATATAACCAATCCGGTAATTGTACTGTGGAATGGTCAATGCTTTTGTGAAAAGCGCATCGTTCCAGCCCGGACGGTTGTGAGCTTTAACGTTGTTGAGTTTGTAGTAGTTGCCTAAAGAAGGCTGACTTACCGTTACCGTACTTCTAGTGTAGGCTTCAGCATTGTAGCCCCATGAAAAATAGAAAGTACCTTTTTGTTTCTTCTTGTCTTTTGTTTGAGCAATTACACTTGTGTGAGCCAATAATAGGATACCGGCCACTAACATCATGATTCTTTTCTGCATAAAGATTCGTTGTTTGGATTTGCGCCGCAAATCTAGCACGTAAAAATGTTTTTCGTTTGTTATTCCAAAATGGGTCTGAGCCATTTTGTCATTATTTCAGTGGTGCTCTCTTTTCTTACAGTATAGTCGTTGAGTTGGTCCTGCTGAATCTTTCCAACACCGAAGTATTGGCTTTGAGGATGACTGAAATACCATCCGCAAACAGAAGATGCAGGGTACATGGCAAGTGATTCTGTTAGTTGAATATTGGTGGTGGCTTCGCCGCCTAAAAGATCAAACAATTTGTATTTTTCAGTATGGTCCGGACAAGCTGGGTAACCCGGTGCCGGACGAATACCTACGTATTTTTCTTTGATCAGTTCTTCGTTGCTCAGTTTTTCTTCTTTCACATAACCCCACCATTTGGTTCTTACTTGAGCATGCAAGTATTCAGCAAAGGCTTCAGCTAAACGATCGGCCAAAGCTTGCAACATGATTTTATTATAATCGTCATGTGCCGCCTCAAATTTCTTAATAGGAGCATCAATACCATGAATGGTGACGCTGAAAGCTCCGATATGGTCTTTCTTGCCTTCTGATTCAGGACAAATAAAGTCTGCTAATGATAAATTCGGCTGACCTGCGGCTTTCTTTATCTGTTGACGTAAGAATTCAAGATTTACTTTTTTAGCTCCATCTTTTACAACCACTGTATCGGCACCATTGCTATTAGCTTCCCAGAAGCCAATTACACCAGTAGCGTCCAACCAGTTTTCTTTGATCACTGTATCGAGGAGTGCATTCGCATCGTTGAACAATTTCGTAGCTTCTTTGCCTACTACACCATCGGCTAAGATGGCAGGATATTTTCCATGCAATTCCCAAGCGATGAAGAAGGGCGTCCAGTCAATATAGGGACGCAATTCAGCAATTGGAACAGACTTGAATTGTTTGATTCCGGTGAATTGTGGAGTAGATGGTTGGAACTCATTCCAGTTGATCGCCGTTTTTTGTGTGCGGGCCGTTTCCAAAGGAATGTACTCTTTCACCGTTCTTCTATTGAAGAAATCTTCTGCAAGCGTCGTGTATTCTGTTTTGATCGTATCCAGAAAATCGGTCTTTTGTTCTTTGCTCAACAAAGAACCGGCAACAGTTACGCTTCTGGAAGCATCCAATACATGCACCACACCCTCATTGTATTCGGGGGCAATTTTAACAGCCGTGTGCATTCTGGAAGTAGTAGCACCTCCAATAAGTAGGGGCTGCTTCATGCCTCTGCGTTTCATTTCGTGCGCAACGTTTACCATTTCATCGAGCGAAGGGGTAATTAATCCGCTCAAGCCAATGATGTCAACGTTTTCTTTTTGCGCAGTATCTAAGATTTTATCGGTAGGAACCATTACACCCAAGTCGATAATATTATAGCCATTACAGCCCAATACAACTCCTACGATGTTTTTCCCGATATCGTGTACATCGCCTTTTACGGTTGCCAACAAGATAGTAGGTGCATTCGAAGCTTCTTGTTTTTCAGCCTCAATATAAGGGGTAAGCCAAGCCACACTTTTCTTCATTACACGCGCACTCTTTACCACTTGAGGTAAGAACATCTTACCCGCGCCAAACAGATCACCCACTACATTCATGCCTGCCATTAAAGGGCCTTCAATTACTTCGAGCGGTTTTGAATATTTTACGCGCGCTTCTTCCGTGTCTACGTCAATGTATTCGGTGATACCATTTACCAACGCATGTTTTATGCGTTCTTCTACACTGGTATGTCTCCAAGCATCGTCTTTCTTTTCTTCTTTCCCTTTTGCCTTAACTGTTTCAGCAAAAGCGATGAGTTTTTCGGTTGCTTGGTTATTGTCGTTGTTTCTATTTAAGATCACATCTTCGCACAGGTTCCTTAACTCGGGTTCAATTTCATCGTATACCACCAATTGTCCGGCGTTAACAATGCCCATTCCCATTCCCGCTTTGATGGCATGAAATAAGAATACGCTGTGCATCGCTTCACGAACGTGATCGTTTCCTCTGAATGAGAAAGAAAGGTTACTCACGCCACCACTTACTTTGGTGAGCGGCATTAAGCGCATGATCTCTCTGGTAGCTTCAATAAAATCTACACCGTAATTATTGTGTTCTTCCAATCCTGTTGCAACAGCAAAAATGTTTGGGTCGAAGATGATGTCTTGAGGATCGAAACCAACCTGTTCAGTTAAGATTTTATAGGCTCTGTGACAGATTTCAATTTTACGTTCTTTGGTATCAGCCTGTCCTTTCTCATCAAAAGCCATTACGATAACGGCTGCACCATAAGCTTGACAAATAGTAGCTTGTTCAATGAACTTGGCTTCTCCTTCTTTCATGGAGATGGAGTTCACGATACATTTTCCTTGCACGCATTTCAGCCCGGCTTCAATGATCTCGAATTTCGAAGAGTCGATCATGATGGGAATACGCGCAATATCGGGTTCGCTCTGTAATAGATTTAAGAAAGTAGTCATGGCTTGAACACCGTCGAGAAGAGCATCGTCCATGTTTACATCCAACACTTGAGCGCCGTTTTCTACTTGTTGGCGGGCTACACTCAAGGCTTCTTCATAATTTCCTTCCTTAATAAGTCGCGCGAATTTTTTCGAACCGGTTACATTCGTTCTTTCACCCACGTTCACAAAATTGGTTTCCGGGCGAATAACCAGGGGTCCTAATCCACTTAATCGTAAAAAGGGTTTTATTACAGTAGCAGTTGACATAATGGTTAGTTCAGTTCTGTTTCAACAATAGGTAATGGACGAGGTTTGATCGTTTTTACGTGATCAGCAATGTGTTTGATATGATCGGGGGTAGTGCCACAGCAGCCACCAACAATATTTACAAATCCTTCTTGAGCCCAATCTTCAAGGTAGTGACCGGTGTCTTCCGGACGTTCGTCGTATTCGCCCATTGCGTTGGGCAAACCGGCGTTGGGGTAAGCTGATACAAAGCAAGAAGCGATCTGAGACAATTCAGCGATGTGTGGGCGCATTTCTTTTGCACCCAAGGCACAGTTCAAACCTACACTGAGTGGGCGCGCGTGTGCTACCGAAGTGTAGAAGGCTTCCAGGGTTTGACCACTCAAGGTTCTTCCCGATGCATCGGTAATGGTACCGGAGATCATAATGGGAAGTTCTTTTTTACCTGTTTCGCGGAAATATTTTTTAGCGGCGAAGATGGCTCCTTTGGCGTTCAAGGTATCGAAGATGGTTTCGATGAGAAGAATGTCTGCTCCACCATCTACCAATCCGCTTATTTGTTCGTAATAAGCTGCCACTACTTCATCGAATGTAACCGCACGAAATCCGGGGTTGTTTACGTCCGGACTCAAGGAAAGGGTTTTATTCAAAGGGCCAATGGCACCTGCCACGAACTTGGGCTTGGTATCTTCGGGGTGTTGTTCTTTGTATTGCGCAATGGCGTCTTTGGCGCATTTCACTGCGGCAACGTTTAATTCGTAGGCAAGTGATTGCATGTCGTAGTCGGCCATGGCAATCACCGTGCTGCTGAAAGTATTGGTTTCAATAATATCAGCTCCTGCTTCGAGGTATTGTTTGTGAATGGCAGTGATGATATCAGGACGTGTAATGTTCAACAAGTCGTTGTTACCTTTTACATCGGAATGCCAATCTTTGAAACGATCGCCACGGTAGTCTTCTTCCTGCAATTTGTAGCGTTGGATCATGGTACCCATTGCGCCATCGATCACTAGAATTCTTTGTTCCAGTTCTTTTCTAATATCCATTCATAAAGGATTTAGTGTACAATAGTTGAGCGGATGCCGGACGGCTAAAAACGTGAAGAAATTCGGAAATAGATTTTAACACGTTTATTAGTTCCGCTTCTGGCCGAACAATAAACAAATCCGCCTGCGCAAAGGTACAACAGTTTGAATTGATAACAAACTACCTATTGGCTACATAGTTCTCAATGGGCATGCGGTTTTGAAGGCTTCTTCCAAGGGTAAGCTCGTCGGCATACTCTAGTTCGCCCCCAAAAGCTACCCCTCTGGCAATAGTGGTGATTTTTACACCCAAGGGCTGGAGTTTCTTTTGAATGTAGTAGATGGTGGTATCTCCTTGAATAGTAGGGTTTAAGGCAAAAACAATTTCCTCGGTTCCCTCTTTTTGAACGCGGTTAGCGAGCGACTCAATATTCAATTGGTCGGGGCCAATTCCGTCGAGTGGTGAAATGATGCCCCCCAACACATGGTAGGTTCCATTGAATTGTTGGGTGTTTTCGAGCGCAATCACGTCTTTAATGCTTTCCACTACGCAGATAATGTTTTGCTTTCTCATCGGATTCGAGCAAAGCAAACAAATATCATTATCCGATACATTGTGACAACGGGTGCAGAATTTGATGTTCGTCCGCATTTTAATAATGGCTTCTCCAAAAGCACTTACTTTTTCAGTGTCTTGCTTTAATAGATGTAACACCAATCTTAATGCTGTTTTCTTCCCAATGCCCGGAAGTTTGGAGAATTCATTCACCGCGTTTTCTAACAATGTACTCGAGAGTTGCATGGGGCAAAGATAGGATATAAGGAGGGGGGGAAATTAAGAATTAAGAATTAATAATTAATAATGAAACAGCCGGAGTACAGGAGGGAGGAGGGAAGATGGAGGAGGTAGACTATCCATCCTGAAAATCCTTTAATCCTTGAATCCTGATCACAGGTCCAAATCAATTTCATTCTCCCAATTAGCCTTGATCGTAATTTTTCGCTTTATAGGAATGGCGATTTCAGGTTGTTTGCGATTGGGGTAATATTGACCGGCATCCCATTTGCCATTTTTGTTGTCGTCGTAAAGAATTCGAAGATCATAGTCGCCTGGCACGAAAAGCTGACTGGTAAAGGTTTTGTCGGTGAATACATGAGAATACACCACTGCATCAGACTGTACAAATTGCAATACCGGATTTTTACTGAGATCTAAGTTTGTAAAGCGCAAACGAACAATGCCGTATGCCGATTTCTTCTTAGACTTGAAACTCAGTGTATCGGTTTTCGATAATTGACGTCCCAAAGTGTCGACTGCAAAATCCTTGTCAACAATGATCACATATTTTGTGTCTTCTTCCCAATTGTATTTCAACGAGAGTTTTGAATTGGTGCTGTCTGAAACCAATGTATAGTTTTTGATTGGCTGCATGGAGTCTTTGAAAAAGCGCAACTTCGTACTGTCGTAAGTTCTAAGCGGAGTAGTTTTGAAGGAGATTTCCAGCGGCTTCAACAAATCCTGTTCACCGGCATTGACATTGGTTTCGTAACGGAGTTTCTTGTCTGCTGCATTTTTTGCTGCCGGACCTTTTGCAGATGCAATAGGCTTTACCGGTTCTTCTTCTTCAGCATAAGCATACAAAGTTAAAGGAGCTGTTTTCCCAATGATCACCGGTTCATTCGAAAAAGCAAACAGTTGTCGATTGCTGGTATAAGTGCGTGTACCACTTTCGTCTTTAAAGGCAAATAAGTAATAAGTTCCTGCGGCTACATTTTTGAATTCAAATTTACCTTCCTTATCTAATCGGGTGATGTAACGAGGCTTTTGTTTTGAAACGGTAGAATCATCGTTCTTACGGTGCAGTACAGCAATTAAGGTGCTGTCTGTTTTACCGGTTTCAGCCATTATTACATTGCCGTTGTAGGTATTGTTGTCGATAGAATCGCCGGTTGCAAATACGTAGCGGAAATTCTTCAAAACATTGTTCTCGTTTACGTCTCTGATACCGTTGCCAAAATCAAATGTATAGGTGGTATTAGGCTCTAATGTGTCTTTGATGGTAATGGTCACCACTTTTAATTTTGACTCTACTATCGGGTTGATTTTAGGCGTAGGGCTTACAATCAGGTTTTGGGTGATATTGTCGAGATTCACGTACTCATCAAAAACCAGGTTGATTTTTTTCTGGGTTACATTGGTGGCGTTTGCTCCGGGTTTAGCGGCCATCAAAACCGGCGGTAAACTATCTTTCGGCCCACCCAAGGGAGGTGCCATATTTGCACAACCCGATTGGCTTACCCAAAATGGAATGCTCAAAAAATAGATTGCAAGAGATGTCAGTACCGACCAGCTAAATTTCTTCATAACAGAGGCGTAAAATTACAGTCTTTCCCAAGAACTAATTGTCAAGATTTCCATAAACATTAAGAAAGATCTTCTTCTCCGTCGGCGCTGAGCTCATGAAGCGCTACCGCCATATTATTGGTTTTCACAAATTCACACCAATGGCAGTCGGCTTTCCCGCATCCCGTATAGAAGTCCCGAGCCTGAATTTTCTCCCAAACCTCCACAATTTGCTGCTTAACGGTGGTTACATCGGCAGCAGTGATATCCACTTTTGCGCGCTCCGATTTCTTATCGTTGGTTGGTTCAATAAAGTCGAATTCAGTACTCACTACTTTCCAATCTTTCTGTTCATAATGATCAATCAAGATCTTATAAAACACCGCCTGACGCCAATAATCTCCTCCATTGGGGTCTTTGTCGTTCGGCCTTTTCAGCTTTTTATCCGCTTTTTCAGGATCCCCCGTTTTATAATCTACTACATTCACTTCTTTTCCATTGAATTCCAGTTTATCGAGTTTTCCTTTCAATGGAACGCCGTTCACTACCACATTGCGGATGTTGCGCTCAATGGCAACTATTTTGTTGAAGCGACTGATATTGTTGTCATAGTAAGTGGAGAGTATTTCATGACCATACTCCATTCTTCTATTGAACTGCTCTTGGGTAAAGCTTTCGCGATGGCGATGCATGTACCAATCAAAATCCCTTGTAAATTGGTCCTTACCCGGAAACTCATTGGCGGGGTGTTCTTGCATTCCTTTGAAGAGCTTTTCCAAAGCAAAGTGCACAGCAGATCCAAATTCAGTGCTTTCATTTTTGGGCGAAGGAATTCGAACCAGGTTGTTGAAATAGAAATTGAGCGGACAGTTCAAGTAATTGTTTAAAGCCGTTACGTTCATCGTAAACTTCTCCAATATTCGATCGATAAAGTCGGCTTCTATTTTTTCAATTTCAGGTGCAATGATGGTGTTGAAAGGAATACTCTGGTATTCCATGATCGTTTCCGGATCTATCACCCTCGATTCAATGGCAGTGCCATTGCTGTCTATGATCTCCGCAATGAAGCGAGTTGGCTCCAAAGCTTTTCCTTTTTCATTGTTTTTTGAATAAGTAATGATCAACTCCTTTTCGGCCCGTGTGATGGCCACATAGAACAAGCGCCGGAGTTCTTCTTCCGAAGCATTGCCTGCCATGGTGCTGAACACGGTATCCGGTAATTTGAAGCCTTTGCTTCTGTTGGCTTTTTTCTCCCAAGATTTTGCATCGCAACCGGCTACAATTACATGTTCAAATTCCAATCCCTTAGAGCCATGGTTGGTGAGTAAATTCACCCCTTTCTCTGAACCGCTGGTTTCCATCAAAGGCAACTCAATACCTTCTCTCTCCATGATATCAATTACGCCTACAAATTCTTTTAAATGCAAAGAAGGATTACGATGGGTTTCATCTTTTACAAAATTAAATAGAGAAGTGAGCGCTTCTAAATCATGGTGCTTGTTAGGGCTTTGCATAATGCTGCTCAAAATCCCTGTTTCTCTTATGATCGATTCAAACAATTGTTGTAAGGTGACATTGTAAGCATCGCCAATGAATTTTTCAGCCAGCGTGATGGCCTTTTTTAGACCCGGATGAATACCGGTGGCAAAAAGATCACGTGGCGCTTCCGTGGCTTTGTCGAATAGATATTTGCGCAAACTGCTGCCGTCTTCACTGTATCTTTTTTCTGCTACCGTAGAAGTGATCTTGGCAATTTCGATAGGGGGTATGCCGTACCAATTGGCGTGTAATAACTCGAACAACATCTCGTCTCCACCATAAGGTGTATCCAATTCTGCATTGATGTATCGAAGATGCAACAGTATTTTATTGATCAATGGAATTCCGAACAAATTGAATCTTCGCTTGCTGTAAAAAGGAATGTTTTTGAGTTTGAGATAGTCTTGCAACTCCGAGCCAAAAGCATTTTCACGATACAGTACAGCGATAGAAGCCGGGTTTACACCATTTTGAATCCATTTACTAATTTGATCTGTAATTCCAATCAGTTCTACTCTCTTGTTTTCAAACTCTACAATTCTAGGTTCAGGAAAACTGCCCTGCCATTTCGGATTGGAAGCGATCAATTCTTTTGTAAGATTCGGAATTTTCTGTACCAATCGTTCATTGTTTCGATCGATCAATGATTTTGCAATATTGAGAATGGGTTGCGTTGAACGATAGTTATTCGACAATACAATGGTCTTAATCTGGGCTTTGTATTGATCGGCGATTTCTACCATGTTTTCCAAATTGGCTCCTTGGAAACGATAGATGCTTTGGTCGTCATCGCCCACTACGAAAATGTTGGGCTGCTCCCAATAATTGATTAATAAAGACACTAACATGTTTTGAGTACCGCTCGAATCTTGGTATTCGTCTACCAATATGAATTGATATTTTTCTTGGTATTCGAGCAATAGGGATTGGTTTTCTTTGAATGCTTGTATCACCCAATTGATCATGTCGTCGAAATCATATCGATTTCTTTTTCGCATGGCCTCTTGAAATCGTTCGAATTCATTGACGGCCGCTCTCAGCTTTTCAACTTTCTTTACTTCGATTTCAACTCTATCGGTTCTTACATCTCCTTTTTTGAAATTGCCCACGGCCTTTTTGGCGATGTTTTCGTCTCTGAAAGGAAGATCATTAATATACCGGTCGATGGCGTCATTGAGGAACTGGGGAGTCCATCCCTCTTTTTTCATGGTAGAGAAAAGGCTGAGGAGGGATTTGGTTTCGAAATACACATCGCCACGGTATCTTTTCAAAGGATTGCCTTTTTTAAAACCGTCGATGAGTTCTTTCATGAGTTCGATTTGTTCTAGCTCAGAGATGGGGTCGAGATAGGTCTTATCGAACAGTGATAGGTTGTCTTGAATAATTTCATTGCAGAAGGAGTGATAAGTATTGATGTTCACCTTGTAGGCATCGGGTCCAATGAATTGCAGCAAGCGCTTTCTCATGGCTATTACACCGGCATCGGTGAATGTAAGGCAAAGGATGTTTTCAGGGTTTACATCTGTTTTCAAAAGGATGTTTCCGATGCGGCAGGCAAGAATCTGCGTTTTTCCGGTACCGGGTCCGGCAATTACCATTACGGGCCCTTCTATGGCGTCAACGGCAGTTTTTTGCTGATCGTTCAATCGTTCGTATTCGGCATTGAATTTTTCTACTAGTTTTTCTCTGATAAAACTCATGTTTCAAAGATAGGAATTCGTGTTTCAATGGCTGTTAGCAAGCAGTAAATCACTACTTCGGCTCCCATAAGTGGAAACCTTTATCCTTTGATAATTAATAACTTATGAAGCTGAAATAAAGTTGTTGCAAGGATCGGGAAACTGTCTTTTTTTGGGAATAAATCAATCCGACCCTTCGTTAAGAAGGTTGCGCAATAATCCAATATGAAGAACACGCATAACCTTAAAATTTTTATTCTTGAAGATGATACCTGGTATGGGTCCATGCTTCAACATTACCTTTCCTTGAACCCCGATTTTGAAGTAAAGCGATTCGAAAGTGCGAAGGAGTTCTTTTCTAAATTACACGAACTGCCTGATGTAGTAACGCTTGATTATTCCATGCCGGATATGGATGGAGATTTGGTGTTGAAGAAGATCAAAGACTCATATCCTAATATTCAGGTAATCATTATTTCAGGGCAGGAAGATGTGGGTACTGCCATCAACTTACTAAAGAGCGGTGCGTTTGACTATATTGTTAAAGACGAGGACACAAAAGACCATGTGTGGAAGAGCCTGATGCACTTGAGTGAGATCAATGGTTTAAAACAACAGGTGGAACAATTGAAAGAACAAGTTGGAAAGAAATATGATTTTTCGAAGTTTTTAATTGGTAAGAGTGACCCCATACAAAAGGTATTTGCACTCATCGAAAAAGCTTCTAAGAGTAATATTACGGTTTCCGTTACAGGTGAAACCGGTACCGGTAAAGAAATGGTTGCGAAAGCCATTCATTATAATTCCGATAAGTCGAATAAACCCTTTGTTGCAGTGAATGTGGCGGCTATTCCTAAAGACCTGATTGAGAGTGAATTGTTTGGTCATGAGAAAGGTGCATTTACCGGAGCCGTTACGAGAAGAATTGGAAAATTTGAAGAAGCCAACAATGGAACACTTTTCTTAGACGAAATTGGCGAATTAGATATCAACTTGCAAGCTAAGTTGTTAAGAGCATTGCAAGAAAGAGAGATCACAAGGGTAGGGGGAAATGAAGTGGTGCAGATTAACGCACGCATCATTGTAGCTACTCACCGGAATTTATTGGATGAAGTGGCAGCGAAACGATTTCGGGAAGACTTGTATTATCGCTTGATCGGTCTACCTATTTCTTTGCCTGCCTTAAGGGAAAGGGGAACAGATATTCTGCTTTTGGCAAAACATTTTGTGGACCAGTTCTGCAAGGAGAACCAAATGGAGAAAAAATCGTTAAGTGAAGAATCGCAACAAAAGTTACTCAATTATCCATTTCCCGGTAACGTGCGTGAGTTGAAGTCAGTGATGGAATTGTCGGTGGTTTTAAGTGATGCAGAGACCATTCAACCCGAAAACATTAGTGTTCAAAACAGCAATAGCATTAATAATATCATGGCGAAAGAAAAGTCGCTGAAAGAGTATGAAGTTGATATTATTCAATACTTTTTAGATAAGTACGATCGCGATGTATTATTGGTTGCGAAAAAATTAGATGTTGGCAAATCGACTTTGTACCGGATGATTCAAGCCGGTGAACTAGTAACAAAATAGCAAGCATATGAAAGGAATGGTATTCACGGGTTTTCTGGAAATGGTTGAGAATCAGTTTGGATTTGTAACAGCCAGTAAGATCGTAAACGAATCGAACTTGCAGTCAAAAGGTGTATATACTTCGGTAGGTACGTATGATCATAAGGAGATCGTGAACTTGGTGGTATCCTTAAGTAATAATACCGGCATTCCCATTCCCGACCTGTTAGAAGCATTTGGAAAGTATTTGTTTGCTATGTTGGCAAAATCGTATCCTCAAATGATCAATCGAGATGCCGGACTGTTCGCCTTCCTTTCAAAAATTGATAATTACATTCATCCGGAGGTGTTGAAATTGTATCCGGATGCTGAATTGCCAAGGTTTTCAGTGATCAACTACACAGAATCGGAATTAGTGCTCACTTACCATTCTGCAAGAAAAATGGAGCATTTAGCACTAGGATTGTTTAAAGGCAGTATCGATCATTTTAGCGAAACTGCCACTGTTGATATGGAACCATTAAGTACTGGAGATACTAAATTTATTTTAAGAAAGTAGTTGATGCAGGTAGACTTGACCCATGAAATTGCTGCTTTAAAGGAAATCTTAGAGCGGGAGCGACAGGCACGGAAAGCCGTTGAACTGATTTTAGAACAAAAATCTTCAGAGCTCTACGCTATTAACCAGAAGTTAGAAGAAAAAGTAAAAGAACGTACAGAGGTTCTTACCAATAAAAACGAGGAGTTACTGGCAACCAGCACCAGAATGATGTTATTGGTGCAAAACCTGCAGAATGCTGTATGGATGGAAGACGAATTTGGCAATACAGTACTCGTTAATCAGCAATTCTGCGATTTGTTTCACTTGCCGTTTGCGCCAGCCGATTTAGTGGGTTGCGAGTCGAAAGTAATACTCAATCGTATTGCAGGAAGTTTTAAAGAACAAGGGATATTTGATGTTATCCACGGTAATTATTGGGCAGAACGTGCACCGGTTGGAGCAACCGAAGTTCATTTGCAATACGATCGAATTGTTCTCGTTGAGTTTATTCCAATATGGGCAAATGGTATTTATAAAGGGAATTTGTGGGTACTGAAAGACGTAACTCAGCAACGAATTGCTGATCAAAAACTTAAAGATCAGAAAGCTTTCTATGAAGACATCTTGAACAATGTTCCGGCAGACTTAGCGGTAATAGACAAGGATCAACGCTATATGTTTGTAAACCCTAAAGCGATCCGAAATCCTGAAGTAAGAGAATGGATTATTGGGAAAACGGATGCAGACTACTGCAGGATGAGAGGTAAAAACATGGAGATCGCAAAGAAGCGACAGGAACGATACGATTTAATTAAGAAGTTTAAGAAAGAACAACAGTGGGAAGAACAATCTGTTAAACCGGATGGTTCCATGGAATATATTTTTAGACACCTGGCGCCGATTCTAGATGAGAAAGGGGAAATCAGGATGTTTATTGGTTATGCAACTGATATTACAGCCCGAAAAATGGTGGAGAAACGTGCCAGTAGTCTTTGGTTTTCTTTGGAAAGGCTTGGAGACAATGTATGGGAACATGATTTCCAAACCAATGAAACATTTTTCTCGAAGCAAGAGTTTGAGATGTTGGGTACAAAAGAAGAGCCAATTGAAAGCAATGCGAAGCTCTGGTGGGATCGTGTACATCCGGAAGACCGAAACATTTTAAAAAAGAATGATGAACTGTATAAAGCAGGATTGATTGATCATCATAGTTTGGAATACCGCATTTATCACAATGATGGCTCTATTCATTGGGTGTTGGATAGGGGAATGGTCACCGAAAAAAGCACCAATGGGCTGCCTTTGAAGATCTTAGGTACGCATACTGATATCACATTTATTAAAAACATTCAAAAGGAAGGGATCAAATCGGCTGAGCGTTATCAATCATTGATTGAAAATAGCTTGGCACTTATTTGCACACATGATTTGAAAGGACTCTTTCAATCGGTAAATCCCGCCATCTTAAACGCGTTCAATTACACGTCTGAAGAAATGATCGGAAAGCCGGTTTCAGATTTTATGCCGGAAGATCAGAGGGCCTTGTTCCAAGAATTGTATCTCGATAACATCAGAAAATATAAAAAAGCCGAAGGTGTTTTTTCCGTATTAGCAAAAGATGGAAGAAAAATTTACCTGTTGTATCATAACTTTTTGATGGAACAAGAGGATGAAGAGCCTTATGTAATTGGGTTCTCTTTGGATATCACAGAAAGGATCAAAGCAGAAAAAGAACTGAAAATAGCAAAGAAGGCTACTGAAGAGATTGCAAAGGCAAAAGAAGCCTTTTTGGCAAATATGAGTCATGAGATTCGTACACCAATGAATGGAGTAATGGGGATCGCCGGATTATTGGCCAAAACGGCACTCAATCCACAACAACAACAATACTTGAAACTGATTCAAGAATCTTCGAAGAATCTGTTAATGATCGTAAACGATGTATTGGATTTGGAAAAGATTGTAATGGGGAAGCTTCAATTCGAAAATGTACCTTTTCGATTGGCCGAAAGAGTGGAAATGTGTATCCAGGGATTTACTTTCAAGGCTGAAGAAAAAGACATTGTTCTCGCATTTGACAACAAGCTTAAAGACAATTTGGTTGTAACGGGTGACCCTTACCGATTGAGCCAAGTTTTAAATAACTTAATTAGCAATGCCCTCAAATTTACAGAGAAGGGAAGTGTTCGAGTAGTGTTGACGGAACTTAGTGCAGAAGGAACGCGTCATCAAATAGAAGTAAGAATTGAAGACACCGGCATAGGAATACCGGCCGACAAGCTAAAAGAGATTTTTGAACCTTTTGTTCAAGCCAGTAGTTCGGTTTCGAGGATGTATGGTGGAACAGGGCTAGGACTTAGTATCTGCAAAGAAATTGTATCGATGATGGGTGGCTACTTTGATGTGAAAAGTGATTCCGGAAAAGGGTCGGTTTTTACATTCATTGTTCCGTTTGAGGAGAGCACGGTAATTCCGGATTCAGAGAAAACAACCACTGAAATTAATTTTCAAAGTTTAGGTTCTAGAAGGGTGTTGGTGGCTGAAGATGTAGAATTAAATCAATATCTTGTAAAGCATATTTTGCAATCCTGGGGCTTCGAAGTGTGTTTGGTTAACAATGGGGCAGAGGCTTTATCGAAAGTACAAGAAGAACCTTTTGATCTGGTTCTAATGGACATTCAAATGCCCATATTAGATGGAATGGAGGCTACCCGACAAATTAGAAAACTAAGCAATCCATCCGTTGCTTCTATTCCAATCATCGCCCTAACCGCGAATGCATTAAAAGGAGATAGTGAGAAGTATTTGGGTGCCGGAATGAATGATTATCTTGCCAAGCCTTTTGATGAAACAAAATTATTTATCGCAATTTCAAATATCTTACAACCCCAGACCATGAGCAGCATGAGCCTGGCTCACAAAAATTCTAAAATGGAAACATTCGACAAACTCTACGATCTAAGTATGGTGGAAACAATCTCCGGTGGAGATCAAGGATTCGTTAAGAAAATGGTGCAATTATTCGTAGATACGATGCCGGCAACCTTATCCGATTTACAGCAAAATGCCGCGGCAGGGAATTGGGAGCAAACAGGAAAAGTGGCGCACAAGCTGAAAAGTACCATCGATTCTATGGGTATTACTTCTCTCAAAGACGATATTAGAACCGTAGAGTCAAATGGAAAAACTGCTACCAATACTGATGCCATTCAACCTTTGGTAGAAAAAGTAGTGAAGATCGTAAATGCATGCATCGATCAAATAAAGACTGAATTCGGACTCTAATTTTGAAACGAACAATTTTACCGCTGGAGGGTTATTAGTATACACAATCATTAATATGTCTGTATACTCACTGAAACGGGTTCAATGGATGCCCATTACACTTGAAAAAGCTTGGGATTTTTTTTCCAGCCCGGCAAATCTCCAAACCATCACTCCCAAAGAGATGGGGTTTGAAATCATCTCCAGTTTTCACGGGTCAAAAATGTATGCCGGACAACTGATTGAATATCATGTTCGTCCTGTTCTCGGTATAAAATTGTATTGGATGACAGAGATTACTCATGTGGAAGACAAGAAGTTCTTCGTCGATGAGCAACGATTTGGCCCTTATGTAATGTGGCATCACCAACATCATTTTGTTGAAAAAGATGGAGGCGTTGAAATGACAGATATCGTTCATTATAAGATTCCGGGATGGTTCATTGGTGATTTTGCCAATAGCTTGTTCATTAAGAAGAAATTGGCTTCCATTTTTGACTACCGTTTCGACAAAGTGAAAGAACTTTTTGGTTAACAACTCTTGCTTAATTGTTATAAACGAAAAGGCCTGCAGTTCTACTTGCAGGCCTTTTTATTTTGATGAAAACTCAAAGCTTATCCCGGAATACGGTTGATGTATTTTTCAATCTCTTTGATCTGCTTCACAATTTCAGGACTAGTAGGTTTTAATGCTTTTGTTTTTCTAAAGAATTCCTTTGCTGCTCTGAATTCTCTTTTGTTCATCATAATAGTACTCATTTGCAAATAGGCTGCTGCTTCGTTTTCTTTATCAGGCAATCCCTCGCGAATGGCTTGACGGATATAGCTTTCGCCTTGTTTCATATTGCCCTTTTGAAGAGAGATCATACCCATTTGAAGCATGCTGGCTCCCTTTACTTCTTTCATTGGTGAGCCCAAGTCCAATCCCTTTTTCATCATTTGTTCAGCACCGTCAAAGTCTTGGCGCATCATCGCCATTTGACCTTTAACGGTATAATAAGCTGAACGAATGGGTTTGTATAACAAATTAGGGAAACGAATGCTATTCAATACTTGTTCGGCGCCTTCCATATCACCGGCTTCCAAATACTCTTGAATGATGCGTAAGGGTCCAATAAAAAAGTGACCGGCGATCAAAATTACGCCTACAAAATGTGCGGGGAAGCCTGGCCAGAAACCGGCGTTCAAGTTCACTACTACACCCAATGCAATCAACGCCAAACCAATATAAAGGCGGTAACGAATAATAATATTATAGAATTTCATAAAAAAGCCCCTGTTATGAAAAGACGCAACAGGGGCACAAAACTACATAATTTAACGGTATTGAAAACTGCTTTCTAACTACTTAATTATCAATGGGAATTCGCAAAACTGTAAACGAGTAAGGAGGGCACTCATAAGGGAGGCTATTCCCTTTACTGTTTATTATGATCTGTTCAGGAGTTACGGCTGTTGGTTTCGCGAATGTGTTGTAAAGGTCAATTGTGTTTTTTAAGACCTGACCTTTAATCAATGCTTTTGCAGAAACCGTGCCTTTAATCATGAATTGAATCGGCTGCGCTTTTGGTAATGTATTTACAATTTTAATGATCAATTCTTTGCTGGCAGTGTCTACCACGGCGCTGGCATACAAACTGTCTTTTCCTGCAAGCGGCTGATTGTTTTCAAGAATCTTTACGCCATGAGTTCCTCGATTGGTTGAATACATTTGTTGTACAAAGTAATTGGCAGTAGGAACACTCCATAAACTATTGAACCAAATTAAGTCGGGGCTCCATTGCCACGCATCGGCGTGTGCCAGTAGTGGCGCATAAGAGGCCATTCTTACCACATCAGCATTCCGTTCTAATCCCGTCATGAAGGCCGCTTCACTCATGGCGGCAAACCAAGTGCTTCTTGCCATGCCATCTGTATTGGGTATATGAGAAGCGTATTCTCCTGCAAAAATTTTGGGACCATTGCGGTCATAGTTATCATACCTGCTAGCCGATCTGAAAAAGAAAGAAGGCGGAGCGTAGTAGTGTTCGTCTAATATGTCGGCCCCTAATTTTCTCAAACGGGGGTTAAGGTAATTAAACAAATCACCACCTGAAAAAGGGCCAACACTTGATACCAATTGGATCTCGGGATATTTTTTGTGAATGGCATCTGCAAATACAGTGTATCGCTCCAAGTATTGTTCGCCCCATTGTTCGTTTCCAACTCCCATAAATTTCAACTCAAAAGGAGCAGGATGTCCCATTTGTGCTCGCAAACTTCCCCATTTCGATTTTGCGTCTCCTTTTGCAAATTCAATCAGGTCAAGCGCATCTTGAATATAGGGTTGCAAGTCGTCTATCTGAACCAATTCGGCAGTGTTGAATTGACAGGCCATTCCACAGTTTAAGATCGGTAATGGACTGGCGCCAATATCTTCAGCCAACAAGAAGTATTCATAAAATCCCAATCCGTAACTCTGAAAATAGTCTGGAACATCGCGGTATTTGAATTCAGTATTCCATCTGTTGATTTGCGGAACACGATCGCGCAATGCGCCAACTGTTTGTTTCCATTGATAACGGTTGCTTAAGTCACGTCCTTCTACAATACAACCTCCGGGGAACCGGATAAAGCCCGGTTTTAAATTCGCCAATAATTGAACCAAATCTCTTCTTAATCCACCGGGTCTGTTTTTCCAGGTATCTGTTGGAAACAGTGAAATCATATCAACGTCAACATTCCCTGCTTTTGAAAAGTGAAGCAACAAACTGCCTTTCGGATTGGTTGCACTGCTTTTGATTGTGGCGGTATAAGTTTTCCACTGATTCCCTTCAATTTTAATGCTGGCTTTTCCGATTGTCTTTTTATTCGAATCTAAAAGACATACTGTTAAGTCCGTTGCTTTTAGTTCTTTCAATCTTGCGTCTATGCTAAACTGATAGCTTTGCCCCTCCTTAAATCCCATGCCTCTAAATCCTTCGTTGCTAAAGGCAAAGCCTGAACTATCATTAGAAATTCGAAGTTGAGCGTAGCGACTGTTGGCACCTGCCTGATTCATAATTAAGATGATGCCGTTTCTATTGTTCTTTTCGTCAATATCCCAGCCCATCAAGGGTTCATTGAATTGAAAGGAACGGTTTTTCACCATTTCGGCATAGATACCACCATCCGCAGCAAAGTTGATGTCTTCAAAAAAGATCCCCCACATATTGGGGGATATATCGAATGACTTGGCGGTGGCGTCTACCTGCACCAGATGAGGTGTTTGAGCAATTCCTACATAGTAAAGGAAGCTTGCCAACAAAACTGTTAGGAGTCTTTTCATAGTTCTTATTTCAAAGTCAAAACAACAACGCTTAGTTTCGGAAGCGTCACTACCAATTCATTTCCTTCTTTTTTAAAGCCAGAGAATCCAGTAATCGAAACTTGATTTGGTTTTTCAAAACTATTTACGGAGTTGAAAGCCGGTGCAGTAAGAATTTCACCAGTGGCTCCATTCCATTTTAAGTCGTTTAAAGAAAGGCGAATGGTTTGAGCTTTGTTAGCATCGATGTTTACAAAACTAATATGGATCGCGCCGGTTGAATCTTGCGAGGCAGAGGCATTCACTGCCGGAATTTTTTGAGTACCACTTTGGTAGTCGGGGCTGGTGAAATTCAACTCCAAAAGAGTAGCGTCTTGATGTACTTTGAATAAATCGAATACATGATAAGTAGGAGTGAGAATCATTTCTCTTCCCTTGGTCAAGATCAGCGCTTGTAAAACATTGATTGCTTGCGCTAAGTTTGCTAAACGAACGCGATCGGCGTGTTTGTTGAAAATGTTTAAGGTGCTGGCTGCAATCAATGCATCGCGCATACTGTTTTGTTGATACAAAAATGCAGGATTAGTGCCGGGTTCTACATCCGTCCAAATGCCCCACTCATCAACGCAAAGCGCCACTTTTTTGTTAGGATCGTAACGATCCATGATTGTACTGTGTTTTGTAATCAGTTCATCCATGCGCAATGCTTTTTGCATGGTTGTAAAGTAGATTGGTTCGTCAAATACAGTAGCCGAGCCTTTTTTATTCCAATCGAACGGTAAAGTGTAGTAGTGTAATGAAACGCCCCACATCATATCGAGTGGAATCTTTTTCATAAGTGTTTCAGTCCAATTGAAATTCCAATCACTGGCGCCAGAAGCAATTTTTTTCAATGTGGCATCTGGGTAATCTCTGCAATAAGTAGCATACCTGCGGTATTGGTCAGCATAGAAATCAGCAGTCATTGATCCGCCGCAGCCCCAGCTTTCATTTCCAACTCCCCAAAACTGAACATTCCAAGGTTTATCTTGACCGTTTTGTTTTCTTAATTGCGCCACAGAACTGCTGCTTGGTGAGTTAACATATTCCACCCATTTATTCATTTCTTCTACTGTACCGCTTCCTACGTTGGCAGATAAGTAGGGTTCTGTTCCAATAAGCGTGCAAAGTTCAAGAAACTCATGTGTTCCGAAGCTATTGTCTTCCGTTACATTTCCCCAATTGGTGTTAACCATTCTGGGGCGTTTATCGCGAGGGCCAATTCCATCTCTCCAATGGTATTCGTCGGCAAAACAACCACCCGGCCAGCGGAGGTTAGGTATCTTAATTTTTTTCAATGCCTCCACAATGTCTAATCGAATACGGTCTTTTTTAGGTACGCCCAAAGTATCGCTCACCCAGAAGCCATCGTATATACAACGACCTAAGTGTTCTGAAAAATGGCCATAAATATGACGGCTGATTTGAGGTGCATCGGCTTTTTTGTACATGGTCATTTTAGTTTGTGACCATACATTGGAAACCAGCGATACCAAAAGAGCGGCAACTACGATTTTCTTGTTCATGTGTTTGTTTTATTATAACCAAGTAAAAGGATCTTTTGAAGCAATATGAGTTACTTTCAGTTCCGGTACTTTCTTCTGCAACCATTCACTTACCCATTCCATACCCGGTTCTTCGCTTACCGAGTGCCCCAGCACAACTAAGGCAGTTTTATGTTGCAAGGCCAACCCGTCTCTGATGTATTCAATAGTTTCCCATTCAATGCCTTCGCCAATAATCAATACGTCAGGTTGTTCTTTTTCAATAGTACTCATATGAGCCGCTGAGCCCCAAGCCCCTGGCATAATTGCAATCTTAGTGCAGGCATGGGCATCGGAACCAATGTAGCGCAGCATTTTTAGGGAAAGACTTTTCTTGCAGTGTTTCGCTAGTTGTTTCAATTCCATTGTTGGAATGTCGAATACAAACTTTCCATTCTTATAATATTCAAGCCAACCTAATTTTCTGAGCAAACCATAGGTAATTGCATCCGGATTAATTCTATGGCAATAGTCGTGGTATCTGAAAATGGTGATGCCCTCTTTTTCCATTAACGCATCTTTGTCACTTATAACTGAGTTATTAGCGATCAAATTTTTCTTGTCGTCGCCATTGAAATAAGTGGGCTCGTGAACTACAATTAAATTGGCTTTTAAAGAAGCTGCTTGTTTTATAACTTCTACAGTCGGAAACATGGTGGTTACAATTCCTGTTACCGGCGCGTCTGCTTTACCAAATTTTATTGTGTCTACAGTTGTGGGCAAACGAACGCCTTTCGCTTCGGCAATTAGGATATTTATAATATCCTGAACCGTGTAGTTTTTTTGATGGAGGGCCAAAGCTTGATCGTGAAGCAGCAAAGCTCCCGCGCTCAAAATAGATGCGTTTTTGAGAAAGTGTTTCCGATTCATATAGAAGCTTTCGTTTTTAGTTCGATGTTGATCGCGCAATAGCGATTTCCATTCCACGTATCTCTGCCAAACCTCTCAATCTACCAATAGCAGTATAACCCGGATTGGTTTTCTTTTTCAAGTCGTCGAGCATTTGATGTCCATGGTCCGGACGAACAGGAATGCTGATACCTCTTTCTTGTTGAATGGCGTAAACGCGCTTAATGATTTCATAAAAGTCGGCATCTCCTTCTAAATGGTTGTCTTCATAAAAATCACCCCATTCGTTTCTCTTGGTATTTCGCAAATGGAGGAAGTGGATGCGCTCTCCAAATTGGGTTACCATTGAAGGTAGATCATTATCGGCTCTTACCCCATAGCTACCCGTACAAAAACATAATCCATTAGTGATATCAGGAATAGCTTTGATCAGATAGTCAATATCGGAAGCTGTGCTCACTACTCGAGGAAGACCAAGGATGGGGAAGGGGGGATCGTCGGGGTGAATGGCCAATACCACGCCACATTCTTTTGCCACAGGCACAATTGCTTTTAGGAAATGTACCAGATGCTTTCTCAAAGTATCGGCATCAATTTCTTTATAAGGCTCCAATGCTTTTTGGAATTGATCGAGGGTGAATGATTCTTCACTGCCCGGTAGCCCTGCAATTATGTTTTTTTGAAGGAGAGTTTTCTCGTCTTCGGTCATGCTCTCCCACTTTTCTTGTGCTCGAATCAATTGGTCATTGGTATAAGAGGCTGCCGCCAACGGACGCTGTAACATGAAACAATCAAACGCTATGAATGCTGCCATTTCAAAACGCAATGCCTTACTGCCATCTTCTACTTCAAAAGACAAATCGGTCCTGGTCCAATCTAACACTGGCATGAAATTATAGGTAACTATTTTCACGCCACAGGCAGCTAAATTCCGAATCGATTCTTGGTAGTTGAGAATGTATTGTTCGAAACCGGTTGTTTGTGTTTTGATGGCCTCATGAACCGGAATGCTCTCTACTACGCTCCATTTTAGTCCGGCCGCTTCTATGATTTCTTTTCTTTTTTGAATTTCTTCGATAGACCAAACTACTCCGTTAGGAATGTGATGTAGTGCGGTAACTACCCCCGTGCAACCTGCCTGTTTAATATCTGCTAAACTAACCGTATCATTCGGGCCGAACCAGCGCATGGTTTGCTCCATTAAAATTCCGGCATTTTTATATGTTGGCGCATTCGTTATCATACCTCAGAATTGTCCTTAAAAATAAGAAAACTTCTTTTTATTTGAAGCATTCTTCAGAAAAAGTGTAAAAATGACAATTATTTTAATATCGGATGCTTATACTCGGATAATTTGAATGGTGGTTTGAATTAAAATATAAGTTGTTGTGTGAGTAGTTGGTTGGCTGAAAATGGCAGTATCAAATTGTGCTCGTTAGCCTAACTGTTGTTCTGAAGTTCAGTTCACTCACATTTCCAGCAGGTCCCAATTATTAATTCTTAATTATTAATTAAAAAAGGCCCGAAGGCCTTTTTTATAAGTGTGTGTCTACAAAATTCTTGCAATACTCTTTGATTTGGGCTCGTACGGACGCAAAGGCCGCCGTAATTTCAGCTTCTGTTCCTGTGGCTTTTGCCGGGTCAGGAAAATTGTAATGAAATTTTTGAGCTTTACTTGGGAATACCGGACAGCGTTCTTTTGCATTGTCGCAAACGGTAATGATGTAATCAAAATCAATTCCGGTGTATTCAAGCACATTATTTGAAGTATGCCCACTAATGTCGATGCCATCTTCTTTCATGGTGGCAATGGCTTTCGGATTTACTCCGTGGGTTTCTACTCCGGCACTGTATACAGTGGCTCTGTTCCCTGCAAAATATTGCAAATAACCATGTGCAATTTGACTTCTACAACTATTTCCTGTACAAAGAATAAGAATGTTCATATGAAAGTTTTGTGTTTAATTAGCAACAACCCGGAGCACAACAAGCTTTTTCCTCCTTGGTTGGTTTTTCGGCATATACGGTAATGCTAAAAATACCAAACTGACCTGATTTTACTTCCTGAATTTGCGCTTCAGTTAAATATTTTGAAAGAATGTCGTCCGGTATGATGATTGGCTTTGATTTTTGAACTTGGATGTTTTTAAAGCCATTTGACTCAATTAATTCAAGGTATACTTGTTTCTGAATGGCACCCGATACACAGCCGGCATACATTTCAGCTTCGTTGCGCAATCCATCAGGGAGCTTGCCTTCAAGTACTACATCTGAAATGGAGAAGTGAGCGCCTGGTTTCAGTACACGATAGATCTCTTTGATCACACCATCTTTATTTGGAACCAAATTCAATACGCAATTGCTCACAATTACATCGGCTACATTAGAAGTGATGGGCATTTGCTCTATATCGCCCTGACGAAATTCTACATTGTTATAACCAAGTTTGTCGGCATTGGCTCTCGCCTTTTCAATCATGGCCGGGGTAAAATCGATTCCAATTACTTTACCTGTTTCGCCTGTTTCAGCTCTGGCAATAAAGCAATCGTTTCCTGCTCCGCTTCCTAAGTCCACTACTACATCTCCTTTTTTAATACCTGCGTATTGAGTAGGCAAACCACATCCTAGTCCGAGATCTGCGTCAGCAGTATAACCTTCCAGTCCGGTGTAGTCGTCTGTCATAATATTATACACTTCTGTAGAGCAGCATCCGCTTCCGCAGCAGGAAGAGGCATTTGTTTCTTTCGATTGTTGAGCGATCTCGGTATATTTTTCTCTTACCAGATCTTTCAATTCTTGATCCGTTGTCATCTTTTTAATTTTTTAATGTTATCGTAATATTGCGATTGATTTGGCCAAAAAAAATCAACCGCAGTTGTTGCAAGGTTTTTCGTAGCTATCGAAAAACTCATTTAGCATGGCTTGTGCG
>DGDD01000033.1:0-976 GCA_002385265.1 Chitinophagaceae bacterium UBA3961
CACACAAGCGAAAGGCACTACTATACCCCAAGCCTAAGGCCTAAAACCTAATGCCTAATAACCACAACAATATACTACAACCGAAATAATTTTCATTCTCATATGGAATCCGCAGCACCCTTCATCTTATTTGGAAACAAATAAATATGGAGCTAACCAACATTTTAAAAGCGGATGTCCTCGACATCATCTTTGAAGGACGGAATAAGGACTACGGTGCTTATGAACTCCGCAAAACCTATAACAAACGGCTCACCACCGCACTGCTAAGCGCGGGAGCGTTTTGTTTACTCTTAGGACTCGGATATTTTTTCTCTAACAAATTCAAAGCAGGAAGCGGCTTGCTGTTGGTCAAAGACTCAGTAGTGTTGTCCGTCATCCCCGAAGAACTCAAGCCGCCTGTTGAACCCCCACCACCCCCCAAGCTACCCGATCCACCTAAAGTGGAAATGAAGCAATTCACACCACCCCTCATTACAAAAGACGACAAAGTAAAAGAAGATGAGAAGCCACCGGAAATGGAGACTTTGGAAGATGTGAAAATTGGAACCATTAATCAGGAGGGTGATAAAGATTTAGGCATCGTTGCGCCACCGATTGTCGATACCAAGGGTGTAATTGAAGCGCCTCAACGCGAACAAGCAGAAACCATTTTCACCAAAGTAGAAATTGAATCGGAATTTCCGGGCGGTAGACCTGCATGGGAACGTTTCTTGAACAAGAACCTGAGTTATCCATCGGATGCTGCAGACAATGAAATTCAGGGAACGGTAGTCGTTCAATTCGTGGTAGACTTACAAGGAAATGTAAGCAATGTAGAAGCGATCAGTGGTCCGGAAGAACTGCGCGCCGAAGCCATTCGTGTAATCAAGAAAAGCGGCAAATGGACGCCCGCCATCCAGAATGGAAATCCCGTTAAATCGTATAAAAGACAGCCGTTGGTGTTTAGATTGATCGCGGAGTAATTAATAATTAA
>DGDD01000033.1:1314-4397 GCA_002385265.1 Chitinophagaceae bacterium UBA3961
AATAATGAAACAGCCGGCAGTCAGGTTGATTAGAATTAAGAGGCTAATCTGTGAGAATCTGTAAAAATTTGTGTATCTGTGGTGAAAATTAGGAGGGATGAGGGGGAAATACAAAACCACGGAGGCTCGGAGGCACTGGGATTCGCTGCGTTACCGCTGCGTTCGCTGCGCCGCTGCGGTGAAAAAGAAAGATCGAAAGTCGGGAGATTGGAAACCAGGAAGAATGCAAAACAACCATTCTTTGCGACTCCTTCGCGGCCTCTGCGCTCTCTGCGGTGAACCCCAAGCAGCGGAGCTGCGTAAATCTCAAAAACTCAGCAATCAACCCTCTCTCCCCCCTACTATTTCTTACTTTTGCCCCATGTACGGAAAACTAGCACAATGGGACGATACAATAGTAGCCTTGGCAACGCCGCCGGGGGTAGGAGCAATTGGAGTAATTCGCGTGAGCGGTCCGGAAGCCTATCCCATTATCGATGCTTTGTTCCCTTCGAAGCGATTGGCCGATCAAGCCTCTCATACCGCCCATGTGGGCGTATTGAAAGACGGTCCAGTAGCGCTCGATGAAGTGGTGCTCACCCTTTTCAAAGGTCCGCGCAGCTATACCGGTGAGGATGTAATAGAGATCAGTGCGCACGGGAGTCCTTACGTACAGCAACGCATTATTCAAGCCATTGTAAACAGGGGCGCCCGTATTGCCAAGCCGGGCGAATTCACACAAAGAGCGTTTTTAAAAGGCAAGTTGGATCTGGCTCAGGCCGAGGCCGTGGCAGACCTCATTGCAGCCAATTCTGAAGCCTCTCAAAAGGCGGCCCTCCATACCATTCGCGGGGGCTTTTCCGCCGAATTAAGGCAGCTACGCAATCAATTGCTCAGTTTTTCAGCTTTGATAGAGCTGGAACTCGATTTTAGTCAGGAAGACGTAGAGTTCGCCGACCGCAGTCAGCTCTATTCCCTTCTCCGCGAGGCCGACGGCATCACCAAACAATTATTAGACAGTTTCTCTTTAGGCAATGTGATCCGCAATGGTGTAAGTGTAGCCATTGTGGGCAAGCCCAATGCGGGTAAGAGCACCTTGCTCAATGCCTTGCTCAACGACGAGCGAGCCATTGTAAGTGATATTGCCGGTACCACTCGAGATACCATTGAAGAAGTGTTGAATATTGAGGGAGTCTTGTTCCGCTTGATAGACACAGCGGGCATTCGTGAGCACACGGCCGATGTAATTGAAAGCATTGGGGTGGAGCGGAGTATGGAGAAGATCGAGCGTGCCGATGTGGTGGTGGTATTGTTTGATGCGGTGACTGAAACGCCTGCGAGTTTGCAGCAAGACTGGGCATTTTTGGAAGAAAAGAAATCGAAAGTGCTGTGGGTAGGGAACAAGATAGATGCGGGTGACTTGCAGCAGTTGCAGGAGAAGTGGCGGCCGTTGTCGCAGGCCTTGTTGATCAGTGCCAAAACAAAAAATCAGATCGACCTCCTCAAAAAGCGGTTAGTGGATCTTGTTATATCTGGTGCGGTAAATACCGAAGGAACGATAGTGACCAATGCGCGTCACTACCAAGCCCTTCAAAAAGTAGCCCAATCGATTCACGATATTCTCTCCGGTCTTGACCGGGGCCTGCCCGGCGACCTCATTGCCCTCGACATTCGCAGGTGTTTGCATTTCTTAGGAGACATAACGGGTGAGATCACGAATGAAGATCAGTTGGATTATATATTTAGTAAGTTTTGTATTGGAAAGTAATGGAGTAAAGGCTTATTGTTGATTTTTTGCAGCCACAAGCACCCTATCTCTCGAAATATACTCAAATAAGGATTAAATTTGTGTTCTGTGAGTATTCTAAATATACCATATAAAGAAGCGATTGTGCTGTTAGAGGAAATTCCAACTGACGGTAATAGTCCAATAAAAGTCATAACAGATGACTATGAATGTTATGTGGCAAAGAATAGCAAGAATAAGACTCCATCTACTGACATAATAAATGAAGTTATTTGTAGTTGTTTTCTAAAACTTTGGGATATACCTGTTCCTGATTTTGCTTTTGTTAAAATCCAGCCCCAGAAGATTAGAAATCAATATTCCAGTAGTCATAAGCCGAACTATTATATTAAACCAGTGTTCGGAAGTAAATGGCTTAATAAAGCTGTTGATATTAACTTGATATTAGCTGATTCAAATAAAAAGGGATTAAACCTGGTTTCTAATCCTTTGGATTTATTCAAAATTGGCTTGTTTGATATTTGGATTGAGAATGATGATCGAAAAAATACTAATTACAACCTTCTGTTAAATCCAATTGACGAGCTATTAGAAATTACAGCTATTGATCACAGTTTTGTATTTAGTACCATGAATTATAAAGACTTGAACCCCAGTCTTTTTTGTCCAATTGAGAATGACAATTTGCTTGTTTCAGAATTCGCAAAAGTTCTAAAAAAGTACAAGACAAGTAATAGAACAAATTGTACGAATGATTATAAAAACTTCTATATTTGTGTACAAAAATGTGAAAAACATTTTTTGGAAATTATTGAACAAATACCAGTTGAGTGGGGGTTTACGGAGGAACATTCAATTTGTTTGCGTAATTTTTTGTTCAATAAAATCAGGAATAAAGAAGTCTTTTACGACTATATCAGAAAAGTTTACTAGATGGCCTTCTATTACACAATACTAAAATTGTCTCCTAATTCTTTTACGAACGATGTTTTGTCCGTAGGAATTCTTGCGTTCAATGATGAAAAGAGTTGGTTGAAGATAAGTGAGAATAAGAAGAACATAATTAAAAAACTAGTGGAAAATGACAGCCTAGTAGATTTCTTCTTGAAAAGAATTAATTCATTTCATAAAAATATTGTTGCAAATTCTTACTGTCCAAAAGGATTTTTTAAGTACGAAGATTTCAAGTTTAGTTCTCAATACTTTGAGTATCTTAATAGATACTCAAATGGATTTATACGATATAGTACTCCAGTGAAAATAGAAGATGAGTTAAATGATGATAAGTTTTTAAGGTTGTATTATAGTTTAATTGAGGGAGAGTCTACTTTAGAAAGAAAGGAAAATAGCGACAAGT
>DGDD01000224.1 GCA_002385265.1 Chitinophagaceae bacterium UBA3961
ATCGAAAGCCCAGAATCGCAAATGTTCCTCTCTACTGATGGTAAGCGCTTCTGGAAAAGAATTACAGGATTAACAAAAGGAACTGAATACTCTTTTCAATACCTCGTAGATGGAACTATTCGAATTGGAGATCCTTACACTGAAAAAGTGCTAGACCCCAATAACGATGCTGCAATAGGGAGCAATTTATATCCCAATCTTAAAAGCTATCCATACGGAAAAACTACAGGTATTGTAAGTGTACTTCAAACGGCAAAGCCAAGCTATACTTGGCAGGTGCCTAGTTTTACTCGTCCGGATAAAAGCAGTTTGGTAGTGTATGAATTACTTCTACGCGATTTTGTGTTCACGCACGATTGGAAAACCGTAAAAGATTCTATCAATTATTTCAAACATCTCGGGGTGAATGCCATTGAGCTCATGCCTTTTAATGAATTCGAAGGCAATAATAGCTGGGGATACAATCCTTCTTACTATTTGGCTCCCGATAAATATTATGGTACCGATACAAAACTGAAAGAATTTATTGATGAGTGTCATAAAAATGGAATTGCAGTGATTATGGACATTGCCTTGAATCATTCATTTGGGCAATCTCCAATGGTGCAGTTGTATTTCGATAATGCAAACAACCGACCTGCGTCGAACAGCCCTTGGTTCAACCCTGTACCTCGTCATGCCTTCAATGTGGGCTACGATATGAATCACGAAAGTGATGCAACCAAGTATTTTGTAAGCCGTGTTGTTGAACATTGGTTAAAAGAATACAAGTTGGATGGATTTCGATTCGATTTGTCAAAAGGCTTTACGCAAAACATCACTTGTGACGGAAATGGAAACAATTGCAATGTGGGATCATGGAGCAATTACGATGCATCTCGAATTAATATCTGGAAAGCTTACTACGACACACTTCAATTGAAGTCACCCGGGTCTTATGTGATCTTGGAACATTTCGCAGATAATTCGGAAGAAAAGGTATTGAGCGATTACGGAATGATGTTGTGGGGCAATATGAATTATAATTTCAACGAAGCAACCATGGGATACATCGGTAACTCCAATTTTGCAGGAGCCCTCCATACAGAAAGAGGTTGGAGCAAGCCAAATTTGGTGAGCTATATGGAGAGTCACGATGAAGAACGTTTGATGTATAAAAACATCAATTTCGCTGCCACTACTCCTACATATGATATCAGAAATATTTCCATAGGATTGAAGCGAAATGCGATGGCAGCTTCTTTCTTATTCATGATGCCTGGGCCCAAAATGATTTGGCAGTTTGGTGAGTTGGGATTCGATTACTCTATTAATACTTGTCAGAATGGATCGGTTAACAGCAATTGTAGGCTAGATATTAAACCACTGGTTTGGGATTATTTGCAAGAACCCAATAGAAAAGTACTTTATGAAGTTTATTCTGGCTTATTGCAACTTCGTCAGAATCCATTGTTCAAGGCAGCCTTTTCAACCAATAGAGTAGAACACAGTTTGGGCGTAGCTACTAAATGGCTAAAACTAACTACAGATACCAGTAATATTTTAGTGGTTGGGAATTTCGATTTGAGCAACTCCTCAATTAATGTGACCTTCCAGAATGCCGGTACCTGGTACGATTACTTTACGGGTGGCACCATTGCAGCAACAGGCTCGCAGCAAACCATCAATTTGCAACCGGGCGAGTACCATGTTTATGTGAACAGAAATGTGACCTATCCATTATCAGCGGTTACCCCGGTAATTGATATTCCTTTCAATGATAAAAAATTGAGTTTGTCGGTATTCCCGAATCCTGTTCAGCAACAAGCAACAATTCAATATGAGTTACCGGAAAGTGGAACCGCTCAGCTAAAACTATACAATATTACAGGGCAACAAGTGGCCGTTTTGGTGAATAAGTTCCAGCCTCAAGGACTTCATACAATAACAGTAAATCAATTGCAATCACTTTATAAACTAAGAGCAGGAACTTATTTCTTGCAAATGGAATTTGGCGGAAAACGATTGGTGCAAAAACTGGTGCTTCAATTTTAATCACAATAGAATATATTTGAAGCCATCATGAATACGGCGTCACACAAAACAATTAAGAACATCTTACTGGAAAGCAAGGAGTACTTCAAAATTGCCATTTCGGTAGACTGTGTAATTCTTGGCTTTGAAAACGGAGAATTGAAAGTGTTGTTGATTAAATCTGACCTGGAAGAATTCAAAGACGAATGGTCGCTTTTAGGAGATCTTGTTCGTCCTGATGAGGACTTGAACACCGCTTCGTACCGAATTTTGAAAAGCCGAACCGGATTAGAGGATGTGTTTTTGGAGCAGGTATATACTTTTGGTGACTTGAACAGGCATCCGGCCGGCAGGGTTATCACAACTGCCTATTATTCTTTGATCAATATTAACGACCATCAGTTAAAACTGGCGCACAATCAAATTCACTGGCACCCGGTGAATGAGCTAAAATCGATGGCCTTCGATCACAAATTGATTTTAGATACTTGCATGAAGCAACTAAGGGAGCGAGTAATGGAACACCCGATTGTTTTTAACTTGTTGCCGGAGAAATTTTCACTCCGTGAATTGCAGAGTATTTATGAAGCTATCCTCGGAATTAAACTTGATCGTCGAAACTTCCGAAAAAAATTCTTTTTAATGGATTGGTTAGTAGATGTTGACGAATTGGAAGAAGATGTTCCACACCGTCCGGGAAAATTGTATCGTTTCAATAAAGAAAAGTTTCAAAACTAATTTGAAAATTAGTGGATTCGTTAATTTGTAACGAACCCTTTCTGCAGCATTCACAAATGATCGACTTTACAAACTGCCCCCTTCCACAAGTCTTGATGGTAATGTAAGTTCTTGCACGAATGTTTTACCCGACATGTGGTCCATCATTCGCTTAATAGCGAGTTTGCCTAAATCGGCTCCACTTGTTTCTACAAATGATATCTCAGGGTCGTACATGCGAGGAATGAAATTATTATTACAGATCGAAATGATTCCTATTTCGTTGGGTACGTTCTTTTTTAGTTTTTGTATGGCTCTCATTACACCTGTTAAGATTTCATCACTCATTGAAAAGATCGTATCAATAAAGCCGGTTTTTGCCCCATATTTTAAAGTAAGCATAAAAGCATCGTCGGCATTGTCGGCATGTTCACTGATTACCTCCATAGAACTTGATTGACTTTCAATTACAGAGAGGAATGCTTGTTTCCTTTTTTTGGAGATCGACATTTCTTCATTTCCGAAAATGGCCAATACTTTTTTCTTTTGTTTTCTGATGATTGTTAAAGCCGCCATGGTAGCAGCTTCCGTATCAGCAAGACAAATTTTGTTACATGCCTCGAAATCGGGCACCTTATCGAAAAATATAACAGGGATGTCTACCTCATCTAATTTTAGAAAGGGCTTTATGTCTTTTGTGTTAGCGGTAATTGATACAAAAACGCCGGCTACTCTATTCATTCTACAGATTCTCAGGTTCTCTAGTTCTATTTGTGGATCGTCACTCGATTGTAGAATAATAAGAGCATAGCCCAATCTTCTTGCGTCTTCTTCTAAAGCGGCAATAAAAGAATGATAAAAATAATTCGATATAACGGGAACGATTACGCCAAAAGTCTTGCTTTTATTGGTTCTTAAGTTAATAGCATGCGTATTCGGTTCGTATTCCATCAACGAAGCCAGCTCCATTACCTTTTGTTTGGTTTGATCGGAGATGTCGGGATGGTTTTTAAGCGCTCTTGAAACGGTTGATATACTTAAGTTGAGGCTTTGGCTAATATGTTTGAGTGTGGCTTTTGTTCGCATAAGTGGTTTGGTACTGAAAATTATGCAAAATACTTATCCACCGCGACATTTGCGAAGATGTTTGCGAAATTGTTTGCAAAAGGATATTTGTTGGGAAGCCCTGATATGTGTTAGGAGACAAGTAATTTAGTGCTGATTAAGGTGTGTTGATTCAATGTATTGATTTATAATGACTTATGTTATTTTAGATCGTACAGTCTAAAGATTGAGAGATGTTATGAATGTCATTTTCAAGACTTTAGGCAAGTTATCGCGGCTTATTTGAGAGGCAGCGCTTTTCGAAATCTACTTGTCTTAATGTATTAGATACACTGTTATCATATAAGCCCGATAACATTTTAGTGGGGGGGTAGTCCCTAACTTTTTTTTGAAAAAACTTGTTAAGAAATCTTAAAAGTTCCAAAAAAAGTTTAAAATTGTAGTCTCGTGTGTATAAAATACACATTATTGTTTATAGGTTTTTTTATTGATAACCAATTATAACCATTGTTTATGACCCTCAAACGACTGCTAACAGCCAGTATGATGCTGTTGCTTGCACTCACCGTTTCTGTGTCTGCATTTGCACAGGACAAGGTGATCTCAGGTAAGGTAACTGACTCCAAAGATGGTTCTCCGGTAGTAGGAGCATCAGTGGTAGCCAAAGGCTCCAATTCTGGAGGTTCAGTTACAGGCGCAGATGGATCGTTCAAGATCTCTGTAGCCGCTAATACCACCACACTCGTAGTTTCTTACGTTGGTTATGGAACACAGGAAATTTCTATTGCAGGTAAAACTTCAGTAGACGTTTCATTGTCGTCTTCAGGATCAAATTTGAACGAAGTAGTAGTGGTTGGTTATGGTACAGCCCGCAGAAAAGATCTTACGGGATCTGTTGCTTCTGTTAAGGCTAAAGATTTCAACCAGGGTATCGTAACTGCGCCTGATCAATTGATCCAAGGTAAAGTTGCCGGTGTTCAGGTAATTAACAACTCGGGTGCTCCCGGTGGTGCAACTACCATCCGCATTCGTGGTATCTCTTCAATCCGTTCAGGTAACCAACCCTTGTTCGTAGTAGATGGAGTTCCTTTATCAGGTGGCTCTCCTGCTCCAGGTTTGGGTACTGCACTTGGTGGTGCTCCTGGCGACAACCCCCTCAACTTCTTGAACCCTAACGACATTGCCTCTATGGAGGTGTTGAAGGATGCGTCTGCTACAGCCATCTACGGTTCTCGTGGTGCGAACGGTGTTGTTATCATCACTACTAAGAAAGGACAAAGCGGTGCTCCGAAAATTGAGTTCAACACTTCTGCAAGTGTTTCTTCTATCATGAAGAAATTAGAAGTTTTGGATGGCAATGGATTCAGAGCTGCTTTATCTAAGTACGGCTTAACGAGCGGAAACTTCGGTGGTAATGTTGATGCGATGGATGCTATCACACAAAGTGGTATCTCTCAAAATCACAACATCGCTATCTCTTCAGGTAACGACGCTGGTCGCTACCGTATCTCAGTTGGTTACCAAAACCAACAAGGTATCATTAAAGAATCTGGTTTCTAGAAGTATTCTGCTTCTTTCACCGGTTCTTACAGACTGCTCGACAACAAAAAATTAGGACTTGATTACAGCATTATCACATCAAATACTGTAACATCAGGTGCTCCAATTTCTAACGACGCAGGTTTCCAAGGTTCATTGATCGCAAACGCTTTACAATGGAACCCAACTGCTAAATTGGATTGGACTCCGGCTAACCCAATTGGAACTGGTCTTGGTGCTACCACTATCAACCCAATGGCATTGTTAGCTGCATACGATGACCAAAACTCTGTTACACAAGTTTTGGCTAACATCTCTCCTAGCTACAAAATCACAAACGATTTGGAATACAAGTTCCTCTATGGTATCAACTATGGTGTTGGAGAAAGAAGAACAGAAATCCGTCGTTGGTTAAACATTCAAGGTAACAGAGGTTTCGGACAGATTGCAAACAACCGTTCTATCAATCAGTCTTTAACTCATACTTTGAACTATACAAAAGATATCACAAGCAACCTTTCTTTGAATGCACTCGTAGGTTATGAGTACTTGCGTTTCGATTACAAAGGATCTGGTATGCAAGGAAACAACTTTGTTGATTATCCTGGTATCAAGTACACAGATTATATGCAAAACGTTCCATCTGCAGACAGAAGCATGTATTCTTTCGCAGATCCAGTAACTGAATTGCAATCTTATTTCGGCCGTGTAAACTTAGGCTACAAAGACAAGTATTTGTTGACTGCAACAGTACGTCGTGATGGTTCTAACAAATTCGGTAAAAATAATACATACGGTACCTTCCCTTCTGTTGCCGGTAAGTGGATTGTATCAAATGAAAGCTTTTTGAAAAACAACAAACTGTTCAGCAACTTAGCCGTGAGAGCTAGCTGGGGTCAAACAGGTAACCAAGAGTTCCCTGCAAACGCTCCTCTTCGCGTGGTTAACATTGGACAGGGCGACAACCAAAGCGTAGCAAGTTTGGAAAACCCAGATATTAAGTGGGAAACAAACACTCTTGCGAACATTGGTGTTGATTTCAGTGTTTTAGATGGTAGATTAAGCGGTAGTGTAGATTATTATAACAGAAAAACTACAGATCCTATCTTCCAACAAATTGTAACACAACCTGGTCCTCCTTTCCGTTACTGGACTAACTTACAAGGAACCATTGTGAACTCAGGTGTGGAAGTAGCATTAAGTTTAGCTGCTATTAAATCTAAAGACCTTAACTGGAACGTAAATGTGAACGCTGCTTTCCAAAAGAACGAGTTGAAAGATTTCGTTGGAGCAGTACAAACAGGTAGTTTAAGTGGTCAAGGTATTTCTGGTGCAACTGCACAGCGCTTGGTTAGCGGTCAGCCTTTGAACGTTTATTATTTGCGTTCATTCTTAGGCATCGACAAAACTACCGGTCAGAGCAACTACAAGTTGAACCCTGATGGTAGCGAAAACCTAAGCTATGTAGGTTCTCCTAACCCTAAGATGATTGTTGGTTTCTCTACTGATTTGACTTACAAAAAATGGTTCGCAGCTATCAACTTAAATGGTGCATTCGGACATTATTTGTACAACAACACAGCAAACTCAGTATTGCCAATCGGTAACATCATCGCAGGTAGAAACATCACTAAGTCTCTTGTTGGCGGATCAGTTACAGAGAGCACTTCTAACCCAATTGCTCCTTCTACTCGCTACCTCGAAAAAGGTGACTACATCAAGTTAGCAAACATGACCATCGCTTACCGCCTTGGAAACATTGCTAAAGTGATCAAAAATGCAAACGTTGCATTAACCGGTCAAAACTTGTTCGTTATCACTAAATGGAGTGGTTTCGACCCAGAGGTTAATACAGATAAGAATGTGAACGGTGTTCCTTCTTTAGGTATCGAGTATACTCCTTATCCAACAGCTAGAAACATTCAATTGTCATTCTCATTCAGTTTATAAACTCTTTTAAATAGTAATTAAAATGAAGAATCTAAAATTGCTGGTGCTGTTACTGATCACCGTGTTTAGTTTCTCTTGTACCAAGTTGGAGCAAAACCAACGCGGTGCGCTAAACATCGAAAGCAGCACTGTAAACGCTGCCGGTCTGTTACAGAGTGCCTATGAAACTTTAAACAACCCCTTCCAGGATCAGTCACGTTTTTGGGCTGCTTCTGAGCACACAACCGATGAGGCCATCGGACCCACTCGTGGTCCAGACTGGGATGATAACGGGGTTTGGCGTGTATTGCATAACCATACTTGGAATGCAGATCACCAATTCTTGTCTGATACATACCGTGAATTGCTTCAAGCTCAATTCGCTGCATCATCAGTACTTGATAAAAATCCTACACCTCAACAAGCAGCAGAAGCTCGCTTCATTAGAGCGTTGTCTATGTTCGCTGTATTGGATGGATGGGATCAAGTTCCTTTCCGTTCAGATCTGAAGGATCTTAAGAAACTTCCTGAAATTAAGAAGGGTGCTGCTGCAGCCGACTTCATCATCAGTGAGTTGAATGCAATCATCAACGATTTACCTGCTGGTAGCTCAAGCAATATCATCAAAGCAAACAAAAACGCTGCTCGCGTATTGATGATGAAATTGTACCTCAACAAAGGTGTTTACGCTAACCGCGCTACTCCAACCTTTGCTGCTGGCGATATGCAACAGGTAATCACTTTGGCTGACCAAATTACTGGTTACAGCTTAAGCTCTAACTTCTACGATAACTTCAGCCCTGATAACTCAACAAAATCAACTGAAATTATCTACGCTCTCGAAAATACAAATGGTGTACGTGGTGGTAACAACCAATCTCGTTGGTATTGCACACTTCACTACAACCAACGTCCTAGCGGTTGGAACGGTTTCACTACCTTGTCTGACTTCTACGATAAATTCGAAGCGACTGATAAACGCCGTGGCGATAGCTACACTGGTGTTACCAATGTATCTGGTTTGCGCGTAGGTTTGTTGGTTGGTCAACAATTCGATCAAAACGGTACTGCATTGAAAGACAGAAGTGGTGCTCCACTTTCTTTCACTCGCGACGTGAAAATCAAAGAAACAGGTACCAACCTCGAGGTTACAGGTATCCGTGTTATCAAATATCCACCTGATTACGCAAAAGAGTTCCCTGCTGAGAACGAATACGTAATCTTCCGTTGGGCTGATGTTATGTTGATGAAAGCTGAAGCTTTGCTTAGAACAGGTAACGCTGCTGCAGGTTTGGCAATCGTTAACCAGATCCGCGCTAACCGTGGTGCTACTGCTCTTGCTTCTTTAACTGCCGACAACTTGTTGGATGAAAGAGGAAGAGAGTTGTACTGGGAAGGTTGGAGAAGAAATGACTTGGTTCGTTTCGGTAAATACTTGAACGCTTACCAAGAAAAACCAGCTTCAACTTCTGAGCGTCTGTTGTTCCCTATTCCTAACGAACAACTTGCTGTAAACCCAGCTTTAAAGCAGAATCCTGGTTATTAATAGTAGGTTCTTAACATTACTATACGGCAAAAGGGTCATATTTTTATGGCCTTTTTGCTATTTTAAAGATCTACTTTTCGAATTAAGCTTTTGATTTTTATGATCCACTCCATTTCTAAAATATTAAGCACCGGCTTCTTGCTTACTTTCTTAGTGTTTTTAGCTTGTAATCCCAAGTCAGCCACTACCAATCCAAACGCTTTGTTTGAGTTGAAAACAAACACCGGTATTAGCTTCGTGAATAAAGTTTCTAATAGCCCCGATTTCAACATCTTCAGCTATCGCAATTTCTACAATGGCGGCGGTGTTGCAATTGGTGATATTAATAATGATGGACTGGCAGATGTGTTCATGACCTCTAACATGAGTGAAAACAAACTCTACTTAAACAAAGGAGCATGGAAGTTTGACGACATAACAAGCACTGCTAAAATTCAAGTAGGTAATCAGTGGAGTACTGGCGTAGTAATGGTGGATATTAATAGTGACGGGTGGCTCGATATTTACGTGTGCAATGCAGGGTTTATTAACGGACAACCACCTGTAAGCAAACTCTATATAAACCAACATAACAATACGTTCACCGAAGAAGCAGAAAACTATGGCCTACAAAACAAAGGCGGATACGCTACACACGCCGCTTTCTTCGATTATGATTTGGACGGCGATTTAGACGTGTTTATCATTAATAACAGCTTTATTCCAGTTAATACCCTTAATTACGAAAACAAGCGCGAACTAAGGGCAAAAGACTGGCCCGTTGCCGATTACCTCAAAGGAGGTGGCGATCGATTTCTTAGGAACGACAATGGCAAATACATCGATATTAGTACAGAGGCCGGTATCTATGGCAGTTTGATCAGCTTTGGTTTGGGTGTAACAGTGGGAGATGTAAACGGTGATCATTATCCGGATGTATACGTTTCTAACGACTTCTTTGAAAGAGACTACCTCTATATCAATCAGAAAAATGGAACCTTTAAAGACGAACTGGAGAATTGGGTTCAGCACCTTAGTCACTCTAGCATGGGCGCTGATTTGGCTGATATTAACAACGACGGCTATCCTGACCTCTTCGTTACTGAGATGCTTCCTGATAATGATTTTCGCTTAAAAACGACTACCTCTTTTGAAAACATCGATGTTCAACAACTGAAAGTTAAAACAGGGTTTTACTACCAGTTCATGCAAAACGTATTGCAAGTAAACGATAGAAACGGCAAGTTTAAAGAAACAGCCTTCTATAGTGGTGTAGCAGCCTCCGATTGGAGCTGGGGTGGGCTTATCTTCGATGCCGATAATGATGGTCTCTCCGACCTTTTTGTTTGCAATGGTATCTACAATGACGTAACCAACCAAGACTTCATCGACTTCTTTGCTAACGACGTAGTTCAAAAAATGGTGATGACAGGGCAGAAGGAACAATTCGATGAAATTATCAAGAAAATGCCTTCAGTGCCCATTCCAAATAAGGCCTTTCATAATATTGGTCATATGAAATTTAAAGACGAAGCTGAAAATTGGGGCTTCGCTACACCTTCGTTTTCTAACGGCGCAGCATATGGGGATTTAGACAATGATGGAGATCTGGATATGGTGATCAATAATGTAAACATGGAGAGTTTTGTGTATCAAAACAAAGCCAATGAATTGCAAAAGAATAACTTTATTGGCGTAAGCCTAAAAGGAAAGGATAAAAACACCTTTGCTATTGGTTCAAAAGTTAAGATATTCAAAGGAAAAGAGATCATCTATAAAGAGTTGATCCCAAGCAGAGGCTTTCAAAGTTCTGTAGACTACAAAATAATTGCAGGGCTGGGAAAAGAAAAAGCAGATTCGATTGTAGTGGAATGGCCCGATAACAAAATATCGGTGATGCGTACTCCCGAATTGAACAAAGTACACTCTTTTAGCTGGGAGCAGGCTGTTGCAGGAAACACCGGAGGTACCGCGGCGCCTACCCCTGTTTTAAGTTTTCAAGACAGTGCTTTTGTGAAACATCAGGAAGATGGGTTCATTGATTCATATTACGATCGCAACATTCCGCTATTTGTTTCTCATGAAGGTCCGAAAGCAGCCAAAGGGGATGTAAACGGAGATGGGTTGGAAGATCTCTATGTTGGGGGCGCTAGTCGTCAGGCCGGTCAACTGTATCTTCAATTGTCTAATGGTCGT
Source organism: Chitinophagaceae bacterium UBA3961 (assembly GCA_002385265.1). Taxonomy (GTDB): domain Bacteria; phylum Bacteroidota; class Bacteroidia; order Chitinophagales; family Chitinophagaceae; genus Endoryza; species Endoryza foliicola. The sequence goes on from DGDD01000224.1 coordinate 10,985, forward strand.
TTTCAACAAAAGCTTAACCCTGAATTTGAAAGATTTGCCGAGTCAGAAGATATGGGAGTGCTATTCTTTGATGCAGATGGTGATAAGGATTTAGACTTGTTTGTAGGTTCGGCCGGCAACAACCGGGATCCGGACAGCAAAGAGTTGAATAACCGTCTATTTAAGAACGATGGCAAAGGAAATTTCAAATTCGACAGTACTGCATTGCCTTCAAGTGGCACCAACAATGCTTTTGTAGTGGCGCTTGATTTCGATAGCGATGGCGATTTGGATCTTTTTGTTGGAAGTAGAAGCATTTCGTTGAATTACGGTCCAACGCCAACTTCTTTTCTTCTTGAAAACAATGGCAAGGGAGTGTTTACAGATGTAACACCACAGAGAGCAACTGGGTTAGAAAAACTTGGACTACTAACGGGAGCAGTATGGGTAAATATCAATCAAAGTCCGGAAAAAGAATTGGTGGTGGCAGGTGAGTGGATGCAGCCCAAGGCTTTTAGTTTTAGTGGCGGCTCTGCTAAAGAAATAGAAATTGGATTGTCGAAAGAAAATGGATGGTGGCAATCAATTGCTGCTGGAGATTTAGATGGTGATGGAGACGAGGATTTGATTCTGGGAAACATCGGAGAAAACTTTTACTTGCAACCTTCTACTCATGCTCCTGTAAAAATGTGGATCAATGATTATGATAAAAACGGATCTGTAGAAAAAATAATTACGAGAACGATCAATGGGAAGGATGTGCCTGTTTTCTTGAAGCGAGAATTAACTGATCAAGTGGTGTCGATCAAGAAGCAGAATTTGAAATACGAAGAGTTTGGAAAGAAATCGATTCAAGAACTGTTCTCAGCCGAGGTGCTGAAATCTTGTGAAGTAAAAACATTTACCAACGGAAGCACGATGGTGGCGTATAACGATGGAAAAGGCCAATTCAGTTTGGTGCGACTGCCCGATGAAGTTCAATGGAGTTCTGTAAATGCAATAACTGTGGAAGATATTAATGGGGATGGTAAGCCCGAGATCATTGCCGGAGGGAATCGATTCAATATGTTGCCACAGTTCTGCAGATTGGATGCGAGCTTCGGGCAAGTATTGATTTCCGATGCGGCAAAGAATTGGAGATTGCTGTCATCCCAAGAATCAGGGTTGATGATTACGGGACAAATCAGAGACATCATTCAATTGAATTCAGGAAAATCGAAAAGACTATTGTTCCTGATCAATGATGAAAAACCAAGAATCTATAAAGTGAATTCCAAATAGTAGAAATGAATCAGTTGTTGGTATATAAAACCTTTCGGTTGTTTTTAGGATTGTTGATGAGTGCCTTTTTAATGGTGGCATGCACATCAAAATCGGATGTGCCAGCTTTGTTCGAGGTAGTGAAAGAAAACGAATCCGGAATCAATTTTACAAATAAGTTGACTCCCACAGCCAGCTTCAATATGTTTAAATACATGTACTTCTACAATGGGGCGGGAGTAGGTGCAGGCGATTTTAATAATGATGGTTCTATTGATTTGTTTTTTTCAGGAAATCAGGTTCAAAACAAATTATATCTCAACCGTGGAAATTTGAAATTCGAAGATGTTTCTGAGAAAGCTGCGATCCCAAATGATGGAGGATGGTCTACCGGTGTATCGGTTGTAGACATCAATCACGACGGAATGCTCGATATCTACATTTGCAGGGTTGGTAACTTTGAGACTTTGAAGAACAAGAATCAGTTTTTGATCTGTCAGTCCATTTCAAAAGAAGGTATACCCCTGTATAAGGATATGGCAACTGAAATGGGGTTGGCCTTTTCCGGATTCTCTACGCAAGCGGCTTTTTTCGACTACGATTTGGATGGTGATTTAGACATGTACCTGATGAACCATTCGCTTCGATTCAATGGAACTTTTTCAGAAAGAAAAACATACGAGAACACCTACGATAGTTTAGCAGGTGATCGCTTTTACAAAAACGAAGGCGGTCGATTCACAGAAATCACTCGAACGGTTGGCATCAATAGTTCCATCATCGGATATGGTTTGGGAATAGCAACAAGTGACATCAACAACGACGGCTATCCTGATCTTTATATAGGGAATGATTTTCATGAAAATGATTATCTCTATATCAATCAAAAGAATGGAACTTTTAAAGAAGTGTTGAGAGATCAGATTCTGCACACCAGTCAATTCTCGATGGGAGTAGATGTTGCCGATGCCAACAACGATGGTGCACCGGAGATCATATCAATGGACATGCTTCCTTCCGACTCCTATATTTTACGCAGGTCATTAGGCGAAGATTCTTATAATTTATTCAACTACAAAATTGGGTTTGGCTACAACCATCAATACACTCGGAATAATTTACAATGGAATCAAGGAAATGGACAATTTAGCGAGGTGGGATTGTATTCAGGCGTGTATGCCACTGATTGGAGTTGGGCCCCATTATGGATGGATTTTGATAATGATGGATGGAAGGATTTGTTCATTTCGAACGGCATTCCAAAACGACTGAACGACATCGACTATGTTAGTTTTGTTTCAAACGAAGAACTGCAGGCAAAGATTCGCGAGAATACACTCGAGGATAAGGACATGGCCTTGCTAAAGAAATTTCCTGAGATCAAACTTCCCAACCGTTTCTTCCTCAATAAGAAAAATTTGCAGTTTGAAGACCTTACAGGACGAATCAAAGGGGACCAGCCAACTTTTTCTAATGGCTCTGTATATGCCGATCTAGATAATGATGGTGATCTCGATATCGTGGTGAACAATGTTGACGATCCTGTGCTCATTTATAAGAACACTACCAATGATAAAAAGGAGCACCCCTCTATTACGCTCTCACTAAAAGGCGACTCCTTAAATCTCAAGGCAATTGGTGCAAGGGTACTGGTGTATCAAAAGGAATTGTTGAAGTCGTTTGAGAAGTTTCCGGTGAAAGGCTTTCAGAGCTCGATGGAAGTTCCGATGACCATAGCAGTTGGGCCTGAAAAAATAGATTCCGCTTTTCTGATTTGGCCCAATAATACCTATCAAAAACTGGATTTGACTAAAGGAGAAATGATCAACCTTTCGTTTGCAAAAGATTTGCCTGTTTTTGACTATGCCGGTCATTTTAATGTGCAACTTCCTTTGGAGGTTACTGATATTACAGCTAGGGCCGGATTGGCAATTAAGCATGAAGAGAATCTTTTTAATGAGTTTGATAGAGAGCCATTGATTCCTCAGATGATTTCTAGAGAGGGCCCGGCGCTGGCAGTGAAAGATATTAATGGAGACGGCTTAGAAGACTTCTTTATTGGCGCCTCCAAAACTTACCAGCCCGGAGTATACCTTCAAACAATAGATGGTAAGTTTAAACGACTACCTCAACCAGCCTTAGAAGCGGATACCATGTTTGAAGAAGCCATGGCTGTTTGGGCTGACATTAACAAAGACGGAACGCAGGACCTTATTTTGGGTGACGCTGGAAATGAGTTTTATGGCAACGATGTTCATCAAAGCCCTCGAGCTTTTGCAAACGATGGGAAAGGGATGTTAACGGAAATTGCAAATGCATTCAACAACGTTTATACTACTCCGGGAGCTTTAGTACTGAACGATTTCGATGGAGATGGCGCTATAGATATTTTCATTGGTGGAAGAACTGTACCCTTCGATTACGGGGATCGTCCACTTTCTTATTTGCTTAAGAACGATGGAACCGGTCATTTCACAGATGTTACAACTAAATGGAATGCTGAGTTACAAGACGTTGGGATGGTTACCGATGCAGAATGGGTGGATTTAGATAAAGACGGTAAAACAGATTTACTGCTCTCGCTTGAATGGGGTAACGTATTATGGTTTAAGAAAACAAACAATGGATTTGAAAGGAAACTAGTGGGCGAGGAGAAGGGCTGGTGGTACAAGGTAAAATCTGCGGATATAGACAATGACGGAGATCTTGATATTGTGGCCGGAAATCTTGGGTTGAACAGTAGGTTAAAAGCAACCAAGAAAGAGCCAGTAAGGATGTATTTTCAAGATTTCGATGGCAATGGTAAGAAAGAACAAATTCTAACCTATTATCTTGGAGGCGAAGAAGTTCCTTTTGCGAATAAAGAAGAATTGCAGAAACAATTGCCACTTATAAAGAAGAAGTTTTTGTATGCAGAAGATTTCGCGAAGGCGAAGTTGGATGAGATGTTTGAGCCGGCAAAGTTGAACAGTGCTTTGATACGTACAGCGAATTTTTTCGAATCAGTTGTGTATGTAAACGATGGGAAAGGAAATTTTAAAGCACAAGCATTGCCTTGGATGGCTCAATTGTCGCCCATACGGAATATATTGGCAGAAGATTTTGATAAAGACGGGAAACTTGATTTGTTGCTGACGGGCAATTTCTATCATGCCAATATTCAGATGGGGAGGTACGACGCCAACTATGGAACCGTGTTATTGAATAAGAACAACAATCAATGGCTTCCCTTTATGTTAAAAGGCAGGGCCTTGAGTGGTGAAGTGCGTCAGTTAACTCCAATAAAAGTGGCACAACTGAATTCGTTTTTAGTAGCAAAGAATAACGACAGCGTTCGGTTGATTCAATTGCAACCTACCATTTCAATTAAAAAATAGGGTAGTATATTCTTGTTATCCATTTACTGGTATCCGATTCAGCAGATCTGTCTGTTACCAGCATTTCGAAGGGAATAGCTGGAGGCGTTTTTTTGTAATCCCGAATATAAACTTCCGCTTGTTTAAGCGCTTGTTTTGTTGTGTACGGTCCACCTTTTACTTCCCCTTCTAGAATGTTTCCAAGAATCAATCGCTTGAGAAATATTGTTTTTGTATCTGGGAGTATTTTGTTTGTTGGAATTCCAATCATTGTTTCAATTGTATTGTTGCCCATATCAGAAAAATGCAACATTGGATAATTGGTTTCTTTAGCTCCATTTTTGGCAATATAGGATCGAATTGTATTTATGTTTTTGTAAATAGTTGCAACATCGGGATATCCAATAGTTTCAAATTTTGTAGCCATTAAAACGGTGTCTTTCACTTTTGCCTCTCTGATTTCGTAACCATAAATATTCGATTTTTTCTCAACAAACTGTTTGAGAGAATCAAGAACCTGATTCATCGTATTCAGCAGCTTGGTGGCCTTTTTATATTCAGTATATCTAACCCAGGGATTGTAGCCGATGTTCCAAGAGCATTCCCAGCCAATTGAAACAGAATCTGCATCAATAGAAACCACCTGCATTTGACTTCCAATCATTGGTTTGCTTGGATCTGTTTTGATCATTACTTCTTGACTATTGTATGAGGGCGTGCCAAATGCAAACTGGAATTCGCCGGAGCTTGATGGGAACCAATTCTTCCAATTCTGTTCTGATGATATCATTCGAAATACTGCAAATTGATTTGCATTAGCGGGTACTTCGGTAGAAACCTTAAGGGTGGTAGGAATAAATATATAGGTGCATGCAATGGCAATGAGTAGGATTCCAAGAGTTGCCAAGAAGATCTTTTTCATATTCAAATCAATTAACGTAAAGGTACATAACAATGACAAAGGATGCTTGCTTCCGGCCTGTCATTTTACGGAGGCTTGATGAGTTAA
>DGDD01000169.1 GCA_002385265.1 Chitinophagaceae bacterium UBA3961
GGTTTTGTTACTACCGGAAAAGGCCTTACCATTCACCGCACCAATTGCCCCAATGCGGCTAAACTGCTGGCCAATTACGGACATCGGGTAGTGAAAACTAAATGGGCTAAAAACAAGGAGATTTCCTTCCTTACCGGTCTTAAAATTGTCGGTCTGGATGATGTGGGGGTTATTCATAAAATCACCAACCTCATTTCCGGTGAATTGAGGATCAATATCAACGCTTTAACTATTGAAGCTAAAGACGGACTCTTTTTCGGAAACATTCGCGTGTATGTACATGATAAAGACGAATTGGAGGAATTGCTCGACCGGCTGAAAAAACTACCCGGAATTGAAAAAGTAGACCGTTACGACACCGAGAACTAAGCTTTTTCCACTTTTTTTTGAGAACTGGGGTATTCCATTTCGATTACCCTATTTTTGCGGCTTAGAAAAACCGTAAAATCAATCTTTAATGGTAGACGTTCTTTTAGGACTTCAATGGGGTGATGAAGGAAAAGGTAAGATAGTAGATTACTTCGCCCCTAATTACGACATCATCGCCCGTTTTCAGGGTGGTCCCAACGCAGGTCACACATTGTATGTAGATGGCAAAAAAGTAGTACTCCATCAAATCCCTTCAGGAATCTTTCACGACAATATCATCAACCTTGTAGGTAATGGTGTAGTATTGGATGCAGTAACATTCAAGAAAGAATGTGCTTCTGTTAGCAGCTTTGGTGTTGATTACAAGAAAAACTTATACATCTCCGAGCGCACTCACATGATTGTTCCTACGCATCGTGCGTTAGACAAAGCTTCTGAGTTGGCTAAAGGAAACGATAAAATTGGATCTACTTTGAAAGGGATTGGTCCGGCTTATATGGATAAAACGGGTCGCAATGCGCTTCGCGTGGGCGATTTGCTCCATAAAGATTTCAAGTCGAACTATCTCAAACTCCGCGAAAAGCACCAAAAGTTGCTTGATGGAATGGGCTTTACGGAAGATATTTCCGCTTGGGAAGAAGAATTCCAAGAAGCAGTAGAGTTTCTTCGTGGCTTCAAAATTGTAAAAGGCGAATACTTTATCAATAATTTGTTGAGTCAAGGAAAGCGCATCATGGCTGAAGGTGCTCAAGGAAGCATGCTGGATGTGGATTTCGGTACCTTCCCATTCGTTACCTCTTCAAATACTATTTCAGCAGGGGTTTGTACCGGATTGGGTATTGCTCCTCAAAAAATTCGCGATGTAATTGGTGTTACCAAGGCATATTGTACTCGTGTAGGAAGCGGTCCTTTCCCAACAGAATTGCATGAAGAAGTAGGTGAAACATTGAGAAAGATCGGTAATGAGTTTGGTGCTACCACCGGTAGACCGCGCCGTTGCGGATGGATTGATTTGGTTGCCCTTCGCTTTGCTTGCATGGTGAATGGTGTAACTAAATTAGTAATGACCAAGTCGGATGTGCTCGATTCATTCAAAGAATTACAGGTATGTACTTCGTATAAAGTTGATGGAGAAGAATCAAATGAAATTCCGTTCCAAATGAACAATGTTACCATTGAGCCTGTTTTGAAATCGTTCAAGGGCTGGGAACAGGACATTTCAAGCATCAGAGACGCCGCTGCGTTGCCTGAAGCAATGAAAACCTACATCGATTTTATCAATAAATACCTAGGTGTAAATGTTGATTATATCTCAAACGGCCCCGGCCGAGAGCAATTAATTACTGTCGCCTAAAAAATCGAGTTGTAACACAATAAAAAAAATCCAAAAAAATTTTGGCTATTTAAAATCTTCGCTGAAATTTTACATCATAATCTTACCAGAATATGGCAGCAAAATCTGATAAGGGGAAAAGCACAAGCAGTAAATCTGCGCCCAAATCACCAAAGGAAACAACCCCCAAAGAATCTTCTAAACCGAAAAAACAGTTAGAAGAAGACGACGACGATGATCTTGAAGATGAAGAACTAGATGAAACGCCCAAAAAAGGTGCTTCAAAAGCTTCCTCTAAAAAATCAAAAGGTGATGACGATGACGACGACGACGATGACAGCGATGACATCGACGAAGTTGATGATTGGGATAAAGTAGATGAAGACGATAATTGGGACCCCGATTTCGACGAATTCGATATTCCAAAATCCAAAACCAAAAAAGCAACCGGCGGCGGCAGCGGTACCCCTAAGAAAGGTAAAGCAGACGACGATGACTTGGGTTTAGATGACGACTTCAAAGACATGGATCTTTTTGATGACGGTGGCGGCTTTGATGACGACGACGACGATTATTAATCGTTGAAAGTTATCCTTGAATGAAGAAAAGAGTCTACGAATATTTTAACGTAGCCGATATCGTTACATTCAATATACAATTGCTGAACTGGAGCTCCCGGTTCAGCAATTTTTGTTTAATGGATAGTAACCAACAATCGGACAAACTGGGATCAATCCAAAAAATGGTCGCAGCAGGAAGTGTTGTGCACCTGCAATGCAATGCAGGTAATGCTTTCACGGAACTCGATGCATTCATTGCGCAAAACAATGATTGGGTTTTTGGACATCTGGGTTACAACCTAAAAAATGAAATTGAAACCCTTGAATCAAAGTTGCTCGATCCAATTGGCTTCCCTGATCTCTATTTTTTTGTACCGGAAATTGTATTGGAAATAAGCGATTCTCGGATTCATATTGGTTCGGTGAACAAAAGCCCCCAAGCAGTTTTCGAAGAAATTCAAACAGCATCAACAGTTCTGCCGCCTGCGGCCAGAGAAGAAATCCTGCCAATGCCTAGAATGACCAAAGGCGATTATATTGCCACTGTAAAATCCATTCAACAAAACCTCTTACAAGGGGCTTGTTATGAATTGAACTACTGCCAGGAGTTTTTCTCTTCCAACACCTTCATTCATCCCCCGGCTGTTTTTGATGCGTTGAATCAAGATCTGCAACAACCCTTCAGTGTTTATTATCAGTGGAATTATTGCTACGCTATGAGTGCCAGTCCGGAACGATTCATTGCTTATAAGGAAGACTATTTGTGGTCGCAACCCATGAAAGGAACTGCTAAACGAATTCACGACGATGCGGCTGCCGATGCCGCACAGCGGCAACAATTAATGATGGATCCGAAGGAGCGCGCTGAAAATATTATGGTGGTAGACTTGGTTCGAAACGATTTGTCTAAAGTATGTGTTGCCGGAACAGTGACTGTTCCTGAGCTCTGCAAAGTGATGAGTTTCCCGAAAGTGCATCAGATGATTTCGACCGTAAAAGGAAAGCCCATTGCAGATATCGGATTAGGAGCAATTATGAAAGCTTGTTTCCCGATGGGTTCTATGACCGGCGCTCCGAAGAAAAAAGTAATGGAGCTGATTGAAAAGTACGAATGCTCGAACCGGGGCCTTTTCTCCGGCAGTATAGGATATATTAAACCGAATGGTGATTTTGATTTCAATGTGATGATTCGCTCTGTATTTTACAATCAAAACACGGCTTATCTGTCGTTTCATACAGGATCCGGAATCACGTATTATGCGCAGCCGGAGCGGGAATACGAAGAATGTTTATTGAAAGCAGCCGCCATAAAAAAAGTGCTAACCGAGGTCAGCACTTTAAAGTAATTAGCTTGGGTGGTTGTTTAGTGGCGAACTTGAACTGGATCATTACATACCGCACCGCCACTGAGTAAATACTGAACTGATTCGTTCAATATTTGATATTTATTGGTTACAAATACTTCCATTTTTTCGGCTGGTAACTTCAATTCATAACTGCTAGCGCCGGCAGCAATTACCTTGTCGAAATTAGGATTGTAACGGTTGAATTCGTTGATATCCATGGCAATGATTCTAGCGATGATTTCCGAATGGTATTTGCCGGAGATCTTCATTGTTTTTACATTGTCCATTTCTTTTTGACTCAAATTTCTGCTTGCTACGAAGTTAGAAACAGCGCTCAATTGCTCGGTTGTTTCCGCTTTGGTAAGCGTGGTAATACCACCCTGACCTTCGAACACATAGTGCGTACCAATGAACTTCTTTACGTGGTTTCTGGTTTCGTTGGGCAAATAGCGTTGCAGATCCCAGAAATTACGGCTTTTGCTCTTTTTAATGGCACTGTAAACATTTACCGGTCCACCATTATAGGCAGCAATAACCAAAAGCCAGTCTCCAAACTCGGAATACAAATCTCTTAAGTACTTGGCGGCAGCATGGGTACTTTTAATAAAGTCTTTGCGCTCATCCACTTTTCTATTCACTTTTAAGCCCAAGGTGCGTGCGGTTTCAGGCATAAATTGCCATGGTCCTACGGCACCGGCCCATGAAACAGCAGAGCTTTTTAATTGAGATTCAATAACGGCGAGGTATTTTAACTCGGCGGGAAGAGAGTAACGCGTTAGAACCGCGTCCATCATGTTGAAGTAGGGGCGGGCCCAACCCTTCATTTTCAGAAGGTCTTCGCCATTTTCTTCCATATAATCTTGTACAAAGCTAACGGCTCTAGGGTTCAAGCGAATTCCTGAGGCAGAGCTGAGGCTGGATTCGAACAAATTGGGTATGAATCGCTGAAGCGTATCCTTTTTAGCCGCCTTGCCCGGAGCCATCACAGAATCCGTTAGGGTGGTAACCCTCATTACTTTTTTGCCGCTGCTGTTCGATGCTGTCTTTTTGGAGCCACCTTTAGCAGGCTGACCAAAAGCCAACAACGTTAAGCTTACGCTCAAAATAGTGAGCATCAATGTTTTTTGCTTCATCATCATTTTGTTTACTACACAATACCGACACTACAATAGGACTGGATTAAAATGATGTTTAGCATAGGACTATCGGAAGAAGCCTACCAAAAACAGCGGTCGTAATAAATGGTTTTTCTATTGCTTACTGTCTTTATAGGCAGCCATCCATTGGTTGGATAACTGGAGCAAAGATAACTCCGAAAATCGGTTTGTCATAACTTGCACCCCGAATGGTAAGCCATTACTGTGCCAAAAAAGCGGGAGAGAGATGCCGGGAACCCCGGTAAGGTTGGAAAAAACTGTAAAAATGTCAGCCAAGTACATCGCAATGGGGTCATCCGACTTTTCGCCGATGGGAAAAGCCGTACTTGGAGCATTGGGAAGAACGAGGGCGTCGAATTGATTGAAGATCAGGTTTGTTTTGTCCACTAGTAAACGGCGGACTTGCTGGGCGCGGGTGAAGTAGGCGTCGTAGTACCCTGAACTAAGTACGAAAGACCCCAGCATGATGCGTTTTTTGACCTCCCAACCGAAGCCTTTTGACCGTGTTTGGCAGTAGAACTCGTTGAGGTCGTTTTTTTTATCCACATGCCTGAATCCATACTTTACCCCATCAAATCTGGAGAGGTTAGAGGAGGCTTCGGCCGTGGTAAGAATATAATAGGTAGGAACAATATAATCGAGGTATTCGAAAGAAACCGGGCAAAGCTGGTGTCCGTCTTTCTCTAAACGGGAAAATAATTCCCTTAATCGGCCGGCAATTTCAGGATCTAGGGCCGGGCTATCGATCGCTTCTTTGAAATAAGCGATTTTAAGGGGTTTTCCGGGGGCCTTCAAGGCCTTCGAGTAGGCTTCTGGGGCTTCGGTATGGGCTGTGCTATCGAATTCATCGGGGCCACTGATCACTTCCAGTACGAGGGCATTGTCGGGAATGTTCTTTGAGAAGATGCCTATTTGATCGAAAGAGGAGGCGTAGGCGATCAATCCATAGCGGGAGATCCGACCATAAGTTGGTTTCAGTCCCACAATTCCACAGAAGTCGGCGGGCTGGCGAACAGATCCACCGGTATCGCTACCCAAGCTCACCATGCAGCAATCCATTTGTACTGCTACCGCCGAGCCACCGGAAGAGCCACCGGGCACTTTGGTAGGGTCGATGCCGTTCAATACTTTTCCAAAGGCGGAGTGTTCATTGGTAGAACCCATGGCGAATTCATCACAATTGGTAGTTCCAATGATTATGGCACCGGCATCTAACAGTTTAGTTACAGCCGTTGCATTGTAAATACTTTTGAAGCCTTTGAGAATGTTGGAGGCGGCAGAAAGCGGATGGTCTTTATAAGCAATTACATCTTTAACTGCAATTACAACGCCGTGTAAAGATGGGAGAGGAGCGCCTGCTTTTCGGGCAGCATCTTGAGATCGAGCGGTTTCCAAGGCTTCTTCAGCAAAAATATGAACAAAGGCGTTCAGATGCTGATGAACTTGGATCTGCTCTAAATAAAACGTAACGGCCTCTTCACAAGAAGTAGTGCCGTTACGCAATTCAGTATGATATTGTTCTATTGAATCGTACTTAAACACGAGAAAGCCAAAAACCTAAACTAGTGAGCGGAACTTGATTGTTGTTTGTCTTTTTCGTTCATACCGTCTTCGATTTCCTTCTTCACGTTGTTTTTAGCATCGTTGAATTCACGGATACCTTTACCGATACCTTTCATGAACTCAGGGATTTTTCGGCCACCAAAGAGTACGAGAACGGCTAACACAATCAGAATCCATTCAGAGCCACCAGGCATACCGAGTAGGAATATTGGTTTAATTGTAGCTAATAACATGAGGTTAAATTTTGAACTTGCAAATTAGGGTTTTTCATGAATATTCATAACAAAAGAGGTGCCATTATTTGACACCTCACTTGTTACACGAATGTTATTAAAGTATTGAATCAGCTTATTTAGCAGACTCAACAGCCATTCTTTTTTCTTTGATACGAGCACTCTTACCGAAACGCTCTCTCTGGAAGTACAATTTCGCTCTGCGAACACGACCTGACTTATTCAACTCAATTGAGTCAATATTAGGTGAATACAAAGGAAAAGTTCTTTCAACACCAACACCGTCAGAAATTTTTCTTACAGTGAAGCTGGCAGTTGCGCCAGTACCTTGACGTTTGATAACATCACCACGGAAGCTTTGGATACGCTCCTTACCACCTTCGATGATTTTATAGTTAACAGACACATTATCACCAGCTTTGAAGTTGGGGAATGTCTTTTTCGTTGTCATTTGCTCGTGTACAAACTGAACTGCTGCGTTCATGATCTTTTAATTTAAGGGATGCAAAGGTAAGGAAAAATTGGATATTTCACCTTTCTTTCCAAGATTTTTTCAAATTACCTGCTAAAATTAGCGGGCGATGTTTACTGCACGTTTCTCGCGAATTACGGTTACTTTGATCTGTCCGGGGAAGGTCATTTCATTCTGAATCTTCTGGGCGATCTCAAAGCTGAGCTTATCTGAGTCATTATCAGTCACTTTCTCCGCTTCTACAATCACACGAAGTTCTCGACCTGCCTGAATAGCATAGGCTTTTTCAACTCCGGTATAGGCCATGGCCAAGTTCTCGAGGTCTTTGATACGCTGCAAATATTGCTGCATAATTTCACGACGAGCACCGGGACGTGCACCGCTGATAGCGTCACAAGCCTGGATAATGGGAGCAATTACATATTGCATTTCCATTTCATCGTGGTGGGCGCCGATGGCATTCACAACAGCCGGGTTTTCACCGTATTTCTCGGCCAATTTAGCTCCCAACAAGGCATGGCTTAATTCTGATTCTTCATCAGGCACTTTTCCTATATCGTGAAGTAAACCGGCTCTTTTTGCCAATTTCGGGTTCAATCCCAGTTCTGCAGCCATGGTCGCACACAAATTAGCCGTTTCGCGGCTGTGCATCAACAAGTTCTGACCATAAGAAGAACGGAAACGCATTCTTCCTACCATACGAATCAATTCTTTGTGCAAACCGTGAATACCCAATTCAATCACCGTACGTTCTCCAATTTCCATCACTTGCTCTTCAATTTGACGGCGGGTTTTCTCCACTACTTCTTCAATACGTGCAGGGTGGATACGACCATCGGTCACCAATCGCTGCAAGCTTAAACGAGCGATCTCTCTTCTCAATGGATCGAAGGAAGAAAGGATGATGGCTTCAGGAGTATCGTCTACAATCAAATCCACACCGGTAGCCGCTTCAATGGCGCGGATATTTCTACCCTCTCTACCAATGATCTGACCTTTGATTTCGTCACTTTCCAAATTGAACACCGTAATGGAGTTCTCAATGGCTTGTTCCGCAGCCGTACGCTGAATGGTTTGAATGATGATTTTACGGGCTTCTTTATTGGCTTTTTGCTTGGCGTCGTCAATAATTTCTTGTTGAACTGCCAATGCTTGCGTTTGGGCTTCTTGTTTCAAGCTTTCTACCAATTGGGTTTTTGCCTCGTCGGCTGTTAAACCGGCAATTTTTTCCAATCGGCGAATGTGCTCTTCTTGGTGCTTTTCAAGTTCGGTTCTCTTCAAGTTAACAACTTCGATCTGACGGTTCAAATTGTCTTTGATCGCTTCGTTTTCTTTGATTTGTTTGTCGAGACCGCTTTCTTTTTGATTGATGCTTTGTTCTTTCTGGCGAATCTTGTTTTCAACTTCGTTGATCTTGCGATTACGTTCGTTTACTTCCTTATCGTGGTTCGCTCTTAATTGAACAAATTTCTTCTCGGCTTCCAGTTCTTTTTCCTTTTTCAAGGTCTCTGCTCTCAGTTCTGCTTCTTTCAGGAGGATCTGTGCTTGCTTTTCTGCCTCGTCAATTTTCTGTTGGGTGTTTTTTGCAAAGATGAATTTCCCAGCAATGATTCCCACCACTAAACCGACTCCTCCTATGATGTAGGTGATAATTTCCATTGGTAATCAATAGTTTATATTATGGTTAAGGTCTTTGATCACAGTTAAGGTTAGTAATATGATCAAAGAACGGTACTAAGCTTGCGAAAATACGAAAATTTAACAGGTATTAGTATGTTGATTTCCAAAAGCTAATGAAAATTAGGACGACGATAAGAAATATTAGCGTTATTTAATATGTTTAAGCACCAATTAGCCCAAACTTTTGGGCTGCCTTTTAAATGATAGTATCTTTCCGCAAATTATTTCCAACATGAGAGTTCTATTTTCAACCTTGTTTTTGGCACTCGGATTCACTGCGTGGTCGCAGTCTTCATTTCAGATCAAGGGAACATTAAAATTATCTAAAGACACCGCAGCTAAAGTTTATTTGAATTATAGCTCGGCAGGTAAACGCGTGGAAGACAGTGCCGTGGTGAAAAATGGAACCTATCAGTTCAATGGTTCAGTCGAAGAGCCGATATTGGTGTGCTTGCGGGTGACTTATACGCCCGGGGCCGATGGCAAAATGAAGGCGATCAGTTTCAAGAAAGACATGGCGGCTGTTTACATCGAAAACGCACCCATCAAAGTTGTAAGCACCGATTCATTTTCAAATATTTCAGTTACAGGCTCTAAAAGCCATAAGGCTTACATGGCTTTGCAAGCGCAGTTAAAACCAATTACAAGTGCACAAGAAAGCTTGAGCAAGGCGTACAGCGATTTGTATCAGAAGAAGGATGAGGCCGGAATGAAAGCCCTGGAAGCGCAATTCGATTCTTTGGACATTGAATCTAAAAAAGTATACAAATCTTATATCCAAGCCAATCCTAAATCACCGGTAGCATTGTATGCAGTTCGTCAGTTTGCGGGTTGGGATATCAATTCCGATGAAGTAGATCCCGTTTTAGCATTACTCCCCGCTTCCGCCAAGGCAACGCCTTCCGGTAAGGAGCTGATGGAACGTGTTGAAATTGCTCGCAAAACAGGTGTTGGTAAAATGGCGATGGAATTCACTCAGAACGATACTGCCGGCGTGCCGGTGAGTCTTTCCAGCTTTAAAGGAAAATATGTGTTGATCGATTTTTGGGCGAGCTGGTGCGGTCCCTGCCGTCAGGAAAACCCCAACGTAGTTAAAGCCTACCAACGATTCAATGAAAAAGGTTTCACCATTTTGGGTGTGAGTTTAGATCAACCCAATGCAAAGGAAAAATGGTTGAAGGCTATTCATGATGATCAGTTGTATTGGACACAAGTAAGCGATTTGAAATTCTGGCAAAATGCCGTAGCTGTTCAATATGGGATTCAAGCCATCCCACAGAACTTTCTGATTGACCCAACAGGTAAAATCGTTGCAAAGAATTTGAGAGGAGAGGCCTTGGTAGAGAAGTTGGAGGAACTGTTGAAATAATGAGTTGATTGGTTAATTAGCAAATTCGTTCATTACGAAATTGGTGAATTGGGTAGGCCCGGTTCACCAATTTTTTTTGTTAAATCGATGAACCATCAAATCAACTAATTGTCTAATTAACTAATTGTTCTCCAATGCTTTATCGAGCTGAAGTTCCATTTTTCCCAATGTGTCTAAAATGGTATCAGAAACACCACCATCAGGTGAAGCTTGGTTTTGAGTAGCGTACCAAAGGATAACCATGGCGAGGTAGTCTTGCATGTCTTTCCCTGCAAACTGCGTTTTGAACTCAAGGATCTTATCGTTGATCATTTTAAGCGTTTTGCGTACCACTTCTTCGTCTTTAGTAGCCACTTTCACGCGGTAGGTACGATCGGCGATTAAAATATTTATTGTAATTAATTCCTCCATTGTTGGTATTTTAAAAAGCTTGTGTTAAATTTATCCACAATTAATTAACAGTTCACGTAATAGGACGCTTATTAATCCGTTGGTTAGGTTCGTTACCTTATTAAAACACACACCAAAACCGAAGGATCACATGATTGCGAAAATTAAAACGCCCGTTTTCATTGACGCATTTACTTTAGAGTTGGAAGCCAGTTCCGAATCTAGTTTATGCGCAGTATTGCGAGACGACAAAGGTTGCGAATGTAGCAGAATGGAAACCTTGATCAATCAGGGTGAAAAGACACTTACATGGAGAGGATTGAACGATCTTCCCTATGGTGTTTACACGCTGGAATTGTCACAAGGTGCAGATGAAGCGAAAATGAGATTGGTGAAGCGGATCTAGTTTATTCGGCCAGCATGGTAATGCACCGGTCGATTTGCTTGATGTAATGATTCATTTTCCGTTCCATTTCTTTCTTCTCTTCCTCGTTCAACGCTCCAGACGCCAGGCTCAATGCCGACACTTTTTGTTGCAAGGCTTCATTGTATTGAAGGCCTTCAGAAATTTGCTGTTTTAACTCCCGAATTTCCTCGTTCTTTTTTTCCAAATCTTTTTGGAGCAGCGCGTTCTTTTTAATTAACTGCTGCATTTTCTCCTGTATTCTCTTTAATTGCTGCTCCATGATCGGTTTATTTTCTGATTTCTGCTTGAACGTCTTTTTCGAGCGCGCCCATGAGACTGCTCATCATTGCGTCAATTTCTTTATCGGTCAAGGTTTTCTCAGGATCAAGGAAGGTGAAATTGATGGCCATTGATTTTTTATCGGCTCCCAATTTTTCGCTTTCAAAAATATCGAAGAGTTTCACTTCTTGTAATTTATCGAGACGAAGTTTTTTCACCGAGTTTTCCACGTCGGAGAAAGGAAGAGATTTGTTTACAACCAAGGCCAAATCGCGGTAAACCGGCAACTGCTTTGGTAACTCTTTGAATTTGAGTTGAATTTTTTGAACGGCATCGAGAATGGCTTCCCAGTCGAGGTCGATAAAGTACACAGCCTGTTTGATATCGAATCGTTTTAATTCGGCAGCGCTTACACCTCCAATGGTTCCGTAAACTTTTTTGCCTTGCGTTAATTGAAGCCCCAACTGCAATTTCGAATTGTTATAAGCTTGCCAATTGCAATTGCGAATGCCCAATAACTGAAACAAGCTCTGAACCACTCCTTTTACATAGTAGATATCGGCTTCCTGAGCTTGCTTTTTATTCCAAGATGATTCAACAATTTTACCGCTGATGAACAAACAGCAATGATCGTTCTCGTAATAGTTGCCGGAGGCTGATTTGCCGTATGTTTTGCCGAATTCGAAAAAGCGGATGTTTAAGTTTTTGCGGTTCAAATTATATGCTACCGACTCCAATCCTGTTTCCAGCATGGAGGGGCGCATGATATTGTGATCTGCACTTAAGTTGTTAAGCAAACGTACCGCATTGGTAAGATCGCCTTCTTCAAAATAAGCAGCATTGGTAATGGAATTTGTGAAAATTTCATTGAAGCCCTGACCTGCCAAGTAGTTCGATACTTTTTCTTTCCAAGTATGCTTGTAGCCTAGTTTTTCAATGGCGGGAGAAATGGCAATAGTGGTGGGGATTTCGATATTGTCCAATCCATCTATTCGCATGATCTCTTCCACTACATCTGCCGGCAAGCTTACATCCGGTTTGCTATAAGGAACTTCCAATAAAATATCGTCGAGTCCTTCGCGCATAATGGTAAAGCCCAAGCTTTGCAAAATGCGTTTTACCGCATCGGCATGGTAATTCTTTCCACTCAATTTCTTCAAGAAATGAAATTTGAGGGTTACTTGTGTTTTTGGACTTTGTTGCGGATAAACGTCCACCCAATCACCTTCGCATTCTCCACCGGCTAGTTCAATGATGAGCGCTGCGGCTCTTTTCAGCACGTTAAGGGTTTGGCTGATATCTGTATTTTTTTCAAATCGCGTTGCGGCATCGGTTCTAAGACCATGGCGGAACGATGTTTTGCGAATATCGATGGGATTGAACCAAGCACTTTCCAAAAAGATAGTTGTAGTGGTTGCACTTACACCACTGTGTTGGCCACCAAATACACCGCCAATACACATCGGTTCACCATTACCGTTACAAATCATGAGATCGTCCTGATGCAGTTTTCTTTCTTTACCATCGAGGGTAACAAAAGGCGTTTCTGCAGGAAGATTTTTCACCACTACTTTGTTTCCTGTGATGGCTGTTGCTTCAAAAGCATGAAGTGGTTGACCGGTTTCATGTAAAATGAAATTGGTAATGTCTACAATATTATTAATAGGGCGTTGACCGATGGCTTTCAAACGTTGCTGCAACCATAGCGGACTTTCTCCCACTTTTACATTTTTGATGGTAATGCCCGAATAGCGCTGACAAGCATTGGTGTTTTCAATACTCACTTGAATAGGGGCTGCTCCCGCACTTGTTTTTACATTGAAAGAGGGGAGTGTTACTTTCAAGTCTTTTTTATCGTGATGACTTAAGTAAGCACATACGTCTCTTGCAACACCCCAATGGCTCATTGCGTCCATTCGGTTGGGGGTAAGGCCTATTTCGTAGATAAAGTCGTTGTGAAGTTTGAAATAAGTAGCGGCGGGCGTTCCAACCGGTGTATCGGCGGGAAGAATCATGATACCGGAGTGGTCTTCGCTCAAGCCAATTTCATCTTGAGCACAGATCATTCCCATGCTTTCAGAACCTCTGATCTTGGCGAGTTTCATTGTAATGGGTTCGCCATTGAAGGGGTAAATGGTGGTTCCAACTGGAGCTACCACTACTTTTTGGCCTGCAGCTACGTTGGGGGCTCCACAAACAATGTTCAAGGGAGTTTCAGCACCAATGTTTACAGTTGTAAGGGATAACTTATCGGCATTGGGATGTTTTTCACAAGTCAATACTTCTCCAATCACCAAGCCTTTCATACCTCCTTTCACTTCCTCGTAAGGAACAAGGCTTTCTACTTCCAATCCAATTGAAGTCAGGATCTTGCTTAAACGCTCGGGGTCTGGTTGAACCGGTAAATATTCACAAAGCCATTGATAACTAATAGTCATAAAAATTCGCTGCTTAAATCTTCAAAATAAGGGTGGCAAAGATACTGTTTTAGCCGCTAATATGGGGCTAAACCTTATTTGACGTCGTTTACTTCAATCCAATAGCCATCGGGGTCTTGAAACCAGATTTGGTGCACTCCGTCGACCCGAGTAGTAATGGCTTGTTTCTTTCCGCTTACGTCTTCGTAGCTCATTTTATTGGCTTCCAGTTTCTTTACAAAATCGGTTACGTTTTCTACTGAAAAGCAGATATGATTGTTTTTGAAGTACTCTTTTCTTTCTGGGGCACCTTCAATGATGTGCATGGAAGCGCCTCCTCCAATATTCAGCCAAAGGTGTTTTCCATCGTGAAAGGGTTCGGGGATAGAATCGAGTCCTAGAATCTGCGTATAAAAATGACCACTCTTAGAGAGGTTTTGAACGAAAATAGCGAGGTGGTTGATTTTTGCTTTCGTTTGTGCTTTGGTTTGAATGGTAACAAACAATAGCAGGCTTGCGATCAGTAAATACTTCATGGTTCTAAGGTAGGAATTAATAGCTACAGGAATAGGGTACCAATGAATTTGGTTGCTTCATTTCTTGGCAAAATGAGGCGTACAGGCATTTGTAGGAAAGAAGGGTACGTGCCAAATATTTTTTTAATAAAAATGAAGACTTTTTCTGTGCGTATTTTTTAAAGAAGGGCGTAAATTGTGGACAATTGCACTGTTTTCTGTGGATAAGCCGGTATTTCTGTTTATAAACCGGGTGCAATTGTTGATTGAATGTGATTGTGATGGGGATAGTTTTGGGTGTTTAAAAGTAGGAAACGGACAAGAAAAACAAGAGATTAAATTCGCTGTCCGACCGTAACAAAGGCCTAATGTCCAATAGCCACATTGAGAAGAATAGCAGTTGATTTTTGAGGATTTTAATTTCTAACTAATTATGGATTTAACGAATTTAAATAAAGATCGGGCCAAGGCCCGGAGGGGAAAGCCTTCTGTAGACCTTAGCTCAATGGTGTACGGAAAAGTACCTCCACAAGCGAAAGATTTAGAAGATGCTGTTCTGGGTGCCATCATGCTTGAAAAGAGTGCATTCGATACAGTGATCGAGATCTTGAAGCCCGAATGTTTTTATGTAGATGCGCACCAGCGAATTTTCCGTGCCATGCAAAGTTTGCAACAAAAGAATCAGCCCATTGATATTTTGACTGTTGTGGAAGAACTTCGCATGCGCGAAGAATTGGAAGTGGTTGGCGGTCCTTACTATGTTACCAAACTTACCAATTCAGTGGTTAGTGCGGCCAATATTGAAACGCACGCTCGTATCATTCTTCAAAAATTTATTCAACGTGAATTGATTCGCATCAGCGGTGAAATTATTTCTGATTCATATGAAGACAGTACCGATGTATTCGACTTGCTCGATGATGCGGAGAGTAAACTGTTTGAGATCACAAACAATCACCTGCGTAAAAACTTCGATAGCATTGATTCTGTATTGGTGAAAACTGTACAGCGTATTGAAGATATGCGTAATCGTGAGGAAGATATTACCGGTGTTCCAAGTGGATTTAGTTCTTTGGATCATTTAACCTACGGATGGCAAAATACCGACTTGATTATCTTGGCTGCTCGTCCTTCAGTGGGTAAAACAGCTTTTGCCTTGAACCTTGCACGCAATGCATGTTTGCATCCTACCAAACCAACCGGTGTTGCTTTCTTCAGTTTAGAGATGAGTTCTGCGCAGCTGGTACAACGTATTTTGAGTGCTGAAAGTGAGATTTGGTTAGAGAAAATTGCTCGTGGTAAATTGGAAGACCACGAAATGAAACAACTCTATGCAAAGGGTATTTCAAAGTTGGCGAAAGCACCGATGTATATTGATGATACGGCAGCGTTGAACATTTTCGAATTGCGTGCGAAATGTCGCCGCTTGAAGAATAAACACAATATTGGAATTATCATCATCGACTATTTGCAGTTGATGACCGGTGGTGGAGAAAAGAATACCAACCGCGAACAAGAGATCAGTAAAATTTCTCGCGATTTAAAAGGATTGGCGAAGGAGTTGAATGTTCCGGTTATTGCGCTTTCACAGTTGAGTCGTGCGGTTGAATCGCGTAAAGAAGGGGATAAGATTCCTCAATTGAGTGACCTTCGTGAATCGGGAGCCATTGAACAAGATGCCGACATGGTAATGTTCTTGTACCGTCCGGAATACTATGGTATTACTGCAAATGAGAATGGTGAAAGCAATAAAGGAGAAACGCACGTAAAGATTGCAAAACACCGTAACGGTTCTTTGGATACTGTGAAGCTGAGAGCCTTGTTGCATATTCAGAAATTTGTGGAGTTTGGGGAAGATGATTTTGGTGGTATTGGTGGAAGCAATTGGAAGCCTATTCAACCTGATAGAGGTGGTGCCGGTGGCGATGATCCGGGAGCGCGTTTGTACATTCAAGCGGGAAGTAAGATGAATGATTTGCCGATGGATGATATGGAGGATACTCCATTTTAATTAAGAATTAAATGATTAATAATTAATAATGAAACAGCCGGGAGCAGGAACGAGGAAGCGAGGAGCGAGGATAGAGGAAACGGGAAGGGAGGGATACTGATGCATAGGCAGCGTTGCGGTGAAAAAAATAGTATTTAAAAGCTATTGAATTATATTGCAAGGCGATCGGGAACGATCGCCTTGTTTTGTATATGGCTGCTCCATTTTTTTATATTGCCGATAGTCCAATTGTGAATCAAAGTTTGGTGCTTGATGAGGAGAACTCTCGTCATGTGGTTTCTGTATTGAGAATGGAAGAAGGCGAAGCCTTGCAGCTAACAGACGGTAAGGGCAATTTGTATCAGGCCAGGTTAGATCATGCACATAAGAAGAAGGCCTCGGTGGTTATTGAGTCGTCTACCTTTCAAGAGAAAGCCTTGTATAGAAGAGGAGTTGCTGTAGGATTGTTGAAACAATCGGCTCGTTTTGAGTGGTTTTTAGAGAAAGCCACTGAAATGGGTATTACAGATATTATTCCATTGATCACCGACAGAACGGAGCGCCAGCATTTTCGGAAAGATCGAATGATGGGGGTATTGGTAAGTGCTTTGATTCAAAGTCAACAAGTATGGTTGCCCGAATTGTTGGATCCAATAGAGTTGGAGGCCTTCCCCTGGGAGCACTGGAGCCATGCATCTATTAGCATTGCTCATTGCGAAGAACGAGTAAAGATTCCTTTTGCTGAGCAAGTTCAAAAAACAATCGGCGACAAAATCATATTAATTGGTCCGGAGGGAGATTTTTCTCTTGAAGAAATTCAAAC
Organism: Chitinophagaceae bacterium UBA3961; assembly: GCA_002385265.1. Taxonomy (GTDB): domain Bacteria; phylum Bacteroidota; class Bacteroidia; order Chitinophagales; family Chitinophagaceae; genus Endoryza; species Endoryza foliicola. The sequence continues at coordinate 16,903 of DGDD01000169.1, forward strand.
AGCTGTTTCAAAAGGAGCAACTGAAGTGAGTTTGGGCGAAACAAGACTGAGAACAGAAACGGCTGCCATGGTAGCAGCCGCCTTATTGGTTCAAATACATTAGTGAGCCATATCACTCTCCGGTTTTGATTCGGGAAGTTGTGGTTCATTCAGTTTTACTACTCTTCTTTTTTCTTTTTTACGCATCCACATATTCATCAGTTCTACGCCAAAGCTGAATGCCATTGCGAAGTAGATGTATCCTTTGTCGATATGACTTCCATGAACGGGCTCTAATCCTTCGAAGAAAAGGCTGAAACCAACCATTAAAAGGAAAGATAAGGCCAACATTTTAAGTGTTGGGTGTTTGTGTATGAATACAGAAATTCTATCAGCAAAAAAGAACATTACGATCATGGCGATGATCACTGCAATGATCATTACGGTAACAATTTTCGCCAAACCAACGGCTGTGATGATAGAGTCGAATGAAAATACGGTATCAACAATCAGGATTTGCGTGATAAGGGTTCCAAAAGAGGCCTTTTTGGCTTCTCCAGCACTTTCTTCTTCTCCTTCTAATTTGTGGTGAATTTCTTTTACGGTTTTGTATAGCAAGAAGATACCACCCACAAACATGATCACATTTCTAAGTGTGAATCCATAACCGGTTAGGTTTTTTAGGAATTCAATTTCTCTGTTTCCATTGTTAACCAACCAGCCAATAGCCATAAGCAAACAAACGCGAATGGCGATGCCACCAAACATCCAAATACGACGCGCTTTGAGTTTTTCGGCGTCGGACATACGACCCATTAAGATGGATACGAAGATTACGTTATCAATCCCTAATACAATTTCGAGGGTAGCAAGTGTGAGTAGGCTAATTAATGCATCTACGGATAAAAGTTCACTCATTGTTCTGTAGTCTTTTAAGTCGGCAAAATTAGTGTATTTACGAATTCGGGTCGGGGATTCTACGCAAAATCCTCATTTTGAACTAATTGGCACAATTTTTAAGTAGATAGAGAAGTTTAATCAACAAAATAAAGCCTATCGCCCAGATTTACATTATTGAAAACGCAACCGTATGAAAAGGGTTCTTCTTTTGGGCACTATTTTTTGGAGTATTTACGCACAAGCACAATCAGATTATAAAGTTGGAATCAAGCTTGGAGGCGGTTATGCGCATGACTTTCCGGGCATGAATGGCAATGCTGTTCACATTGAAGGGTACTTTCCTTTTTTTAAGAAAATGGAAGGGGCTATTGGATTGAAAAATATTTCCATAACCGGAATGCCTCGAACCAAAGAAGTAGAGGAATATACAAAAGCGAATACTGTTGACTTTAGCATCTATTATCTACCGATTGCTACTGATCGATCTACACTAAGAATTGGATTGGGATATTCCTTTATTGGTTACAGTATTCGTCGCACCTATCCTGCTCCAACCAATACCGATCCTACCACACCCGTTCAAACACAAAGCTATAATTGGCCCAAAGTAGATACCAAGAGTCGCACTTCAGGGTCTATTGTAGTAGTGGAATATGCGTATCGAATTGGCAAGCTTCCTCTTTCAATAGGCGCAAGAGCCGCGTATTACAAGGCATATGATGGGGTGAGTTTTGTGGGAGGGTTTTTGCAATACGAAATCAATTAATAATTAATAAGTAATAATTAATAATGGAACAGCCGGGTAGTTAATTGGTGAATTTGAGAGTTTGTAAATGTGGGAATGAAATAAAGAACCACGGAGGCTCGGAGCCACGGGGGTAACGAAGCGAGCATTAGCTCGCGTAGTTTAGTTCAAGCGTAAGCTTGTGCATGTTTAAAAAAGGAGAAGAACAGGGGGTAAATTAGAAACTAAAGACACCATCCTGTAAATCATGATTGCTGTTAGGTTTATTGAATGTCGGATGCTAATCTGTGAGAATCTGTTTTAATCTATTCCATCTGTGGTCAAAATTTCTAAAGCCTAAAGCCTAAACCCCAAAGCCTAACTAATCATTTAACATTCGGCTGCCTTGTCAATTGAATATTGCGGTTCTCCTATGTTAATTGCCGGAATAGTTGTATATTATAATCAATTATCGGCCGCAGCAGCTTCATGAAGATCATTCGTATAGCAAGTTTAATTCTGATTGTGTTTCTTTTTACGAAATGTGATAAGAAAGATGATCCTCCTATTCCTCCTGTTATAGGTATGGCAAGTATTACTACGGTGGCTGCTTCATATGTTAGTATTGATTCTGCAATTGTTGGCGGCCTTATTACAATGAATGGCGATACTGCTAGGATCATTGAATCGGGTATTGTGTACGATACCAATCCCAATCCCACTGTAAATAGTTATAAAACCATCAAGAACGTTGATTCCGGGACATTTACGGTTTTGCTAACCAATCTCAATCAGGCAACTACCTACTACTTCAAAGCATACATGGTGAGCTCAAGAGGCATTACCTATGGAAACTCTTTGACCTTTAAAACACTGGTAAAGAACCAGACAGATAATATTCGCTTTATTAAAAAATTGGAAGAGTTTTATCACCAAGGAAACCCTTCGGTAACGAGTAGAATACGAACCTATACTTTTTCTTTCGACAATTTAAACAGGCTCGTAAGTGTTGGTTTGAGGAATTATATGAGCATTGGCTTTGATACAGCCACTTGTAGTTTATTTTATCAAGGCAGTAGTCCAAAGCCTTATAAGATCATCACTCCGGTTACCTCCACCATCAATCCGGTAAAATATGATACGGTTTATTTTACATACAATGGAGCCAATCAACTTGTTTTGGATTCATCCAATCAAACCAGTGAGCTATCGTCAACTCAAAGAATACCGGTAAAGCGTGTGTACGACCGATCTAGTTTGAGTGTTACAAGGATTGAATGGTTCAGGCCGTTTACGTTGAATGGTTCACCGGAACTGTGGCGCTCTGATGTTATCAACAATCAGACCATTGGAATGACCACTCAATTTTATTCACCCGGGAACAATAGGGGAAACTATGCTAAAACAGAAACCTTTACCTACAGTACTTATCGCAATCCACTTGGTGAATTAAATATTAGCGGTACTATTTTTTCTTTGATCTATCACCCAACTAACTATGAAATATTGGGAAATTCATTTCACAAAGCGGTGTACAATTCTAATATTCTTCCCTACTATTTAGATTTCTTCTCCCAAAAAATTCCAACGAGTTTTTACCTCGGCGGATTTACTGCCAGTGATTTTTTGATCGGCGCTCAATATGATCATTTTACCGTTGCCATTACGGCTCTGCCTGGTAGTACGATTTATCCATCCAAAATAGAAGTGAAGGGCAGTACCTCTTATCCCGACGATAGTTTTATTTATTTGTACAGTTATCAGTAGCAGATTGAAGGGATAATACATGTATTGGTTCAACTCAGAAGATCAGTAACCCAATAATCACATCGTCGAATTCACGAATTATTATTTCAGCAGTTTCTTCACAATTCCCGGTCCTTCGTAAATGAATCCGGTCCAAACTTGAATGAGGGTGCCACCTGCTTTTTTCTTTTCTGCTGCATCTTCTGCTGTGAAGATGCCTCCGGAAGCAATGATGGGAATTTTGCCTCCCGTTTTTTCGTTGATATAAGAAATCAATGCAGTTGCTTTTTCGCGAACAGGAGCACCGCTTAGTCCACCTGCACCAATTTTCTCAACGGTTGTTGTAGGGGTAATTAATTGTTCTCTCGAGATAGTGGTATTTGCTGCTACAAGCCCATCTAAATTGATTTCCAACGCAAGTTCAATTACATCATCTACTTGTGAGGGTGTTAAATCGGGTGCTATTTTCAGTAAAATGGGTTTTGGATGTGCTTGCTGTTTGTTGATGGTTTGTAAATGCGACAAAATTTTATGCAAAGCATCTTTTTCCTGAAGGGCTCTCAATCCGGGGGTATTGGGGCTGCTTACATTCACAACGAAATAATCTACCAAGTCGAACAAGGCACGGAAACAGATTTCATAGTCTTTCCAAGCATCTTCGTTCGGGGTTATTTTATTTTTTCCAATATTCCCGCCAATGATCAGAGATGATTTTGCTCCTTTTTTTTCTAGTTCTTTTGTGCGCCAGGTTTTTAGGCGATCGGCAATAAGTTTTACGCCATCGTTGTTAAAACCCATTCTATTGATGAGTGCTTTGTCGGCCGGAAGGCGAAACAAACGGGGCTTCTCATTTCCTTCCTGTGGGAGCGGTGTAACGGTTCCTATTTCTACAAATCCGAAACCGAGGGTCTCTAATTCTCTTAGGTATCTAGCGTTCTTATCAAAACCGGCTGCCAATCCAACTTGATTTTTGAATTCAATTCCCCATACCGTTTTTGGAATTGGGTTTTTAGGCGCGAATTGATTTCTTAGCAATAAGCGGATGGGGGAAAAGCTGCAAAGAAACTGCAAGCTGTTCATAGCGAAATAATGTACTTTTTCGGCGTCGAACCAAAACAAAATAGAGCGAATAATAGCATACATAGGGTTGCGAAGATACGATCAAAAAAAGCATCATTATTTGCTTTTACAATTGGAACCCTTTAACTTTGATCTATAAAGTTGCATAAACAACTATTTTAATTCTTCAAATACAACGATATGCAAGAAGCCTATATTGTTGCAGGACTTCGTTCTGCGGTTGCCAAGTCGAAACGCGGTGGTTTTCGTTTTACGCGCCCGGATGATTTAGCCATTGATATTATTAAGCAGTTGATGGCATCTGTTCCTGCGGTGGAAGCCAATTTAGTGGATGATGTTATTGTAGGCAATGCCGTTCCGGAAGCGGAGCAGGGCTTGCAAGTTGGAAGAATTATTGCTGCCAGAGCGTTGGGTATTCAAGCGCCCGGTTTAACGGTGAACCGTTATTGTGCTTCCGGATTGGAGACGATTGCTATGGCTACTGCTAAAATTAGGACCGGAATGGCAGAATGCATCATTGCAGGTGGAGTTGAAAGCATGAGTTTGGTACCTACGGCGGGTTGGAAAACAGTACCAGCTTATTCTATAGCCAGTGATGAACCCGATTACTATTTGAATATGGGATTAACGGCTGAGGCTGTAGCAAAAGATTATAAAGTAAGTAGGGAAGACCAAGATGCGTTTGCCTTGGCTTCACATCAAAAGGCATTGAATGCCATAGAAAAAGGGTATTTCAAATCAGGTATTGCGCCTGTAACCGTAACTGAAGTGTATCTCGATGAGAAAATGAAAAAGCAACAGCGCAGTTATGTTGTGGATACCGATGAGGGACCTCGCGCCGATACCAATGTAGAGGCTTTGGCAAAATTGAAACCGGTATTTGCCGCGAATGGAACCGTTACTGCGGGCAATTCTTCTCAAACTTCAGACGGGGCTGCATTTGTGATGGTAATGAGTGAGCGATTGATGAAGTCGTTGGGATTGAAGCCTATTGGTCGTTTGGTGGGAAGTGCGGTAGCAGGTGTTCATCCCAGAATTATGGGAATAGGACCTGTGGCAGCCATTCCAAAAGTGCTAAAACAAACCGGGTTGAGTCAATCACAAATTGACCTTATTGAATTAAACGAAGCCTTTGCTTCTCAGAGTTTAGCTGTTATTCGTGAACTGAATTTAGATCCTTCTATTGTAAATATTAATGGCGGCGCCATCGCATTAGGGCATCCGTTGGGTTGTACCGGCTGCAAGCTCACCATTCAGGTTCTCAACGACCTTTCTCGGTTAAACAAAAAATATGGAATGGTGACAGCCTGTGTGGGCGGGGGCCAGGGAATTGCCGGTATTATTGAACGCATTGATTAAGTGGGTTATATGTGAAATTCCACTATCTTCGTGTTGGTTAGGTCAACTGGTAGATAGCAACTCAATCCGCATTCCTATTTTATTCGCATATTCTCACTATTAAGCAACGGTTATTGGTGTAATCAATTGTTTTTATGCCGGTAACGTGAGTATGCGTATAGAGAACTCGTAATTAGCACGTATCGTAAAAATTGATATGTGTGATTGACAACCAGACTGGCGCCTCATGATTAAGATTTTTGTTACAGACGATCAGGAATTATACCTGGAGGGATTATGTTTACTTCTTGATAAGCAACCCGGAATTAAAGTGGTTGGATCCTGCCGAAGCGGGAACGCCTTGCTATCTCAAATTCCATCATTGGATGCAGATGTGCTATTGCTTGATGTGAATCTCCCTGATATTGAAGAAGAAGTGCTTTTAAAGGGAATCAGGGAACAAAAACCTGATTTGAAGGTATTATACCTAACCATGATGCGAGGCACAAGGTATATTCACAAACTTACCAAACTGGGAATTCAAGGCTATTTGTTGAAAAATGCGGGCATTGAAGAATTGAAAAAAGCCATAGAAACCGTGGCTTCGGGCCAGCAATTTTTTAGTAAAGAAGTGAATATTGCCGATGACGACGATTTCCGCAATACCATTACCATTGGTGACCGCCAGATTGGTGAAATCCTTTCCAAACGTGAAATTGAAATATTGAAGCTGATTTGTAAAGAATTCAGCAATGCGGAAATTGC
>DGDD01000041.1 GCA_002385265.1 Chitinophagaceae bacterium UBA3961
GTAGGTTGGAGAATGTTGGTGGTATTGGGTGTTTTTGGGGTGTATGTTTTCTTTGGATTTTCACTTGGAATCATCATTGCTATTTATATTTTCTACACAATAAAGAACATCCGCGATAATCTGGAAGACTGGGCCAGAGAGCACCCATATGAGGGATTTCTACGTGACGATGCCGACACTCCTCACATTAGTTAAGGTTTCGGTTTGATATGATAAACTATGTATATTCATAGTGGATTGATTCTTGCCAGGCATTGCTTTAAACTACGATTGCTATTCGATTATTTGAAAATGCTGCTTTTAAAAAGCTGCATTATTTCTATTCATTTAAAATTATCGAAGTATGAAAACAATTGCCCCAAGCTATGCCAGCATCATCATTCGGTTTGGACTATTGGTTCTGGCCGCTCTTACCCTCACCTATTTCATTCTTTCTTACATTGAACATGAGCTGTTTTCCCATCCTTTTCAGTTTTGGGTGATTAGCATTCCATTGAGTTTTGGTATTCTTTTTCTCGTGTGGACCTTCTTTAGGGTACTATCTATTAACGTAAATACAGAGAAAAAGAAGGTGAAATTTAATTACTTCTACAAAACTATTGAGTTGAGTGTTGATGACTTGGAAGGCTATTTTAGGACGAGTTCCCCTTCCTCAAAATCTGAAAATTATGGAGTAGCGATTGAAACTAAATCACATCAAACGATCCAATTTCTGGATCGAGACTTCAAGTCTTTAGAAGCACTGTTTACTTTTCTAAGAGACAATGCTATTCCTTACAAGGGCGAAAAAATGGAATAGTCTTTTTTTGTAGATTTGAGAAAAGACGCAAATGCCTTATACAATTGGATTGGTTCGTTATGATGATAGCTTTACCAATGCTACTGCTATTACTATTCAAGGAGTACAAGAATTTTGTAAGGATAGAAGCGACTTAAAAATAGAAAATGAAGGGGATTCGGATACTTTGCTTATTTGGCATGAGGCTCAGCAAGAGTGGTTGCCTCTTTTATGGATTTCGGAAGACAGCAATTCGATCAATGCCAATCCCATTTTTGATTTTGAACTCTATTATGACCTTGCAGAACTTGCAAAATTTTTAGACGCATGCATTATAAGTGAAGAAGGTTATTTGTTGTACAGCTCAAAATTGGGATTTTTGGTAGATCCTGATGAACGCATTGACTACTCGGTGCCGGTTATATCCATAGCCAAGGCATTGCAACATACTTCACTAAATGAAATAGACCTTTCTCTTCTTTATAAGCAACATTATCAGAGTTCGAGCGACTCTATTCCAAAACAACAAAAGCAATTTACAATCAGTAAGAAAACAGAGAATTGGATCGTTTTGGCAATTTTTGTTTTAGCCATCTTAGTGTTTTTTCTAATCAAAAAATTCAGATAGTTATCTATGGAGAACAAACAGATGATGATTTTGGTAGCAGGCCCATATCGATCCGGAACGAATGACGATCCGCATCTTATAGAGCAAAATGTACAGGCAATGACTGATACAGCCCTTCTTTTATACAGAATGGGGCATATGCCGGTTTTGGGAGAATGGTTTGCTTTGCCTCTGATTAAAGCCGCCGGGTCGCGCGAAATTGGTGATGCTGTTTTCAATGAGATTTTTCATCCGGTTGCAATTGATTTGATCAGTCATTGTGATGCGGTGTTGAGGATAGGCGGTCCCAGCTCAGGAGCAGATAAAATGGTGAAAGTGGGTTTGGAGAAGAATAAGATCATCTATCGTTCTTTAGCGGAAGTGCCTTCTTCTAAATAAGTCGTTCTGATCGGTTTCTTACCTTTGTTACATGATAAAGGAAAAGATTCTTGCTGCTTATGAACAGCTTGCAGCAAAATACAATGAGTTGATTGAGCACAAGCCTCACAACGCTTACTACGATCGGCCGAACACACTTTCTTTATTTCCCGATGTAAAGGGCCTGAAAATTATAGATGCAGCCTGTGGTCCGGGGAAATATGCTGAAATATTGAAGGAAAGAGGAGCGGAGGTAGTTGGTTTCGATTTTAGCCCTCAAATGATTGAACTTGCCCAAAAGCGCCTTGGTGATACCTCTTCCTTTTTTGTTCACGACCTAAGTGATCCTTTACCTCAATTCTCCGACACATCTTTTGATATTGTATTGTGTGCTTTAGCGCTTCACTATGTGGAAGATTGGAATCCTACCATTCAAGAGTTCAATAGGCTGCTAAAGCCCGGTGGCATATTAATAATCTCTTTGGAACATCCTTTTTTTGACTATAACTATTACAGGTCGAAGTCCTACTTCTCAATTGAACATGTAAAGTCGGTTTGGGGTGGCTTTGGAAAAAAGGTTGAAATAAACTGTTTCCGTAGGCCATTGCAAGAATATATTATGCCGCTAACGAACAGTGGATTTGTGATCGACCGAATTCTGGAGCCTTTACCTGTTGAAAAGTTTAAAGAACTAGATTCGAGACACTACAAAGAACTAATGCAGTTTCCCGCATTTATCTGCATACGCTCAAAGAAGACTGCTTAGAATGATTTTCAAAGAATAGTAACGACTTATGTGTTATATTTAAAAAAACACGAATTTACCTCACGAAAGGCGTCGAGTTTATGAAAAAATACTTCATTTGGAATACTGTTTTATTGCCTGTTTTCCTTCTGTTAGGTACTGTTGTTCACGGACAAACTCCCTATCAAAAAGAAATTACAAGCTATGGCATTCAGTTGGCGCAATCCTTTAATCCAATTCAAAAAAAAGCCGGATTGCTTTCTTTTAGTGATACAGCTCGATTGAAATGGAACAATCTGCCGGTTGGCTTAAGAGCGAGAGCCGGGGTGAGCATTGGTAATATGAGCATTGAACAGCGAAAGCTAGTACATCGGATTCTCTCCGCTTCTCTTAGTTCACAAGGGTATTTGAAAGCAGGAAGCATCATGCATTTGGATGATTTGCTGAATCAATACTATGATAGCCTTTATTACAAGAAGGAGATTGATTCAGACAGCTATAAATTTCTACACGATCTAAAATGGTCGCACCGCAACTTTTACTTTGCTTTCTTTGGAAACCCTTCGGATTCAATTTGGGGGTATAAATTAGAAGGGCACCATTTGTCGGTTAATTTTACGTTCACCGGAAAGCAGCTATCAGTAACTCCTTGGTTTGTGGGTACGGATCCGGCGGAATATCCAAGTACCGAATATGCAGGCTGGCGTGTTTTAGGACAGGAAGAGGATCTTGGCATTAGACTTGTTGGAATGTTGAGCGAAGCGCAAAAGAAGAAGGCGACTCTTAGTACGGAAGTTCCTGGCGATATTATCACCGGAGCTGAATCGGGCAAGCGCCTGATCGATTATTGGGGTTTGAAAGCTTCAGATATGAATCCGGCTCAAAAAGCAGTGCTTGAGTACATCATTCGAGAATACGTTTTTAATTTAGAATATGAGAAAGCAAGTGCCGAATTTGAGAAGATCAAAAAGGCCGGAATTGATCAGATTTATTTCGGATGGATTGGTGCTTATGAAGAAGGAAAAGCTCATTATTTTGTATTGAATGGCCCCACTTTCTTGATTGAATTTGATAACAGTGGCTTTGGTGGAAATGCAAATCATATTCATAGCATTTGGAGAGAGAAGGGGAATGAATATGGCGAGGATCTGTTGAAAAAGCATTATCAGGCAATCAAACACTGAGGGATTAATAAGTAAGAATTAATAATTACTACAGTTGCTTCGCAATTTAGGTTTGTTTAATGAATTATAGAAAAGTTAGAATATGAGAGCTTTTGTTACAATACTTGGTACTTTCATGGTGTTGATTATTGGTTGTACCAATGAGAACGGAGGATCCGGAATGAATACTGGCGCTTCTATTGGGCCTAAATATGACACCCTCTGGTTTAATGAGAAATGCGCTGTTTTTTTGGAGCCCGACAGTATTGCTGCTGAACGTTGGAAAGAACAGATTGACACTTCAGTACGTGCAACAGTGGTTGATGATCTTGTGTTTTACACGAGTGATGCTCATCATTATTTAGATAGTATGGGAGTTAAAACCATTCGTGTGAGTGGGCGTCCGCTAATTGGATTTAGAAGTACCGTTGGAAGCCATGTGATCAAAATAGATACGCTTAGTAGTTTATGGTCGGTATTGTTGTTTGATCCAACAAAGCAGGTAAAAGAAATTGACGTTACCGATATTGTAGATGAATACGAATCGTATTATAAAAACTAAGGATTCTCCTTTTTTATTTGTAGTGTAGGTCGATAAATCCTTCCCCTTATGTTAACTGAATTGTATCATGTTAACAGACGCCTTATTCAATGCCGGGCAAGCGAAACCTTATCAAATTATTATTCCTCTTGCAAACTGCGTATTGCTGGTATTGCTATGCTAAAGCATGTAGTTTATCTTACGACGATAACTATGGACTAATTCTTCAAGCCATTATTATCTCCCTTGTTTTTGTAGGACTGTTGAAGGCGCTTTATGTTTGGCGTCGCGGTTGGTTAGGGGATAAAAAGTGGTGGGTGATAATTTGGATTCTAATCGGTTCTCCCTTTCCCCTTACGTTGGGTCTTTTGGTTTACAGCGAGCTATTTGGCCACTTATCAACATAGCAATTAATCTTAATCCGAAATTTTCAGTTTTGTCGTGTGGACTTGGTAATTATTAGTAATTTCCTACATATTCCTTCCAACATGAGAAAATACCTTTTTGTAGCCTTTCTAATAGGCTTTTCAGGAGCTGCATTTTCGCAAACCACTCCTTTTGATAAGAAGTTCCCTAATATTGATAAGTACATCGATAGTTTCATGAAAGCCTGGAATATCCCAGGTTTGGCCATGGGTATCGTTTATAAAGACAAATTGATTTATGCCAAAGGTTATGGTTATCGTGATCTAGAAGCCAAATTACCGGTTACTGCTACTACAATATTTCCGATCGCCTCCAATACAAAACTCTTTACCGCAACGGCGGCAACCATGTTAGCCGTAGAAGGGAAATTAAATTTAGACAAGCCGGCAAGGACATATTTACCCTCTCTGAATTTTTCCAACGATGAGTTGAATGCCAAAGTAACGGTCCGAGACATGCTTTCTCATAGAACCGGTTTGCCGCGTTATGACGCCATTTGGGTGGCAGCTCCATTTTCAAGAAAAGAAGTGTTGGAGAAGATCGTTTATATGAAACCGCAGTTTGGATTTCGAGAAGGATATATCTACAATAACATGATGTTTGTAGCTTCCGGAGCAGTGGAAGAAGCGGTAACGGGTAAATCTTGGGAGGATCTGATACGAGAGAAACTCTTGCAACCGCTTGCAATGAATGCAACCGGTTACACCGACGAAGAAACAAGGAAGTCGGGGAATTTTGCTTGGGCTTACTATGCTCCCGACAGTTCCAATAAGTTATTAAAGAAAACCTTCAATGCACAATGCCCTGCACTTGGTCCTGCAGGAATTATAAAATCGAATGTGGAAGATATGAGTCATTGGATGATTGCGCAGCTCAATCAAGGGAAGTACAATGGTGTACAAGTGATCCCTGATGCGGCAATTAAAGAAACACTCATCCCACAAAATATTGCCGATAAGGATGGTCGCTGGCCGGAGTTATCAAACGGTTTGTATGGATTAGGACGCATCATTCAAACTTACAAGGGGTACAAAATTGCGACACATACAGGATCAATTGACGGGTACTATTCAAATCTAACCTTCATTCCTTCTGAAGGAATTGCCGTCTTTATGGTACACAACAGTGTTCCTGCCGGCTCGGTACGCTCTATGATGGCTTTTCCGGTGGTTGATCGATTGATGGGCCTTAGTGCTAGTCCTTGGAGCGAACGCTATATGGACGATTATAAGAAGGGATTGGCCGCAGAGAAGAAAGCGAAGGATTCTATTTTAGCAACTGCAGTTAAAAATACGCGCCCCTCTCATCCTTTAAAAGAATTTGTTGGACAGTTTTCAAGTCCAATTTATGGAGAAATGGGTGTAGAATGGACCAATGATCAATTGTATTTGGTATATCGAGGAAACAAGTTCCTATTGAAACATTTGCATTACGATCAATTCTATACCGATGAGTCTGCGTTGGATCGTCCCGATTTTAGGGTTCATTTCGAAACCAATATGAAAGGCGAAGTGGGAAAGATGAATGTTTGGTTAGGAGATCCGGTGGCTGAATTCGTTCGAATTAAATAAAAGTAATGATAGGCATTTTAGTACAACTGATATTATCGGCAGCCTTGTTGTGGTTTCTTCAAAAGAAATCGTTGATGGTATTGTGCGGGGGCGGCATGAAACAACAATCGACAGACTTTTTTGGTTTCTTTCTACTTACCTTACTAATTAGTTCAAGCCAGTATTTCTTTCGAATGATATGGGCCATGGAGCGTTGGGTAGTGAATCCGAAAGTTAGTATCGCTTTGATTGCAGAAGGAACTTGGTGGAATATTAAATCAGTATTGTTCGAAGAGTTGATTTTTCGAGGCGCTTTGTTCTACATACTTATTGTACGATTGGGTATCAAATGGGCGATACTTCTTTCTTCCATATCATTTGGTGTGTATCATTGGTTTTCGCACGGGGTGTTGGGACAGCCCATTCCCATGATCGTTGAGTTCTTAACCACCGGAATTATGGGTGTTGTATATGCATTGGGCTATACGAAAACAGGCTCTTTGTTAACGCCCATTGGAATTCATTTAGGCTGGAATATTGTAGGGTCGGTATTGTTTTCCGGGAAGCTCATCGGCGATCAATTATTAGTAGAAGTACAGCCTGTTCCGAATGTACAAGTAAGCTATTTCATCTACTTTGTAATTATCTATCTGCCCTTGCTGGCTGCAATTGGTGTAAATGCTTGGATCTTGTTGAAACGCCCCACCTTTTCATTTAATACATGATTGCGGATTTTGGAATTAGCATCTAAGGAGAAGTTTGCCGTGTTTTCAACCCCTAATTCCCGGATAAATAATGATAATTTTGCCTCATGTTAGAATTTAGCATCCGACGTGCCACCGAATTTGATGCGGAAGAACTCAGTGTCATGATTTCAAACAACGCAAAAGCAATCCTTGCTTCCTATTATTCTGAAATTCAAATGGCGGTTTTCCTTCGACACTATGCTCCTGAAGCCATTCGATCTAGGATAGGCAAAACAGTTTTGTTTGTGGCAGAATCTCAAGGTGAAATTCTGGGATCTATAGGATTAGACGAAGACCTGGTTGTTGGGTTCTATACCAAGGTCGCTTACATTGGAAAGGGAATAGGTACTGCTCTTTTGAAATACCTAGAAAATTATGCTGCCGAAAATGGTTTTGTAAGAATTGAATTGTCTGCCTCTCCTGTTGGAGAGGGATTTTATTTAAAGCAGGGTTGGAGGAAAGTTGAAGACACCATTGTGTACTACTATGACACTGCTTTTAATGAAGCTTTGATGGAGAAGATTTTATAGCGTTGGTTACTTCAATTAACTTTGGTAATTGCATGGAAATTCTCATCACATTATACTCGTCCATGGCTGTTCTTTTTATCAGCCTGTTTTATTTCTTCTTTCCCAATAGCTTTCTGTGGCTTCGCAAGATCGTGATTGGAAAATGGTTGATGCGAGGATTAGCCTTAATCGCCATTTCCGGCTTGATCTATACCGTGCATTTGATGCGGAGTTTACCCGATCCTTCTTTATTTCAAGGCAAGTTTCAATTAATTGAATCGTATGGATTTATTCCTGAAAAACTCAATGATTATCATGAGTTCAATATTGATACGCCGGGAACTTTTCGAATATCACCCTTACCCGAAATCAGGGCCTGCGATTCAGGTACGTATACCTTGGTGAAAGGAGAAGATGAAAACTACCTCGTTATGAATTGTGGTTTCAAGAAAGACAGTGCAGTGATTCAAAGAAGCTTATTCCGACTGCAGCTGGGCTTTTTTCGAAAAGACCGTGTTCATCCTAGTATTTGGTATGAACGAAAACTTTTCGAGAAACAATCGCGAACTGTAACTTTTTAGATAGCTCTGCGTCATAGGTTAAAACACACCATGCGCAAATTAGTTTTCATTATTGCTTCCACCTTGCTTTCTGTAGGGGCTTTCAGCCAAATAAAATCTGCCTCTTCCTTCTTCCCAAAAGATAAAGCTCAGGTTCTAGTAGTAGGCACTTTTCATATGGATTATCCGGGCCTTGATGCTCATAAAACCAGCGACGAGAACAAGATAGACGTATTGAAAGAACCAAAGAAATCGGAGATGAATGAGCTGGTTGCTTACATTAAAAAATTCAAGCCTACCAAAATTGTTATTGAAGCTTGGCCCAGTTGGAATGCCGGGCAGAAGCTTCGTCAATACAAAGAAGGCAAGTTAAGAGATCAACGGGATGAACGTGTTCAATTGGGCATACGTGTGGCCAGCGAACTTAAAATGGATACGATTTATTCAATTGATATGAATTCGTTCGACGACGATTTGAGTAAGCTCGATACGAATTATTTTAAAGCACTCTTTCAGGATTTTGACTTTCAGAGCACTGATTCACTAGAAACCATGCTTAAGAAATGGTTGAACTACGAAGATCTTTTGGTCCCTAAAATAAAGTTACTAGACTATATCAAACGAATCAATTCAAGGGAGCTCCATCTCTTGGGCTATGGAGCGTATCTAATTGGTGATTTCAAGCTGAGTGGAACCAGAGGCCCGGACATTTTATCGATTTGGTGGTACAATCGCAATCTTCGCATTTTTCGACGCATTCAAGAAATTACCACTAGTCCTAAGGATCGAATTATGGTTATCTATGGAAATGGTCATGCAGCCATATTGCGACAGCTTTTTGAGTGCTCACCTGAGTATCATTTTGTTGAGTTCGGTAGTTTGAAATAAAGAAATGAGTACCTTCGGAACAAACTGTTTGCTATGCTTTGCAATACTCGAATGATCGTTCTTTTTGTTTCCAATTTAGAGTGGATGAAATTGTTCTACACGAGAGAATTTGGATTTGAGATCAAAGAAGAAAGCGAAGTGTGGATTTTAATGAATGCCGGTAGTATTGACATCGGTCTGCACCGAATTGGACCCGGTTATGAAGCGCTCCACCAAGCCGAGTCAAACGTTAAAATAATCTTTGATATAGACGTTCCGATAGAAACGGCTCATGCCGATTTAAGCGCCAAGGGTATTCGCGTGGGCGAAATTCAAAATTGGGACGGATACCCCTTTACTGTTTTTGATGGAATGGATCCCGAAGGAAATGTATTTCAATTACGCGCTAAAAAAAGCTAAAACACTCCCTGATGTTGATGCGTTCCTTCTTACTGACAGTCGTACTTTTTTTCCTAGTGGGTTTTTCCTCGGCGCAATCGCGACAGGATTGGGGCGCTATTAGTCAGCGATTAGATGTTTCCAAGTTTACCGGAAAGAAATTTAGAGTAGAAGCCGCCATTAGAACTGAACGAAAAGACAGTTCTGCTTTTGCCGGTATGTGGGTAAGAGTCGATGATACAAAAGGTAAAATTGATTTCTATGCAAACACCTACGATCGACCCATCATCAAAAGTGAATGGGCGCTCTATTCAATGACAGGTAAAATTGGTAAAACGGGCCAGTGGTTGAATCTTGGCGGGATCTTTTATGGACGTGGTCAGTTCTTTTACGATCAATTCCGAATTTTCATTGAAAATGAAAAGGGCGAAATGCAAGAAATTGACATGGTAGACCCCGGATTTGAGTCGGCAGAATTGAAGAATTGGTACACCGGATTGATGATGCCTTTGAAAGGAACCAAGGTTAAAGCAGGGAATCAAAATCCGTATCAGGGAAATCTGTGTTTAATAGTAGACAGTCGGGAGGTTTCGTATGTGGCCAGCTATGGTAGCAATGATAGTTTAGGTAAATACGAAAATGTAAATGGTGTTCGATTGTATTATGAGGAATATGGGAAAGGTGCACCGCTTTTGCTTCTTCATGGAAATTCTGAAAACATTCATTCTTTCGAAAAGCAGATTGGCGAGCTTTCCAAGTACTATCGGGTCATTGCAGTTGATACACGCGGACATGGAAGGTCTACAACAGATGATCGCCGCTATACTTATGAGCTTTTTGCAGAAGATATGAATGCTTTTTTGGATCAGTTAGGATTGGATAGTGTGCATGTGGTTGGTTGGAGCGATGGTGGTAATACCGGATTGATCATGGCAATGAAGTATCCTAAGAAAATAAAGACCTTGGTTACTATGGGTGCCAATGTATTTATCGACCGAACTGTGGTGCCTAACAGCGTTTTCAAAGAGATAAAAGTGCAATTACAAGAACTTGAAAATGACAGTACACCAAAAGGAAGAAACAGGGTTCGATTGCTGAATCTATTGGTAACCGAGCCGAATCATAGTTTTGAAGAGTTAAAACAGATATCCTGTCCGGTTTTGGTGATGGCAGGAGAAAAGGATTTGATTAAGGAAAATCATACTAAGAGTATTGCGGCAAATATTCCAAAAGGCGAACTACATATTGAGCCCAAGAGATCGCATTATTTCCCTCAAGAAGATGGCCCTCGTTTCAATAAGTTGGTGCTTGATTTTATTGCTAAATACTGATTAGAATGAAAATATTATTGCTCCCTCTATTTTTTCAATAGTTTCAACAATATAGAGGCTGTCGTTGAAATAATCCATGTTAGGGTCCACCGGAGCACCTAATTCAAATCGTCTGGAGTAGGTTCTTAGTAGATCTTTATTTAGGTCGCGTTGTTGGTAATCTTCATGTCGAATGGTACTGAGTTCTTCTGCTTCTTCTTTTACATACTCTTCTTCGTTTAAGTCTATTTTGAATTCGTAGTTTTTGAAACGAACATAAATTGTTTGGTCTTCAAGGACTACTTGTGCGGCTGAGTTTGATTTCTGATAATATTCTTTTAACAAGGAGAAAAGGTTCTCAATACTGGCTTCGCTGGTATTTGGTACAAATGCTAAATAAACGTAGAAGTCGTAACTCATGAATCAATTTTACGCAAATATAGGAACTTGGAAGAACACTATTTGTCGAGTAATCGTCTGTGATAGTTTACTTGTCCCAAGTGATAGGCAAGGTGTGTAGCTAAATGAATGAGCATGTATTCCATTGAAGTTTTTTCTTTGAATACGAGTATCGGATACTCTGATGCAAGGTCTTCTTCTTTTAATAGATCGAGACTCTTTTGCACTGTGTGAATAGTAGCATTGATCATATTGATGAGTTCGGCTCTGGCTATGTCCTTAGCAGAAAACTCAAGCTCTCTGTTTCTCAGATAACCTGTTTTTCCAATTTCTGCGCCGATATAGGTATTTAGGTTACCGATTAAGTGTAAGGTTAAGTTGCCGGCTGAGTTGGATATCTTCTGATCGATGATCCAGATATTCGATTCATTTTGATAGGCTTCTATTTCCGAACGAAGCTTGTTCAAGTCGCGTGAAAAGAGTTGTTGAAGTGATTGGATGGCCATGGTACAAGTTACAGTTTTAAGATTAGTTTCAGTTGAAGAGTGAAAATATCGAAGTCTTGTTTCTGGTCGATGGTAAATGCTCCGATAAAGGATGGTCCTTTCGAGTTGCTGATATCATACAGTCCTGGCACTACCAATCCACCTGTGGTTCCTCCAAAATTACTGCTAACTTGTTTAAAGGTGATTTGTTGTGTATATAATTTAAAGAGATCAATTCCGATGGCAAATCGTTTTGATAGGTCTTTTACTGCTGTTCCACCAAACCCAAAAGCAAAGCCTCGGCCATCCGAATCTTTCTGATTGAAGAATGCATACGAAGTGTCTGTTTTGCTCTCAGCCTTGAACTCCGGAGAATTGACATAAATGTAGCCGGCCATGGCTTTCACTTTGAAGCGCCAACCTTCGTCGGGCATGGTCCATTGACTTCCCAAGCCCGCCAATACCGCAGCCGATCTCCAATTCGCTTTTTCTATTTGCCAATTGGGATAGTAAGTTATACTGCTACTAAGAATATTGAAGTTGGTTTTTGAAAATTGATCGGCCAGTGTTTTTCTGTTGATGGGATTCGAATTGCCTAGTACCATCGCTTCTATGCTTGCTACCGAGTTAATGAAATAGGAGTAGTTGATTGTGATCCCATAACCCGTGTTTGCAAAGCCTGCTTTTGGATCGTTTTGATCCGTTGAAGAGAATTTTCCGAGTGGAACGGCAAGCCCTCCCGAAATTGAAAGTTCTAAGCTGCCTTTCTTTTGAGCTTTTAAAGATAAGCTGAAAGTAGAAAGGAAAGCGGCTAGTAACACTAATCTCATGTGGTAGGTGTTTCCTCAAAACTATTGAATTACTCATGAGGAAGCTTCAATAATTCGTTAATAATGAGGAGTGGTAGGAAATTGAGTTGCTGAATTGGGGCAAGGAGGGTGGTGAAATGGAAAGGCTTCGATTGAGCCATACAAATAGCTCATCATCGAAGCCTCGATCTGCATATTATTTTCTAACTAATGCGTCTTCCAAATTCTCAAATCAACCAATTGACTCATTCCTCATTTCCTCGCTTCTTCCGCCCTCTTTCCTGTTGTCCTCCATCCATCTTTACAATTTTAGGGAGAAAGGTTCCCACTACATCCACTAATTCTTGCTGTGCATTCATTACTTCATGAATGTTTTTATAGGCGTGAGGGGCTTCATCTAGTCCCCCACCGATCAATGTTACACCGTGATCGGTAAGTATTGATTTTAATTCAGCATGGGTGATCGATTCCATTGCCTTTGTTCTACTCATCAATCGACCGGCTCCATGTGAAGCAGATTGAATGGAATTGACTTCACCTTTACCTTTCACAATAAACCCGGGTGCAGTCATGGATCCCGGAATAACTCCTAACACATCTTTACCGGCTGGAGTAGCTCCTTTACGGTGAACAATCACTTCTTCGCCATTCAAAATCTCTTTCCAAGCAAAATTGTGATGGTTCTCAATTCGCTTCAGCGGTGTTTCCTTTAGCTGTGCTGCTATTTTATCGTGAATCACGTGGTGACAAGCACTCGCATAATCACCTGCAAAATTCATCGCCAACCAGTATTCCATGCCTGCTTCAGAATCGAGCGATAGCCATGCAAGATTCACCGCTTCTTTTGGAAGCTTGCAAGTTTCTTTTGCAATTTTAGTATAGTGAGCCGCTATATTAGCACCTAATCCTCTAGATCCGGAATGGGTAAGAAATCCTAGATATGTTCCCGGTTGAAGATCTACAGTAGGATCGTATTCAGTAATAGTGACCACTCCAAACTCTGCAAAGTGATTTCCGCTTCCTGAAGTTCCCAATTGCACCGCAGCCTTAGACTGTAAGTTTTTTAAAAGTGGAATTTCGTTAAATAGCTTATGATCGATCACTTCGTGCGCTGTAGGGTTTTTAAATCCGGCACCTGACCCGAATAGGGTAGCTGCACCCAATTCTCGAGTGAAAAAGGCTTTCTTTTCTTCCAGTAGTAAAGGATTGATCTCATAAATACTCAAACACATTCTGCATCCAATATCTACACCAACACCATAAGGAATGACAGCATTCTTAGTAGCTAATACCCCTCCTATAGGAAGTCCATATCCTTGATGCGCATCGGGCATCACGGCTGCGGCAACGCTAATGGGAAGTCGAGCAGCGTTATGCATCTGACTAAAAGCTCCCGCTTCAATGAAATCTGCACCGTAGGCATTTACTTGGAGTGGTGCATTGTTCAATTCGATGACATCTTCGTCGGCCGAAGGTTTGCACAGTTCTTTTGCAATGGTTCCATAAACAGGATGTTCAATAAATTTAGCTGGATGCGCTGCTAATTCGCTCAATTCATTCGTTAGTTCTGATTCGTTATGATCTTTTAGCTCTTCGTTTACTATTTTCAGTAATGCGGCCATTATCGGTGATTCAGGGAATCCCAGTACTTTCAAAGTGGTTCCATTCATCTTCATTATTGTAAAATTACTTGTTTTCAATATGAGGAAAGAAGAGAACGGTACTCTTCTTTCCAGACTCTAGTTTCTATTTAGCGCCGAACAGTTGTTGTAACTGTCCCACTACATTCCCACCGGAGTTCAAACTAATGCTCTGAACTTTATCGGTGATACGTTCCATGTATTCCATTTCTTTCAATTTCCACAACATTGGATTTTCTTCCATCAATTTCGCGGTATTTAAAAGATTTCGGGTGCTGGCGGTTTCTTCACGACGTGTGATGATATTGGCCTGAGCTTTCTTTTCTGCAACCAACACTTGGTTCATTATTTCTTTAATATCGCCCGGCAAAATGATGTCTCGAATCCCAAATCCGAGCAATTCCAATCCTAAGGAATTCGCCGCTGTTTGCGCTTTTTCCATAACAAATGCGGCTATGCTTTCTTTCTTTTCCAACAATTGATCGAAGGAGAAACCGGCAACATATTCACGCAATACCAATTGCAGTGCAATGTGAAATTGGCGTTCCGTCTCTTTCGTATCAATTACTGCTTTCAAAACATCTACAATTTTGTATTGCGCCCAAGCATTGATTCGTAATCCGGCTTTATCGGAGCTTAAGATCTCTTGACCGTTCAACTCTAGTTGTTGTATACGCATATCAGCACGTGCTAATTGGATACGTTGTTCGTTTTTCCAGAAATAGTAGGTTCCCGCCGGAATTATTCGTTCCACTACTCCATTCACCATCAATACGCATTGTTCGTAGTTGTTCACTTCTACCATTCGGATGTATTCACTTAACTCCGGTTTGTTCAACAAACCACGATCAACGGAAGTGCCTACTTCTAATTCCTTTATAGAGTAGCGCTGGAAACTATAGTTTACAAAGCTTTTCCAATACAAGTGGTTTCCGGCGGTTAATACTTCTTTGAAACGACCGTCCTCAAATACGATAACAATCTCCTGATCTGCCACTTCAATAACATGCAGTTGTGCTTTTAATTTTTCATCAACTAATAAGTATTGCATCTCAATGGGTGGAATGAACTTTCCTTTTTTAGTGAACGTAATGGCATGTTTATTCCACAACCAGTAGTTGCCTGTTTCCAATATATTCTTATACACTTCGCCTTTAAAAACAAGGGCAATTTGATATTCATTTACTTTTAAATACTGTAACATAAGTCTAGTTTTATCTTGTTATCTAAAAATTGAAAAGAACCACTGCGCTTACTCAAGTTCAAGTCACGGAACTGGATTGGATTTCATTTTAGGTGAAAAGGATCGTACTTGAAGCCCTAGCTTTTTTGAATGCTTTTCACTTTAGCAGAATCGTTTTCCGGTTCAAGTGTTTGCCCAGGAACATCGTTTTTGAATATCAAGAAGGATGTTAGTAAGGGCAATGGTTTGTTCTTTTTAAAGAGGGAACCGCTCTTTGTGTTGTTTATAGAGAACACGCTCTTTTACACATCCTAGTGGTACTCTGCCGTTGAGTTATTGACTACGAACCGTCAAGCGGGATTCGAACCCGCACTTGGTGTCGCTACATTTACTGAATACAACAAAGCATTTTTGTAGCACAGTGGTGGAACAGAACCACTCCTTTTGTAACGACTCTTGCCTTTCAGCAAGCTTTTTATAATCATTTTTGGTATTCGTTTCGTTCATGATGTAAAATTGAAATGCCACTGTGCAATCTTTTTGCACAGTAAAAATTATTTTTTAATTTTCTGAAAAAAAGATGCCCATTAACCGAAATGCGCTCATTCGTTACCGTACCATTGATCGCTGTTTGCAGAACCGGAGAAGGAAATGGACCATAGAAGATTTGATGGAGGCTTGCGATCAAGCGCTCGACGAAGCGGGTGTGTATGGTAAGGCTATTAGCTTGAGAACCATTCGGTTAGATTTGCAAGCGATGAGAGGGGCTGCGCTCGGATACAATGCTCCCATTGTGGTTAAGGATAAGAAATACTATACATATGAAGACCCCGATTTCAGTATTGCGAACAGTCCATTGAGTGGTCAAGACTTAGAAATACTGCAAGAAGTGTCGCAGCTATTGCAGCAGTTCAAGGGTTTTCATCATTTTAGGGAAGTGTCGGAAATGGTGCAACGACTTGAGGACAAGATCTATAGTGAACAGAACAAGGTTGATCCGGTGATTGATTTTGAGAAGAATGAATTGCTGACGGGATTGAATTGGCTAGAACCTTTGTACAAGCATATCGTAAACAAGGAAGTGCTAGCCATCGAATATCAAAGTTTTAAAGCTCGTGGCAAAAGTGTGATTTGGCTTCATCCGTATCTATTAAAGGAATACAGAAACAGATGGTTTTTATTTGGGTGTCATAATAAAAGCAAGAATATCATGGCTTTGGCCCTAGATCGTATCAAAGGATTTCGGGTATGCAAATCTGCGGTGTATTACAAAGATCAATGGTTTGATCCCAAAACCTATTTCGATCCAATTGTAGGAGTTACACGTGGCCGAGATGAGAAGCCAATTGAAATTCAGTTTCGGGCCGATTATAACAATTCACCTTATATTATCACCAAGCCCATACATAAAACGCAGCAATTGCTGTATCAAAAAAGTGGGTGGTCCTATTTTAGTATACATGTAATACCGAATCGAGAATTGGATAGAGAGTTTCTGGGTTTTGGGGTGGGATTGGAATTACTAAGACCGGTGAGAGGTTTGACAGCGAAGGTGATGGAGGTTGATACGGGTAAGAATTAGTGTTGGTGGGTTTTGGTGAGCTCAGGTTGATATGCAGGCAATTTGTATTATACATACTGAACGAATATACAACATCTGGCGATATGCCAATTCCCACGTAGAGACAAGAGCATTGATAAGAGGACATTAGATTGGTTAACGGTTGGATGTGAATTGAAGGGGTCTCTTTAATTTCGAGCTGTCCCATTATTAATTATTACTTATTAATTATTAATTACTCACTATTCGCTTCGCATTCTCTCCCATCACTTTTCTCACTTCTTCTTTAGTAAATCCTTTGTTCTCCAATGCGGCTGCAAGGGTGGGGTATTGCAAATAGGAGTTGAGTACGGGTTTGAAATTGCTGTCCATATCTGTTCCAATTCCAACATGATCAATTCCGATGGCGTCAATAAGACGTTTAATATTGGTTACATAATCTTCGAAGCTTGTATTGAAGCCCGAGGGCCAAGCGCCTACCACACCACCCGTTGATGCAATGAGTTTAGCATGCTCAATACTGATGGCTCGTTTGCCAATAGGGCGTTCTTCGGCTAATTGAAGAATGCTGTGTGATAAGATCAAAGGAGCTGTGGTAATGGCTGCTGTATCTTTTACCGTATCGAAACTGGCGTGAGCCATGTCAATTAGAATCCCCAAACGATTACATTTTTTGATCACTTCTTTTCCTACTGCAGAAAGCCCGTTGAATTGAGGGGCTTCTGTTTGAACATCACCGAGCGGATTCGGAGCGTAGTGCATAGGTTGCAATGAACGAATACCGTCATTATACATTTGATCTAACAAATCAGTACTTCCTTCTAATACATCGCCGCCTTCGCAAGAAAGGTAAACGGCCACCTGAGACGATTTGCTGTTAATCGATGTTTTTTTAGTTGCCAATTGAACAGGTTCTTTAGCGAGCAGCGATTTAATGATTCCCATTTGTTTTTGATATTCCGCTTTCCCTTCTCCTTTTGCATAAGCTTTTACGGGTTTGATGCCGGTGGCAGTTTTTTGAAGCAGGGACATATCGCCTACCAAACTCACAAACACGCCTGAAACCCCGGCCGCATTCATTTCAAGAAAGGTTTTGTGTACACCTTCGTCGCCACCATATTCGCCACTACCCTTATAGAAAAATGCACCCGGATGTGAATGCAAGTCAAAATAGTAGGGCTTCGATTCAAATAATTCACTCGGGGATACAAGAGTCCCCATGCTCAAAAGAGCCGATTGTTGAAGAAAACTGCGACGGGTTTGCATGATAAAAGAGTTGAATGTGTGCTCAATTAAATGTACGAAAAGATCTATTTTGTATCTTGTTACAACCATGAAAAATAGAAACCTAATCCTTCTTGGCTTTGTATTGCTGAAATTCTTTCTCCAATATATTTTGCTGAGTTCCGCATACGATTTGCAGCGTGACGAGTATTTGCATTTGGACCAAGCCAATCACTTAGATTGGGGTTTCATTTCCGTTCCTCCCGTTACTTCATGGATCTCTACCCTTATTAAATGGCTGGGCAATGGAGTTTTTTGGGTGAAGTTTTTTCCCGCCTTGTTTGGTGCTTTAACCATGGTATTGGTTTGGAAAACTGTTGAAAAACTCGGTGGCTCAATGTTTGCACTGGTTCTGGCTTCACTTGGAGTTTGCTTTTCGGTTTTACTTCGCTTAAATACCTTATATCAGCCCAATTCTTTGGATGTTTTATGTTGGACAGCATTTCTATACACAGGAGTTTCTTATGTACAATCCAATCAAAGCAAATGGCTTTACTTCGCAGCAATAGTATTCGCGATCGGTTTTCTCAATAAATACAATATTGCTTTTCTCTTGATAGCAATGATTCCGGCGGTATTACTCACTCCTCTTAGAAGTATATTCGTCAGAAAAGAATTCTATTTGGCAGTGCTTGTGGCTTTTGTACTGGTACTTCCAAATTTGTTTTGGCAATACCAACACCATTTTCCTTTTTGGCATCACATGAAATTGCTGAAAGAGCAACAGCTGGTGAATGTAAACAGACTTGATTTTCTAAAAGATCAATTGTTATTTTTTACAGGTGCTGTTTTTGTGATCTTATTTAGTTTGCTGGCCTTTTGGCGTTACGATGCATTTAAACCCTTTCGATTTTTGTTTTGGACATTTGTTTTTACGCTGTCTCTTTTCACTTATCTAAAAGCAAAGAATTATTATTCCATTGGCCTGTATCCCATTTTCATTGCATTTGGCGCGGTTTATATTACAGAGAACTGGACGATGGGCTGGAAGAAAGTGCTGACGTACGTGATGATGGCATTGCCGCTGTTGGTTTTTGCAAGAATGTATTTCATTGCCTTCCCGAATTTCGACCCCGACTATATTCTTCAGCATCAAGAAACTTACAAGAGATATGGCCTGCTTCGTTGGGAAGACGGTAAGGATCACACCATGCCACAAGATTTTGCCGATATGTTGGGTTGGAAGGAGATGGCCTTGGTGGTTGACAGTGTTTACACAGCTTTTCCAAACAAAGAGGGCTTGCTGGTGTTGTGCCAAGACTACGGTCAGGCTTCCGCCATCAATTATTACAAGAAAAATCCACAATTAATTGCTTCTTCCTTTGATGCAGATTATATTTCATGGCTTGATCTTTCAAAAAAGTATACCGATGTTATTTTGGTGCGCCATGGAGGAGATGAAGACAAAGATAGAAAGGAGGAACGTCCTTTGTTCGATACGGTTTATTTAGCTGCTAAGCGCATCAACCTAAATGCTCGAGAGAAGGAGATTTCAGTATATTTATTAAAAGGTGCAAAAATTGATTTAACAGAAAGACTAAGAAGGGAACGTGATGAAGAATTTTCGAGCTGGTAGTTTTCTCAATTCAATTAGTCTTTAAACTAAAATTAACTATGGGATTCAATGTATCAGGAATTGCAATTAATGGTAATTTTCAAGGAAGAGAAGAACAACTGTGGGAGGCACTCGGCTTCAATGTAGTTTTTGAAAAAGAGATTTATTTTGAAGAAGCATCTTCTAATTGGAAAGACGATGTGCTTTGCGATGTTTATTTTACTGAACGGGGAACACTGATCTTTCTTAGTATGGACCGTTGTATCGAAGGCTATTCTATACCCGATCAACAATGCTTCACTTTTGCTTTGTCTGAAACTTCAATGGCCTTTAATTTTGAATATGCGGAAGGCTCAAAGGTTTTAAGAAGATTTATGGAAGTGAATGGTGAGGAGTTGAGTGCTGAGGGAACACCATTGGAGGTTGAACTGAATACTTCAGATAGCGCTGATAAGATATGGAAGCAAATAGAAGTAGTTCTTGGTACATCTTTTTGGTCTATTGATCCCGCTGCAAAAGCATATCGCTATCAGTTTAAAGCAAAAGAGGCAGCACCCGTTCCTGCACCTGTTGTATCAGCCGTTTCCCA
>DGDD01000098.1 GCA_002385265.1 Chitinophagaceae bacterium UBA3961
TGTGCTCTTCCGATCGGGATACCAACCCATAAGGATGCCTTCAACATCGTCCATCCAGTTGTTCATGGTAATGGCACTGCCACCAATCAACACTACAATAACCGGTTTACCTGTAGCAGCAACCGCTTTGATAATGGCTTCTTGATTTCCGGGTAAGGAAAGAAATGCACGATCTTGAAACTCACCTTCATGGATACCTGCTACAACAATTGCTACATCAGAAGAATTCGTAAGCATTACTGCTTCCTTGATTCGTTGATTCAGATTGTCTTTGATGCCCGCATTCCAAATTAATTTAATAGTGGCGTTGGTGCCAATGGTTTCATAGAATTGAATTTTAAGTGCATATTTTCTTCCTTTTTTGAAGGTGTAGTTAATCACATGGCTGCGGTAAGTGCGTTTGTCCCAAGCATCAATTACCAATTTGCCGTCTATATACATTCTAAATCCCTCGTTGCCTTCTAGTCCAATTCTGTATTCATTTCCGCCGGGTCCTTCTATGAAGCCATTCCATTCTGCAGCATAGAAATCAGGTGTTAAAGATGCATCGGGTGGGAAGAGTGTCCAGTTAAAGTTGATGGTTCCATCAATTCGAGCCGTAGTTGGTTTCCCTGTAATTTGAATGCCGCTGTAATAGCTCGCGTTTAACCCTTGCTTGCCATCTGCAGTGGTAAGGAATTTTGAAGGAATAACTTCGAAGCTGTCTGTTTTCAGTCCTACTCCGCGAGCATAGAAGAGTTCTTGCGATTTATCGATACCTGCTTTCAGTCCATCGTATATGCTGATGGGGTTAACCCCAGGGCCACTATAACCGCCCAATCGTGCAGCTTTTGCTTCCTCTCCAATTACTACAATTTTTTGAGTATTGTTTGCGATTGGAAGAACGTCTCTTGCATTTTTAAGTAGAACGGTTGATTTGCGTGCCGCTTCACGCGCCAATTCACGGGCTTTGTTCAAGTCGGAAAAAGCTGCCGGATCAACCGAAACATACGGATTCTCAAAAAGACCCAGTTGAAATTTGGCCGTCAGCACTCTTCGAACAGCATCGTTGATTCGGGCGGTATCCATGCTGCCATCCAAGAAATGAGGATCAAACAATTCATGGTGTTTGAATTCGGTTTGGAAGATCACGTCTAGTCCGCCTTCAACCGCTTGCTTACCGCTTTCCGGATAGTCTTTGGCTGTTTTGTGCAACACCAAAGCGCCGCCTACGGCACTAGCATCTGATATAATGAACCCACCAAAGCCCCATTGTTTTTTTACAATTCGGGTCAGCAGATCATAGTTAGAAGACATGGGCGTACCATTCACTGAGTTGTATGAAGTCATTACAGAACGGGTACCTGCTTCTTCAAATGCTGCTTTGAAAGGCGGCAGGTGAATTTCTTGTAAGAAGCGATCGTTCCAATAAATGGGATAGCTATCGCGACCTCCATCTCCTACATTAGCCAACAGGTGCTTAGGAGTGGTGATAACGCCTCTTGTTTCAAAGCTTTTCATGTAGGCTACGCCCATGCGACTCGTGAGATAAGAATCTTCACCATAAGTTTCTTCAACCCTTCCCCAACGCACATCGCTAGCGATGTTGATTACGGGTGAGAGAATTTGACGAATGCCTCTTTCTTTACTTTGAATGGCAATAGCAGCGCCAATAGCACTTACCAGTGCAGTATCGAAGCTAGCGGCCAATCCAATTGACTGAGGGAAAGAAGTAGCACCCTGACGAACCAGGCCGTGTAAGCCTTCGTCAAAAGGAAGAAGAGGAATTCCCAAGCGGGTTTTCTCTACAAAGTATTTTTGCTGTTTGTTGATTTTATTGGCTAGTGCGAGGGCCGTTTCTTTCGTGTTATAGCTAAGAAGCTGGCCACCTGCGTCGCTGCCGCCACCTGCGCTTACTTGAAAGCCGAATAGTCCATCTTTGTATTGATCGGGTTTTGTACTGTCAATTTCTCCCGGAATCATAAACAATTGGAAAAATTTCTCTCGGGGAGTCATTCTGCTGAGCAGGTCTTCTACTCTAACGGGAATGGGTAACTTAGGATCCTTGTAAGCAGGTTGCTGTGCACTTGTGCTGTAAACAGCGGCCAGCGAAAGTAAAGAAAAAAAGAGTCTCTTCATGAATGTGTATTCTAGCTATAAAAATACAGCATTGAGGGGGAGAAAGCAGCTAAAAAGAGCATATAAAATATTAAAAGAAGTTTTTATAAAAATTAATTAACGCTTTAAGCTAGTTGGGTACAAGAAAATGAAATAGAAATTAAGACGAGTCATGTTTTAAAAAACGAAGGGCTGCAAAGCAGCCCTTCGTTTATATCGATGTTAAACTATTGAGTACAGAAATTGACTATTCCCAAATCACAGCCCCTTTTTGTTCATACCATTTAGGGTATATGGGAACTTTCAATTTTTCTAATTCATTGCGTTTGATTTTTAAAGTTGGCGTGAGCATGTTGTTTTCAATGCTCCAATCTTCCTTCATGATCACTATTTTTTTCACTTGCTCGTGGTGCTCTAGTTCAGGATTCAATTGTTTGAGCGTGCTTTCAAGCGATTGAATGAGCTCTTCTTTAGGAGCCGCTTTCCCGGCAGCTGATAAAACCACCAAAGCAATGGGTTGAGGAATACCCATACCCACTACAGCAT
>DGDD01000205.1 GCA_002385265.1 Chitinophagaceae bacterium UBA3961
AAACGACGACCAATACTAACAGCACCGCGTACCGTAACATCTTGATCAGGAAATTCTTCTCTCGCAACTTCTGATGCTGAATAGATAGAAGCGCCGCTTTCATTCACTTGGAACACGCTCACTTGTTTTCCAAAATCGATGCTTCGCACCAATTGCTCGGTTTCTCTTCCGGCGGTACCGTTTCCTATACCGATTGCTTCAATATCATATCGATCCACCAAGAATTTCAACTCGGCGATACTTTTGGAGCTTTCATTCTGAGGGGGATGCGGATAGATTGTGGAATTGTGCAAGAAGTTTCCTTGCGCATCTAAACACACCACTTTACAACCGGTACGATAGCCCGGATCGAGTGCCAATACTCGCTTGGAGCCTAAGGGCGATGCCAGTAACAATTGTCGTAGGTTTTCTGCGAACACATTGATGGCTTCTTCATCGGCTTTGTTCTTACTCACTAAACGGAATTCATTTTCAATGGATGATTTCAGCAATCGATCATAGGCGTCTTCTACCGCTTTTTTCACTTCTTTTGATGCGGCGTTATTGGCTTTTACAAACAGTGGAGTGATGGCTTCCACCGCAGTTTCTTTATTGATGGTAATATCCATTACCAAATAGCCTTCTTTTTCACCTCTTCTAATTGCCAAAATGCGGTGTGAGGGACAATCGGCCAGTGGTTCACTGAATTCAAAATAATCGCGGTATTTCTGTGCTTCCTCTTCTTCTTTTTTACTGGTCAGTACTTTTGAATACAATACAGCCTCTTCATTGAACAATTGACGTACTTTATCGCGCGCTTGGGCATGCTCACTCACTTGTTCGGCAATAATATCGCGTGCGCCTTGAAGGGCTTCTTTGATATCTTTCACCGGTTCTTTCACAAAAGCTTCAGCCAATTTTTCAGGATCTTCATTAGTTTGTAGCAATAGCTGTTGCGCCAATGGTTCCAACCCTTTTTCAATTGCTTGAGTTGCTCTCGTTTTTCTTTTCGGCTTGTACGGCAGATAAATATCTTCAAGTGTGGTAGCGTCGAAACAATCTTCGATTTTCTTTTTTAATTCCGGGGTGAGTTTTCCTAATCCATCAATGGTTTTGATAATGGTTTCTTTTCTTTTCTCTAACTCGGAAAAATACTGAATGGAATTCACCACTTCTGCGATCTTCACTTCATCTAAATTTCCGGTTGCTTCTTTACGGTAACGAGCCATGAAAGGAATGGTGGCTCCTTCGGCCTGCAAATCATATACATTTCCAATTTGCTTGAAACTAAGGCCTAAATTTTCGGCGATCTTACTAAGGTACTTTACATCCATAATTTTAAATTCTATCCACAAAAATCAATGAGGGGAGCAAAGGTAGGGAAAAGGAAAATAATGAGGTAATTGGATAATTCGATGATTTGTAGGCCTCAGAGAATGAGGTACTAGAATGTTTTATTCAATCCGCTTAGTTCGGCTTCTAGTATTTCATTGATCCGTTCACTTTGTTGGAGAATCATTAAGTGACCTGCTCCGGGAATTACATGGGTTGGACGTAGCAAACGAATAGGGATGATCCTGTCCTTTGACCCATGAATATGTACAATACTTTGTGGAAATTCCGATTGTTTCCAGTGAATGATTGCCGACATGGACCAACGCAAGTGTTCGGCTTTTGTATTGCGAATCATGTCGCGCAATAACTCTTTTTCATTGCCTGATTCAGTTGAAAAAAAACGCTTTAATAAAGACCCCGCTTTGATGAATGATAAAGGCACCCATTTTTCAGCCTTTATTCCACCTGCCCATCGATACCAAAATGGTAAACCGTTGCTTGTTGGAGTACTTGAAATCAGTATTAGTTTTTGACAATTCTTTATATTGGCTAATTCTGTTACAATCATCCCTCCCATCGACAGTCCTACCAATATGCATGGTTCTTGATTGGGAATTGCAGCTCCCAAGCGGTAAGCATACTCTTTTAAAGATTCTTGTTTCAAAGCCGGAATCCAGTCCAAATAAACCGGCTCAACATATTCGGGCAATTCGATGGAAGCAAAGAGGCGTCGATCGCCTCCAAGTCCGCTCACAAAATATGCCTTGATATGTGATTTGGGTAATTTGTCCATTTCTGACATTAGTTTAACAACGCATGAGGGCTTAAAGTTGTAGTTTTGCAACGCAAATCATGTCTATGGATATCAAAAATAACATTTTAGAGACGATCGGTAACACCCCGTTGATCAAGCTTAACAAGATCACGAAGGACTTACCGGGTCTTATTCTTGCCAAAGTGGATTATTTCAACCCCGGGAACAGTATTAAAGATCGTATGGCATTAAAAATGGTAGAAGTGGCCGAAGAGAAGGGATTGTTAAAACCCGGAGGCACTATCATTGAATGCACCAGTGGAAATACAGGAATGGGTCTGGCTTTAGCTGCCGTTGTGAAAGGGTACAAATCTATATTTGTGACCACTGATAAACAATCGAAAGAGAAGGCTGATATTTTAAAAGCGGTAGGTGCAGAAGTAATTGTTTGTCCAACCAACGTAATGCCTGAAGATCCTGCCAGTTATTACAGTGTGGCGAAACGACTCGCGAAAGAAATTCCCAATTCGTTTCATTTTAATCAGTACGATAATTTGGCGAATCGATTGGCGCATTATGAAACCACCGGTCCTGAGATCTGGAACCAAACCGATGGAAAGATTACACACCTCGTATGTACTGCAGGAACCGGTGGAACGATAACCGGAACAGCGATGTATTTGAAAGAAAAAAATCCAAACATAAAAATTTGGGCGATTGATGTTTATGGCTCTTTGTTAACTAAGTACTTTAGAACAGGCGAAATTGATATGAATGAAGTACACCCTTATATCAGTGAAGGATTTGGAGAAGATTTTGTTCCGCAGAACTACGATATGAGTGTGATTGATCACTTCGAACAAGTAACGGATAAAGACGGGGCTGTAATGGCACGTAGATTAGCCAAGGAAGAAGGATTGTTTTGCGGTTACAGTGCCGGAAGTTGTTTGCAAGGATTGATGCAATTGAAAGATCAATTGAAACCAAGCGATGTTGTAGTATGTATTTTCCATGATCATGGAAGCAGATATGTGGCGAAGATCTACAATGATCAATGGATGATTGAAAGAGGATTTTTGGATGTGAAAACATTCAAAGACATTGTTGCCAGCAGAGGAGCGAAACAAAAGTTATTGACGGTAACTACAACCGATACAGTTCAGAGTGCTGTAGACTTGATGAAGAAATTCAACATTGAGAATATTCCCGTAACCAATGGTTCTGAGATCATTGGATCGATCAGTGAAAGCGGATTATTCAATGCCCTATTGAAAGGAATTGATATTAAAGCCACTACAGTAGGAGAAGTTACAGAAGCAGCTTATCCGGTAGTTGATTTTGAAACTCCGGTAGAGCGCTTAAGCAATATGATAACCAAGGATATCGGTGCAGTACTTGCAAAAGACGAAGCGGGGAATTACCACATTGTAACAAAATACGACGTCATTCAAGCAAAACAACGATAAGTGAATTCGCTTACATCAATTTCAAAAGCCGCTCCTAGAGCGGCTTTTGTTTTTTAACCTGATTCTACAATCGTAAAACTACGCATCATTTTTGCGCAGTATTACTAGTTTTCTAGGCGTATTTCAACGCAAAGCGAGGGAAATACTGTATGCGAATAATTGGGCAATTCTGCTCTTGTGTAGGGAATGAAAGCACTGTACTTTTGTGTCAGAAGTTGATTGATATGATATCAATCTATCCAAATATCCAAGAGAAAGACCAAGAAATTCCAATTGTCCGAAAAACCGAAAAAATCCAATATCAATCAACTTTCTTTTTTTCGATCCAATATCACAATCCATATCCGTTACGAGTTCACAATTTCCAGTTGAAGATCCAGTAAGTCCTGGGAAAACCACAAAATCCAAGATCCAAGTCCTCAGTTTTTAGAATCATTTGTCCTAGAAGAACCAAGGTTACACTAGTTACATTATATCCTTGTCAAACCACAAGTAAAATCCAACGTCTGAGATTAACCACGGAGTTCCAATTCCTGTGTGTAAGAACCGTCTGCATCCAATACCTGCTTCGAGAATCCTAATTCTCGCAGCAGGCGCAGCCGGACAGTTACACTTGCGAACTAGAAAGATAGTGGCTACCAATGTGAAACCCCGCCCGGGGTTGAGTTGTCCGCAAATCGATTAAGACGACACAGTATTTCTCCTTTTTCTTTTTTCACGTCTGATTCCCGTTAGATCAAGTTTTGAGTTGTTGAGTTTTAAGTTATTAAGTTCTGCGCGAAGAAGTCGCGAAGTATTTTTTGACCACGGATAGCTCAGATTAAAGCAGATTGACACAGATTAGTCTCTGAATTTCGGAGT
>DGDD01000080.1 GCA_002385265.1 Chitinophagaceae bacterium UBA3961
GACATTCGCAACAAAGAGGTGCTAAAAGAAGAACGCACTACAAAGCTGTGAAAGTTACTTTAAGCAAAGACAGCACAACTGGTGAGATCCACGTTCGTCACCGCGCTCACGTTAGCGAAGGAAAATTATATTACAAAGGGAAGGTTGTAGCGGAAACCGCTCCAATTAAATAAGCCTTTTAAATATAAAGCCATCGCCGGAGATGATTATCTGTATTGATATGATGGGAGGAGACTTTGCACCGTTAGAAGCGGTGAAAGGTATTCAATTGTATCTATCACAGGTATCAACTCCGGCTATGCTTGTTTTAACAGGTGATGAAGCCGTCCTTCAACCTTTATTGAACGAACAGGGAATCCCCCCTACTGCTTACAAAATCGTTCATGCTCCTCAAGTAATCGGTTACAACGAACACCCCACCAAAGCGCTCAAAGAAAAGCCTCACAGCTCTATTGGCATCGGATACCACCTATTGGCCTCAGGTAAGGCAGAAGCCTTTATCAGTGCCGGTAATACAGGTGCGATGTTGGTTGGTGCTTTGTTTAGCATCAAAGCCATTGAAGGAGTTCAACGCCCCACCATTTCTACCGTTATACCAAAAGAAGATGGTAGCACCGGATTATTGCTTGATGTTGGTTTAAATGCCGACTGCAAGCCTGAACATTTGAATCAATTTGCGATTCTAGGTTCTTTGTACGCAAAAAACATCCTTGGAATTGACAACCCTCGAGTTGCGCTCTTGAATATAGGCGAAGAAGAGGGAAAAGGAAATGTGTTGGCTCAAACTACTTTCCCACTTTTGAAGGAAAACAATGAAATCAATTTCGTTGGAAATGTAGAAGGTCGGGATGTATTATTAAACAAAGCCGATGTGATGATTTGTGACGGGTTCACCGGCAATGTGGTGCTGAAATTATTGGAATCCTTCCATGCCATCACTCAGGAAAAGAAAATCGAACACGAATATTTCGATCGCTTCGATTATGAAAACTATGGTGGCACGCCAGTTCTAGGAGTAGCCAAACCTGTTATCATTGGTCATGGCATCTCTCATGCCAAAGCATTTTCAAACATGATTCATCTCGCAGAAAAGATGATTTCAACCTCGCTTCTCGATAAAATGAAAGCCAGTTTTGAAGGTAAATAATTACCTTTCGACTCACGCATGTTGGCTTCATGAAATCCTTCCTCCATCACATCATTCAATTCTTTAAAGTACAGCATCCATGGGCTTTGCTATGGAATAGTGTTTGGGTGGGATTCACTGTATTTTTGAATTTCTACTTCAAAATTTCAAAAGCCATGTTAGCATGGTCGCTCGGTTGGCAACTGCTGTTTTTCGTGGGAATTTTTACTTTGATCTATGGAGTTTCTGTTCTGATTCATAAAAAGTATTATAAACTTACACTTACAAAGGACTTCTATCTTTTTTTCATAACGGCTGTTCTGATCTTTTCATTCAAATCCATTCCTTATCATAGTGAATGGACGATCTATTTCCCATCATTTGTACCACATCAATGGGAAAAACCTTTGTTTCATTGGCTCGTGAAAGACATCGTTATCTTAGTTACTACTGTTTGGTTTTTTAGAAAACTGGGGGGCATAGGATGGATCCCTGGATTTAGCTGGAAAAATGTTCCTTGGAGAATTATTCTGGTTTGCTGGCTTATAATGATTCCATTGCTTTTTTGGGCCGGTTTCCAACCGGGCTTTCTAGCTCAGTACCCCAAAATGAGCAGTTTAATAGAACAAGGCGCATCTAAGGTTCAACTACTTTTTTTTGAACTCCTTTACAGTTTTGATTTCCTGATTATCGAGGTATTCTTCCGCGGTTTATTGGGAATAGCTGCTTTTCAATTCTTAGGAGAACATGCCATTCTAACCATGGCAAGTTTTTATTGTGCCATTCATTTCGGAAAGCCGCTTCCTGAATGCATCAGTTCTTATTTTGGTGGAACAATATTGGGAGTACTAGCCCTTCGATCCGGGAAAATTACCAGTGGATTTCTCATTCATGTGTCTGTTGCCCTTGGTATGGAAATCACAAGTTATTTGGGAAAGAAATAAAACTACAAACCTATAAGCCGGATTCTGTACTTCCGAAGAAGCGGTTATCATTTATCTGTCTTAACACTTGCGCGTTAAGATCCATCTGCCTACCCTCCGGCTCTTGCTGTTGCCAACAAACGGAACGAGTCATTCCTTAACCGGTATACGTGGCATTTCAGCATGCAAGGTTTACCCCCAACCAACATTACTATTGGCTGCCGGGAGCTCTTACCTCCCGTTTTCACCCTTACCGTTGGTTGCCCAAAGGCGGTAATTTTCTGTGGCACTATCTGTTCCCATTTTACTGAGACCCGGCTATTCACCGGTGCAATGCTCTGCGCTGTCCGGACTTTCCTCCCCCATTACTGGAAGCGATAACCCGGTTTGTAGTTTCAACAAAGATACTGATTAGTTGCGGCGAGCCCGAATTTCATCGTAAGCACCGTCCCACAATAGTTTTCGATGTTTTAACGAGAGAACGGTTGCTTGTTCAGCTTCACTCCATTTCTGATCATCATTTCCACACAACGCTGCAGTCATTTCAGTAGCAAGATGACTGTGATGATCTCCATCCACTTCTATATGACGCTCCAAATAATATTTGAATGTTCCAATGCTTTCCGGAAATTTCTGGTGAAGGTCACGAACAAGTTCCATGAACATTCCCGGAATCAGATCTTCCCTACCGAAAGTAAATACTGCCGCTTGCACATGTGCTTTACCGGTATTTATTACATCAAACGTATTCGTCACAAAGTTTTGAGCTGCCCTGGGGGTATTTGCGGCGTTGAATGCGCCATCAAAATCATTGGTCAATTGAAGCACTTTTATAAAAGTTTCAATTGAAGAGGCTGAAGCACCCGCTTGCTTCATCGCTTGCAAGTACAATTCAAAATGGCTCATCCGAATTCCATTCTCGTCAACATCAGATTCTTCCCCAACAACAATTTCATTGATCAAAAATCGAGTATTGGCGGAACCTACCGGAAACCAAGGGTAACTGGTACAGGTAAGTCCGGATTGCAAAGCCTTTAATAAACTCATGAAATCCCAAACAGCATAAACATGATATTTCATGAATATTTTTAAGTCTTCAACATCCTGAATGATGTGATAAAGAGGATGCGAAATGATTTCATTTCGAAGCGATTCAATTGAAGTACGGATGCGGTCCATCCTGTTCGTTGTTGTAAAAACGGCGTCCATTGTAAGAAGTTTAGTTTTCAGTTCAGGATGAAGGTTGGGGTGCAAAATTAATCTAGTCTCTAGTATTTTACGCCTTAACTAATATACGCTTGAGGGCGTGTTTTGGTTCTATGGAAGCTTAGCCCAAAGCAGCTTAAGAGCGAAAATCGCTAAAATTGCGGCCATTATTCGGCGAATGATGAGTTGACGTCGGTGATTGGAATTGATGGCGCCTGTGGCTTCGCTTACAACATATACAACAGTAACATTCGTAACAGTGCTACACAGCATTTGTATACCCCCAAGTGTGAGATTTTGTTGCACAAAATGACCCTGCTCCGGCTTTATGAACTGTGGCAACAAGGAGAAATAGAGGATGGTTGTTTGAGGATTGAGTACATTTCCAACAAATCCCTTAACCCAAAAAGACAAAAGTGGCATTTGTTCAACCCGTTCGAAATTCAGCATTTGTACAGGGGGAGCTTTCCATATTTTATATGCGAGGAAAACAAGATAGGCAGCGCCCGCTACTTGAATGGTCGAAAACACCATTGGAGCTTCTGTTAACAATGCTGTTACTCCTAAAACGGTAGCAGTAATGTGAACTACAAAAGCAGAAGTGATACCCGCCACAGTTAGCCAACCTGCTTTTCTTCCATAAGCAATGGTTTGACTAACATATAACATCATATTCGGTCCCGGTAATAGTGCTATACCAGTAACCAATAAAATGAAAGGCAAGTATGTTATTATGCTCATTTTTTAGTGAAATAAATTTCAGTAGCACCATATCCATATGAAGGGTGATACTGATTCACAAAGGTTTTCACCTCTCT
This sequence comes from Chitinophagaceae bacterium UBA3961, assembly GCA_002385265.1. Taxonomy (GTDB): domain Bacteria; phylum Bacteroidota; class Bacteroidia; order Chitinophagales; family Chitinophagaceae; genus Endoryza; species Endoryza foliicola. Next base: position 4,074 of record DGDD01000080.1, read on the forward strand.
TCGCATTTTCAAAGCCTCGTGTATTTCGTCTCTCAGTTTTCCTGTACCTACACCGTGAATTACAACCATTGAAGGCAAGTGATGAACAATCGCTAAATCTAAATACTTTTCGAAAGTTTGCAGTTGGATCGTCAAGGCTTCAAAAGCATTTAGCTTCTCATAATTCATTGCCAGCTTTTCAATATGTAGGTCTATAACCCCTTTTGCCGGCTCAAGATGTTGCCTCGTTAAACTTGCATCGTACACCTTATAACCTGCCTTTGTAAGTGCCGATACATCAAGTTTTTCTGCTTCTTCTTGCTTGTCGGGACAGGTTTCCATGATTCTGTAAGAAAAGGTAGCATGGCCTTGTTCTTGGGTTTCTCGTATTTTTTGAAATACTTGTTTAGCCTTGAGTTTTAAATGGGTTTCATGGTAGTCGGCCTTACCTTTAATAGGTTTTACCAATGCAAATTCAACCGAGAAAACCGGACTGTCGTTCAGCGTTTCGAAATCAATATCATGAATATAAAAATCTTCGAATGCCTTGATCGTATTCTTTAGTTCGAAACCGGGCTTGTTAATGTAGCTCAGATCATATTGAAAATGATAATCCGATTCTGTTCTGTTTACCAAATGAATTTTGAGTTCGTCTACTACATCATCACCAAATTCATCTGAATGCATTACAGGGATAAAAGTGAGCCACACGCCGTCTACTACTTTCTTAGAGAGGGGCTTTTTTTCAACCTGCACATCGTCGATGTATTTCTTCTCTTTCTCGGGAGGAAAGAGCTTGTTTTCTGTAAAACGTTTGAAGTAAGGGTATTCCAATTGGTCGGTGTATACCGGGAAATTGACTCCTTTCACCTGCACCACCACCATTTTCGCATTGATGATTTCCACCACCTCACCTTCGTCATTGGTATGCTTCACCACAACCGTATCTCCAACCTGAAACATGTTTCTACCTTGTTTAGGCTGCAAATTTACGAAGAAAAGAGGGCTTTTTTAGGCTTTTAGCTTACTGTGTGAATAACCATAGAGGAAGTAAATGCACAACCCTAGTGCCATCCAACAGAAAAACCAGATCCAGGAAATAGCCGGAATCTCAATAAGTAAGTAGGAACAACTTAGTACCCCAAGGATCGGGATCAATGATAGCTTTTTGAGAGCTGTAAGAACACTTACAATAGTTGCCAGAACAATGTAAGCAAGAAAAAGAACTTCTTGCAATCCTTCCTTCCCAAGTCCTAGATCGGAAGAGCG
>DGDD01000140.1 GCA_002385265.1 Chitinophagaceae bacterium UBA3961
AATTCTCAAAGCAATCCATTTGTGTCTTTTCGAAAACCCAACCCCGAAGGGGTTACAGCTTGGTAGACCAACAAAGGTTTAATGACGTTCAACCCCAAAGGGGTTGCACTTTCATTCAATTCAAATAAAACCATTGTTCAGTGGTATTCCCCCTAGAGATGTTCAAAATAGAATTTGATGAAAAACACTTGTTTGATTTTACATCACTAGGTTAGAAAAGTGCAACCCCTTCAGGGTTGCTTTTACCACTCTCCCATCTTTCGACCAAGCTGCAACCCCTTGCGGGGTTGAGCTTGCATCTTTTGCATGCATTAGTTTTAAATGACCCGCTTAATAAGATAAAAAAGTAAGGTTTCATTGCTGGAGCATTTAACCAGCCAATATGTTAAATGATCCCGTTTAGTATTCAACGACCCATTTACATCAGTACATTATTTGCCTCCAAATAATCAAACGATGTAAATAAGATAGACAACGATTTCAATTCTCAATGCAATCCACTTCCGTCTTTTCAAAAACCCAACCCCGAAGGGGTTACAGCTTGGTAGCCAAACAAAGATTCAATGGCATTCAACCCCGAAGGGGTTGCACTTTCATATATAATGAAACAAATCGATTACTACCATTGAATGCACACAGCATCAATTCCCCAATATCTAAAACCATCACAAATTCTGCCCCAATCCCCTAAACAACCTGCGAAAAACACTTATTTCAACCTCCACATCATTCTTTCTTTTCTTGCAATTCTGCCGTTATTTTGTACTTTCGACGCTTGCGATTGACCTACGCATTCGAAACATAAAATCATGAACGAACAAACTGTAAATAGCCTACGAGAAGCACTCAAACTCTCCCCCGACAATGTGCCCCTGCGAATGCTTCTCGCAGAAACCCTCATCATGCTCAACAAACTTGATGAAGCCGAAAAAGAATACACCGAAGCACTCAATTATACCCAAGACACGAAAATAAAACTGGGGTTGGCCAACGTTTTCTACAAAAAAGAAAATTACTCGGCCTGCAACGTTATTCTAGAGTCCTTGATCGATGCCGGATCCCTAGATGCCGCAGTGCTTACCCTACACGCAAAAGCCTTACTCAAAGAAAATGAACGAGGCAAAGCAATGGAAGCCTACCAACACTTGCTCGAACTCTACCCTAACAACTCCGATCAAGAACTCGACGAAGAATTGCGCATGCGCGCCGCTCACTTCGAAGAAGAACAAGACTGGACCGATAGCCGCTTTCTGGAAAAACCCGATGTTAAATTCGAAAACGTTGGCGGTATGCAAGGCGTAAAAAAAGAAATCGATCTTAAAATCATAAAACCGCTCCTACACCCTGAACTTTACAAAGCCTACGGAAAAAAAATAGGAGGCGGTATCTTGCTTTATGGACCTCCCGGATGCGGTAAAACTTTTATCGCCAAAGCTACCGCGGGTGAAGTGAACGCCAAATTCATCAATGTTGGATTGAATGACATCCTCGACATGTGGGTGGGTAACAGCGAAAAAAACCTACACGATATTTTCGAACTGGCTCGAAACAATACCCCTTGTGTAATTTTTATCGATGAAATTGATGCTCTCGGCGCCAGCAGATCTGATATGAAACAATCTGCTAGCAGGCACCTCATTAACCAATTCCTACAAGAACTCGATGGCATCTCCAACAACAACGAAGGGGTGCTCATCCTCGGAGCTACCAATACACCCTGGAACCTAGACCCGGCCTTTAGAAGACCCGGTCGTTTTGATCGCATTGTATTTGTTCCACCTCCCGATGAGGCCTCAAGAGAAGCCATCTTCAAACTTAAATTGGCAGCTAAGCCAACCGAAGGGATCGATTACTCGCAATTGGCAAAAAAGACAGAACATTGTTCCGGGGCCGATATCGACGCCATCATCGACCTCGCAATTGAGGAAAAATTAGAAGCCTCTTTCGATAGCGGTGTCCCTACACCCCTTCAAACAAAAGATTTGTTGAATGCGATAAAAAAGCACCGTCCAAGCACGCAAGAATGGTTTGCCTCTGCGAAAAATTTCGCATTGTTCGCCAATGATTCCGGACTTTACGATGATATTTTAGCTTACTTAAAAATTAAGAAATAAGAACGAATGCTCAGTGACCCAAGAATTGCGCAGGCTCACCTGCTCATTCAACAACAACGCTATACCGATGCAAAACGCATCTTAAAAAATATTCTCGCAGAATACCCTAACGATTTGGTGAGTTTGATTTTCATGGCAGAAATCAGTTTACAAGAAGACAACTACCAAGAAGCCGGAAGCTTTATCGACCGCGCTATGGTTGTTGACCCAACAGACTCGAGATTGTATTACATGAAATCCAGAATTGCTCTGGCGCAAAACAACTATTCAGAAGCGCGTTACTTTGTTGGAGAAGCAATTAATGCCGATCCAACAATTGCCGCTTACTTTACTTTACAAGCAAATATTGCACTTGTTGAGAAAAAATACGAACTAGCCTTGGAAAATGCCGACCGTGCATTAGAACTAGATCCTGAGAACGTAGGCGCATTGAACGTACGCAGCACTTCCTTACTTAAGCTGAATAGAAAAGAAGAAAGTTTTCAGACCATTCATGGCGCATTAAGAGAAGACCCAAATAACGCTTATACACATGCGAATTATGGCTGGGGGCTTTTGGAAAAAGGTGACCATCAAAAAGCCAAAGAGCATTTTAAAGAAGCGCTGAAGATTGATCCGGGTTTTGAGCACGCACAGCATGGAATGAAAGAAGCGCTGAAAGCCAGCAATCTTATCTATCGCCTTTATTTGAAGTATTCATTCTTCATGGCGAACCTAAGTTCTAAATACCAATGGGGCATCATTTTAGGTTTCTATTTTGGAACCCGCCTCTTAAGAACTCTTGCAGAAAAAAACCCTACGCTGGATAAGTACCTCACTCCCCTCATTATTCTTTTAGCGTTGTTTGCGATCTCTACTTGGATCATGAAACCTTTTGGAATCATGTTGCTGCGTATTAATAAGTACGGCAAATACATGCTGAATTCAAAAGAGAAACTCTGTGGAAACTTAGTTGGAATCAGCTTTTTGTTGTTTCTAGTTGGTTTAATTGGTGCCATTGCCACCAATATAGAATGGTATGCGGCGTTGGCTTTGTTCGGATTCACCATGATGGTGCCTCTGGGAAATCTGGCATCTACCAGTAAATACAAATATTTCTATCCGGCGTATGCTGCAGGTATGGCACTTATCGGAATCGGTGCTTTAGCGCTCGCATTCAACGGCTCCTTAGACAATCTACTGTCATTCATTTACATTATAGCTTTTGTAGGCTATCAATGGATCTCCAACATTATAATTATGAAAAGCTGATAAATAAAAAAGAGCTGTTTGAATCAGCTCTTTTTTTATTTGCGGAAGAGAAGGGATTCGAACCCTTGATACGGTTTCCCGTATACACACTTTCCAGGCGTGCCAGTTCAACCACTCCTGCACTCTTCCGTACTTGGGTTGAAATAAGGGCAGCAAAAATACAATTGCAAGGTCAGATTGCGAATATTTTTTTCGCATTCCTGTTTGTATGTTCCGCCACTGTTTCTAAGCTCAGCTCCTTCACATCAGCCACCATTTGAGCAATATAGGTCAAGTAACTGCTTTCATTTCTTTTACCTCTGAAAGGAACAGGTGGCAAATAAGGCGCATCCGTCTCTAATACCAACCACTCCAATGGTAATTGCTTAACGGCATCGGCCAATCCCGACTTTTTATAGGTAATTACTCCCCCAATTCCCAGAAAGAAACCCATTTCGATGATCTCCAACCCGGTAGCGGCATCGTCGGAAAAACAATGAAAGATACCCCGAACAGTGCCTTTGGGGAACTCTTTGATAATTTCCATGCAATCGCGCGTAGCATTTCTGCTATGGATCACAATTGGAAGATTCTTTTCTATGGACCATTGAATTTGTGTACGAAAGGCCTCTTTTTGCTGTTCTTGGAAACTTAAGTCCCAGTAATAGTCGAGCCCAATTTCTCCCACGGCAATAAAATCTTTGGTATCGAGCCATTTTTTAGCGATTTCCAACTCTTCTTTCCAATCTGCCGTAATTGAACAAGGGTGCACACCCATCATAGGTTTGCAGTTTTCGGGGTATTGGTCGGCTAGTTTCAAGAGGGCTTGGTGCTCGTCTTTATCGATGGCGGGCAAACAAAAGGTGGAAACACCCGCTTCCACGGCTCGCTGAATCATAGCGGCTCGATCATCGGAAAATGCACCTACGTATAAATGGGCATGAGTATCAATCAGTTGTGTTTTCATCGACGCAAAATTCCCAAAAAAAATTAAGAAAGCGTTAAACTATGAGAAATGGAACTGGTCTGATATTCGTTATTTCCCTGTGAACAATTAAATCATTATCATGAAAACGATCCCGCAAATTACCAGACTTACCAGTATTGCACTTTTATCAGGAATCCTAGTATTCAGTGCATGTAAAAAAGAAAGCTCTTCAGATAGCGCAGCCGACAAAGAAACCTATGCTGCCGCCACCGGCCAAGCGCAATCGGAAGCCGATATTGTGTTTGACGATGTATTCAACAATGTTGTTGGTGTTGACTCAGAAGTGGGTGTTGGAGCAGGTGTAGGCGTATTCAGCAGTTCAAACACCACAGATGGAGCAGTTGAAACAAACGGAGTAAATGGAGTTGACTCAACTCGCTGTTTTACAGTAACTTATACCCAATTAGCAGCCCCTGCTCGTTTCCCTCTTCAAATTACTCTTGATTTTGGAGCAGGTTGTACCGCACGCGATGGTCGTACTAGAAAAGGAAAGATCATTACTGTGTATACCGGTCCGTTAATTGTTCCGGGCAATAGCAGTACTACAACTTTTGATGGTTATCAAGTAGATAGCATCAAAGTTCAGGGAACGCACAAGGTTCAAAACGTTAGTACTTCAAATAACAGAGCCTTCAAGATAACCGTTACGGGTGCCAAATTGACCAAGCCGAACGGTAACTATTCAGAGTGGAACAGTGAGAAAACAATCACTCAAACAGAAGGTAACGGAACTCCTCTATTACCACTCGATGATGTATTCAGTGTAAGCGGTGCGTCCAACGGTTCTGTACTAAAGAATGGCCAATTGTTCCAATGGTCAACCGAAATCACCAATCCTTTAATTAAGAAATTCCTCTGCCGTTGGTTCGTTCAAGGAACCGTGGTTTTGAGAAAAAGCAATAGCCCTGTAGCTGAACTGAATTATGGTACCGGAACCTGCGATAACAAAGCAACCCTCACGGTAAATGGGGTGGTTCGGGAAATTACTTTGCCGTAATTAAAAAAGTATTTACCTTTAAATCAGTTTTCATAGGGTACGGATTAAAAACGGGCCAGGGTGTCTACCCAGGCCCAACTTTTTTTAAGGACAAACTGATCAAAAAATACCACTCTGTTTATCAATCAATTACTTCAAAACGGTATCCTTCTTTCTTTAAAAACTGCATCACTTTCGGCAATGCTTTCTCTAATCTTGGAAATGCTTTTTCTGAATCATGAAATACGATAACTGATCCATTGCTTACATTTTGTATTACATTCTCCGCACAAGTAATGTCATCAATTTGAAAATCAAAGTCACCACTCAACACATCCCACATAATCACTTTCATTTCAGGAAACGCTTTTTTCAACAATCGCCACTGACTTTTTTTCATGCGACCATAAGGAGGCCGAAATACATTTGATGGAATTAATTGGGAAGCTTCACGAATGTTGTTGAGGTAAGTTTCGTCATCCGTTTTCCACCCGTTCAAGTGATTAAACGTATGATTTCCAACTACATGATTTCGATCAATAATCTGCCGAAAAATTTGCGGAAATTTTCGCACATTGTCACCAATACAAAAGAAGGTAGCTTTTGCATTGTATTCCTCCAACACAGACAACACAAAGGGTGTAATGGTAGGATGCGGGCCATCGTCGAAACTGAGGTAAACTACCTTGCCGCTTTTAGCTGGATTTCGCCAAAACCCGCTAGGATAAAGCACTCTAAGCCACCAAGGTGTTTTTACCAAATAGTTCCGCATGAATTAAAGATAGCTATTTTCTCTATTGACTGAACAGCGTTAATCGAAAGGGTTTCAATTGATAATAAGTCAATTTCCCATGTGTTTTTAGATACTGTTGTTGCGATGCTTCACTGATGAGTGCGGGATCTATATATTGAGCTATTTCTTCATCTGTTTTTGCAAGCTTCGACCCAAAACTCACCGCTTCTTCTATAAAAGCATCCAGCAAATACGAACTGTGTTGATAAAACAATTCTTTGGTCAAAAAAGCTTCTAACCCCAACACACGATTTCCTGAAACAGCGATCATTCCAACCCAATTACTATCCCTTTTTGAAATAACCCGATCCATGTAATTTCTATATTGAGCCATTTCTTGCATTAGGAGCTTATCACTTCGCTCACTTGTATACGTTAGTGTAGGTGATGGAATTTTCAAACTATCGAGTTGGCCGTAAATTTCTTTCCATATCAACACTTGATTATGTGTTGTTTCCAAAATTTTTCGAAGAGAAGGATTTGCATAACTGAAGTAAGAGAACTTTTTTTCTTTCTCACTCCAACGGTCTTCTTCAATGCACATTACTGAAATATATTGGTCTGCACCACCTGCCGGCATGAGAATAGTATCTCGTGTAACCATCCTGTCTTGACGGCCTCCAACCAAAATTTCACCCCCTGCTACGTAAATTGGATGTGTTGAAGTATTGTTAATTCTAACCCAGTGAACATTTTCTGTAGAGGCAGTACCCCGCTCCGTTATGGTAGCCCATCCTTTTTTCATTGCATAGGATAAACTAACTAGAGGAATATTTCCCCCACCCCCACCACGGTAAATGGGTATTATTTTTAGGTTTTTGTAAGTGATCGCACTGTCGTAGTCTACCACCAAGTTACTGTAGGTAAACTGGGCCATTGTAGTAACGGACCCCAGTAACAGCAAGAAAGATAGTAGCAAACTTCGCATACGATTTAAACGAATTTGAGTAGATGTTAGTACGAAAGCACAAGTGATAACACTTATTTTTTCTCAGAAAGCAGCTAAAACAACAGGTTAAGGATGCGGTCATTTGATGCATTGAGATACCGTCAAATTCACGGTTTGATTGTACCTTTGCCGCCTATGAGTAATCGAGTTAGAGTACGTTTTGCCCCCAGTCCTACAGGTGGGCTCCATTTAGGTGGTGTTAGAACCGTTTTGTACAATTATCTCTTTGCCAAGAAAATGGGAGGCGATTTTGTACTTCGTATCGAAGATACCGATCAAACCCGATTTGTGCCAGGCGCAGAGGACTATATTTTTAATTGTTTGGAATGGTGCGGATTGGTTCCCGACGAAAGCCCCAAACATGGCGGTGCCTTCGGTCCCTACCGCCAAAGTGAACGTAAACCCATGTACCGTCAGTATGCCGAGCAATTGGTAGCTGCCGGAAAAGCCTACTATGCATTCGATACCCCCGAGGAATTGGAGGCCATGCGTCAGCAATACAAAACGCCGGAACTTCCTTCGCCTCAGTACGATCATACCCTCCGCCTCAACATGCGGAACTCTTTGAGTTTGTCGGAGTCAGAGACCAAAGCCCTTTTGGAATCCGGTGCCCGCCACGTGATTCGAATTAAAATGCCGGAAACAGGCACAGTGAGTTTTACCGACATGATCCGCGGGGAGGTAAGTTTTGAAACCGCTGTGGTAGACGATAAGGTTCTTCTTAAAGCAGATGGTATGCCTACCTACCATTTGGCAGTAGTTGTTGACGATTATTTGATGAAGATCACCCATGCGTTCCGCGGAGAAGAATGGCTTCCCAGCGCACCGGTACACGTGTTGTTGTGGGAGTATTTATTTGGAAAAGAAAACATGCCTCAATGGGCACACTTGCCTTTGATTCTCGGCCCAAGCGGGAAACTCAGCAAAAGAGATGGAGCGAAATATGGATTCCCTGTTTTTGCCATGAACTGGACCGATCCTAAAACCGGAGAATTAACGGAAGGATTTAAAGAGAAGGGCTTTTTACCTGAAGCCTTTATCAATTTGCTTGCATTGTTAGGCTGGAATGATGGAACGGAAACCGAATTATTCCGCAAAGAAGAATTGATTGCGGCCTTTTCCATGGAACGAGTACACAGTGGAGGTGCTAAGTTTGACTATGAAAAAGCAAAATGGTTCAACCACGAATGGATCAAAAAAGCAAGTGCCGAAAGTTTGATCTCAATGGTAAAAGAACAATTGGAAAAAGCTGGTACTACAAATGTCAATGACGAGTTACTAAACAAAGTAATTCCTTTGGCAAAAGATCGTTGTACCTTGCTCACCGATTTTGTTCAGCAAACACAGTTCTTCTTTGAAAGTCCGAAAACTTGGGACCTTGATGCCATCAAACCCAAGTGGAATGCCGATAAACAAGCTTTCTTCGAAGCATATATTGAAAGTTTGAAAACATCCCATCCAACCGATGCGGTTACTGCCGAAGCGCAATTCAAAGAATTAGCAGCAGATAAAAATATAAAGCCCGGAGAATTACAACTACCCCTTCGCGTGATGTTGGTAGGTGGTAAATTCGGACCTCCGGTATTCGATATTCTATTGCTAATTGGAATTGAAAATGGGGTGGAGAGAATTCATTCTTGTATTAATCAGTTACAATAGCTATAAAAAGCAACAACTTTGAATGAATAATTACAAAAAGCCCGTTCTGTTTAGAATCTAGACAGAACGGGCGTTTGTATATTCTCTAGTTAAACTTCCACAACTCTGCGAAACTCTGCGTCTCTAATATCTCTGCGTCTCCCCCTATTTCCCTTCAAACTTCGCCGCTCTCTTCTCCAAAAACGCAGTAGTACCTTCAATTCTGTCTGCAGTATTGAATGCAGCACCGAATAAATTGGCTTCTAATAAATATCCGTTTTTAGATTCGTCCATGGCGGCATTGGCAGCAGTGATACAACCCGCTACCGCTAAAGGTGCCTTTGTATTAATTAAGGTTAGAATTTCAATGGCTTTGGGAAAAAGAGCTTCCGGCTCTACTACATAGTTTACAAGGCCCCACGACAATGCATCGGCAGCACTCAACATTTGAGCGCTCATCAATAGTTCCAATGCCTTGCCTTTTCCAATTAATTGCACCAATCGTTGTGTACCACCGTAACCGGGTACCAATCCGAGGTTCACCTCAGGTTGACCAAATTTGGCATTGCTACTGGCAATTCTAAAATGACAGGCCATGGCTAACTCACAACCACCACCTAAAGCAAATCCATTCACAGCAGCCACAATTGGTTTGGCGTTGTTCTCTATTTTGAAAAAAGTGTCTTGACCAGAAATAGAAAGAGAAGTAGCAGCTTGTTGATCAAGACTGCTGAACTCCGAAATGTCGGCACCAGCTACAAATGCCTTTGGGCCGGCACCTGTTAAGATAACGGAGCGCACTTCAGGTTTAGTAACCTCGTGTTCAAGCACATGATTCAAATCGGCAAATACTTGCTGATTGAGGGCGTTCATTTTATCGGGGCGGTTGATGGTAATGGTTAAAATACCATTGTCGATAGAAGTAAGTAAGGTGGCGTACATAAATAGGAATTAGAAATTGCGATTGGTTTTTACCCATTCAGTGATATAAGCTACGATATCGGTGGTGGCAGTACCGGGTGCGAAGAGTTTGCCCACTCCCATTTCTTGGAGGGTTTTCATATCATCGTCGGGGATGATGCCTCCGCCGGTCAGCAACACGTCGTTCATGCTTTTTTCCTTCATCAAGTTGATCAATTTTGGAAACACGGTATTGTGAGCACCGCTTAAAATGCTCACACCAATAGCATCCACATCTTCTTGAAGAGCAGCATTCACTACCATTTCCGGGGTTTGGCGAAGACCGGTATAGATCACTTCCATTCCGGCATCACGAAGGGCCGTTGCAATTACTTTGGCTCCACGATCGTGGCCGTCTAATCCAACTTTTGCAACAAGTACACGAATAGGTCTATTCATATGGAAAAATGTTCCACAAAATAACACAAAAAATGAACAAGTGTTAGCGATGTTGGGGAGAATCGCATTAAAAAAGGGGCCTTGTGGGCCCCCAGAAAAAACTCCTATTCGAAAAAATTATTTAGACAATCCGAATTCGAGGTTCAAAGTGATCTCTACATCTTTACCTACTACAGCACCACCTGCTTCAGTTACGGTATTCCATTTCAAATTGTAATCGAAACGGTTGATAGAACCTTTTACTTTGAAACCTGCTTTGGTATTACCCCAAGGATCTTTTACAGTTCCACCATAAGTAACATCAAATTTCACGCGCTTTGTGATATCGCGGATAGTTAAATCACCTTCCAAAACGTATTTGTTGCCGCTTACTTTTTTGAAAGAAACGCTTTTGAAAGTCATTTTAGGGAATTTCTCAGCATTGAAGAAATCATCAGATTTCAAATGCTTGTCGCGCATTTCATTGTCAGTATTGATGCTCGCTACATCAACCGTAAAGTCGATTGAAGCATCAGAAAAATCAGCTTTTGTGGTTTTTATAGTACCGTCGAAAGTCTTGAAAAGACCATCCACTTCACTTACCACGAGGTGAGTTACTGTAAATTTCACGTTTGAGTGTGAGGCATCTGTCTTCCATGTGCCTTGTGCGCTAGCTCCTAAGCTAATAACGAGAGCAGCAAGAGCGAATAATGTTTTCTTCATTGTTGTGTAATTTTCAATTGTGAAACAAAATTGGCTCCATTCTGTTCACAAAAAATTGATCTATGATAATAATTAAATGGAGGGATGTTAAAAGATGTTAATATTTCCTATTGAAATAGTAGAGTATTGGCTGAGAAGTTTTGTGTACTTGGCCTTGGGTTATTAGGCTTTAGGTTATTAGGCCTTAGTTTTTAGTTTTGAGTAGTAAGCTATGAGTATTGGTGCGTGTAAGTAGAACATAAAGCTTTTTAACCGCAGCGGCGCGGCGTTCGCAGCGGTAACGCAGCGGAAGCTTATTCACATAATCTATTCGTATGCTTTTATACAGAAGCCCAGCCCCGTAGGGGCGGAATGATTGTAGAAACATGAAACACAGGATTCCGCATTTTTAGCCCCAGGGGGGCGACATAAATAATGAAATACCTCTATTGCAATTTCGTAGAACTCAACGCCAATAGCCTAAAGCCTAACACCCAAAGCCTAACACCCCACACCTAAACAACAACTTTCGCTCCGGCCGCTACCGGATTCATCATATAAGTATGAACCGAACCGTCTTGCAAGAGTTCTACTACCCGAAAACCACGATAACTGGTACCCCAGCTTCCGCCGATATGAGCATCAAAAATAAAAGGAATGTCGCCGGACTTTTTCACATCGTCCATGTCGTGATCGTGTCCATTGAAAACAGCTTTCACATTTTTATGCTGTTTCAAGAGTTCAAGCAAAGGCTGACAATCGACCGAGTTCGCCGTTTGCTTGGCAGAGTTAATATGAATAAATAAGAAGACTTGTCTCTTTTTACTGAACTTCTCCAATTCTGTTTTGATAAAATTCAGATCGGGACAAGTATAGGTTCCTTTCTCATCCGAACTAGTGGCCAGGATAAATCCGTACTCTTTCTCGCTGAAGGAATAATTCATAGGCATCTTCCAAATCGATTGCCAGAGTTCGGGAGTGGCATGATCATGATTACCCTGAGTTACATAGTATTTGGTTGGCAACTGATCCAAAGCCGCTTTAGCTCCTGCAAAATGCTTTGGATCATCGTGAATAATATCGCCGTTGAAAACCGTAAAAGCTACCTTATTTTTCGAATGAAAGGAATTAGCCGCACCTACAAATTCTTTGAAGAATTGCTCGTATTCGGTTTTGGGCTGACCATAGTGTCCATCGGAAGCTACAATAAAGCGTAGCTTCACTTCTTCTTTTAAGAATTCTGCACTGGCCCATTTACCTGAGCTTAGCAAAAGTGCTGCACTGGCAATATTTTTTACAAAGACTCTTCTTTCCATAAAAATCAATTTCCGATGAATGTATAGGTCCCCCCCTTCTTTGCATCAACTGTTACCAAGAGCCAATTTCCTAGAGGTTCCGATTGGAAAGTTACACCCTTCGTTTGATACTGAGCAGGCGGTAACAATAACTTCATTTTCCCGGTGGTTTTTGATGTTACCGTCACTGTTATCTTACGATTCTTGATGGAAGCGTCTACTCGATATCCTCCCTCTGCTATTAAATTTTCAAACGCTACTTCTTTCCAAGACGCCGGCAACGCCGGAAACACATGTATCATTCCGTTTTTGCATTGTAACAATAATTCATGGACCCCTTGAGCAAAAGCAAAATTTCCCTCAAGTGTGAAAGGACGATAGGTGAAGCTAGAATATTGCCCACCTTTTTGATCTCCATTCAGATGAAAACTATTGGGAGCACAAAAATTCGTTGAAAAAATGCGAAGCTGCTCCAAAGCTTTTTCAGCATCAAAAGCTCTTGCATATATGCAAGCCATCCAACTAAAGGAATATCCGCACCAAGCACGTGTGCCAATTTTTTCAATCTGCGTTAATGAAGCATCAATTACTTTTTTATCCTTTTCGTTGAGCGCATCTAATTGCATCATGGGATAAATGGCCATCAATTGAGCGTGGTGACGATGAGATGCATCTAAGTTCTGTCCATTCGCAATAGTCAGCCCTGTTTCATTCACATCAAAATCACCTACCTGTTTCAGTCCTTCTTCTAATAAAGCTTCCGGCAAATGCAGGTTCTTGTACTGAGGAAAACTTCGCTGTAGTTGTAACTGCAATTGTATTGCATACTTATACAAACTCTTATCATAATTTGTATAAGATCGAAACCAGGCTTTTATTGAATTGTCATGATATTCAGGACTGGAACTGATGATGAACCCTTGCTGTTTGTCTTGTTTCAATTTACTCAGCAGAAAAACAGTTGCTTCTTTAATGTATGGGAAGGCTCGATCTTTCAAGAATGCGGTATCTTGAGTATACACCCATTGCCAATAAAAGTGTTGCGCCACCCATGCTACGGTTGTTGGACTCATAGAATACTGAATCCATCCTCCCATTTCCTTCCCACTTATAGTTGTAACACCGGGTACAGCCAATCCATTCATTCCAAAATACTGCTTGGTCCAACGCAGGTTTTCAGCCTTGATTTTCCAGAGCCAACTTGTATAGCCCTGCGTTAATTCCAGATGATTGGAAGTATAACCGGGCCAGTAACTTAGTTGTGTATTCAAATCATGATGAAAATCGCCTTTCCACGGTGGCAGGTTCCCGTTATCTGCAGTCCAAATAGCTTGCAAGGCAATGGGCGGTGTAGTTGCTCGAGCCACGCAAGCGAATTTGTATTGTTCTCGGTAATACTGGGTTTCGATGAGTGGATCAGGAATACTAATGAAAGATTTACTCCAAAACTGATTCCACCATTCAATGTGAGTATCCCAATATGTAGGTTCTTTAGTACGGAGATCAAGAGGAGGCAATTCAGCTTTTTTATTTTTACTGATCGTCCATTGTCCAATTATCGATCCTTGTTTGCTGTATTTCCAATTCACGGCTACTTCGTAGTAGTCGGTTCCCCTTGTTGGTTGATGGTACAAAATAGATTCTTGCAATTGTTGGATATTGCCTTTTGCGTAACCCAATTGTTCAAGCCCCAACCCCTCAACACTGGAACCACCGGCACCTTTCTTCCCAGTATTGTAATTAGGCATTTGTAAAGCAGGTTTCAATTGCTTCATGAATTGCTCCGGATCGATGGTTTTTGGTAACTGCTCAATACTAAAATATCCGGTGTTGCGCATGGCATGCACGTATTGATGCATGATAATTCCATTGGAAAAACGAATTGTTAGCAATCCATCTTTTAGAGAAAGTGAAACTTCTTTTACGGTACCGAACGGATTCAAATCGAACTCCAAAGCTGCGCCTGGAATTTTAGTGGGGGCAGGCGATGCCTCATAAGGATCATCTCCCAATTTCTGAACCGTATCGTACTTGCCTTTCAATACTTGTTGTTGTACCCAACTAAACTTTAGTTTGTTTATTTTAGGCATTGGGCGGTCGTCCCACAGATCAATTCGGTCTAAACTCATTCTTAGCTTATCGCCTTTTTTCCAAACCAACGCTCCGATCCAACCGTTCCCCATGGGCATTCCATCATCCCAACGTGTAGGTAAATCCGAGAACTTAAAATCGTGCGAAGGCTTTAGCTGTGCACTAGCGCAAAAACATACCAATACAAAAAGAGAACCGAGCACTGTTTTTTTCATGATGCTTTATTTAGCAGGGGGAAGTTTCACTTCAGAGGTATCGCCTTCAAGCATGGGCAATCGATAATCACCAATTACGATTGTTGCCTTTGGCATTATTTTTTTAAGAGCTACACTATCGGAAGAACTCAACTTTGTTTTGAAGAAGTAGAGCGACCGGAGGCTTTCCCATTTCTCGAAATTCGAAACAACGGCGCTGTTTAAATCGTTATTCGAAAGGTTGAGATATACCAATTGTTTAAGCGGTCTTAGTTCCTTCACGAGTTCATTGTTGAGATTGCACCCTTCTAGATAGAGTTTTCGGAGCGTGTTCAACTGAGCAATTTTCTGAATTTGCTCCTTTGAAAGAGCATGTCTATTTAAGTTCAATGAAACCAATTGATCCTTAATGGTCAATAGCTTCTCGATATCTGCAGTAGTAATAGAATCTTTTGCAATAGCTGATATCGAAATGTATGCGCTGTTCTGAGCAAGCGTAGAAACGGCAAATCCTGCTTTTTTCAAGTCTTGAATAACCACTTCGGATGCAGGTTTCACTGCTTCTTTGGGCCACCAATCTTCCGTTGATTTCTCTACAACCGTATTCCAAGTCTTAACTTTCTGAAGAATAGAATCAGGCGCTTCTTTTTCTTTGAACGAACCTGTAAAGGAAGCCCCCGATTGCATCCACCAACTCAACAAACTCATTTCAGCGGCTGTTAACTGGGGTTCTTTCTCAGGAGGCATGTGATCCTCATCTTTCAGCGGCAAGTGAATGCGATTCCATAGTTCTGAAGAAGAACCGGCACCCTTTATAATTTCTCCCGATTTGCCACCTTTTTTAATCGCAGCACTGTCGTCTAATCGAAGTCCGCCTTTTTGTTTTGATTTATTATGACAAACAGCACATTTTTCTAGTAGAATTGGTTGTACCACTTGATTGAACACACTTGCGTTGGGAATATCTGAGATTGCTTTTCGCGCAGGTGCTTTGTACTGAGAACCACCAAAGGAAAGGTATTCTTCACCGTGAGTAATGCTTCCACCCAAATGACCCGTTATAGCGATCATTGCAATGGTTGACCACACACTCAATTCATATTTCCATCCCGATTGTTTGGTAAACTGAGTATAGATCCAGCCCAAGCTCACCACAGTAGTCAACAATGCGCTGTTTTGATGTGCGCCTAATTTACCCTCACCGTATCCATCATTCAAACTGAGCACATAACCTGTGATAACAGAGAAGAGTGCTGAAACAAACCCCGCTACAACCATTATAGAAATAGCCAAAGAAAGCCCTTCCATATTTGGTCGCTTCTTCAACAAATGAAACAACGCAGCAGCTATGAAAAAGCCGATGGGAAGGTGCACCAATAAGGGATGAAGATGTCCTATAAATTGAAGCATATTAACGGTAGCGGTTTTTGATGAACTGAAGCATATAGGCATTAATAGCCCATTGATCACTCACAGGTTTTCTGGTATGAGGTTCTGTCCACATATAATCGGGCGGTCCGAATTCGGTTAAGACGGTCATCGCTTCCCCTCGTTCTTTTTTTCCTTTTATCACTTGATCCCACCAAGCCAAGTGAGCATTCACAGCTCCCTCCCATTCCTTCGCACGTGGGTCAGAAACTTGAGGCCCTTCGGGGTGACCGATTCTTGCATGAATATGATCAGTACGTTGAAGCGCCAGTTGAACAGCATCCGGTTGATCGGCCAGTAAACTTTCGTGAACATTGCACCAGTGTGAAATATCTAGGGTGATGCGCATGTCTTTATTTCGCTGTAATAATGGTGCAGTAGTATGAGCTGCAAACAACATGCGCGAGCGATGCGTTTCATGCAATACTTTTATTCCCGATGATTTGGCTTCTTTAATTGTAAGATCAATAAAAGCTTGCTTTTGTTCATCAGAGAAGTAATCGCGGGCTGAATGACAATTTACATACAATGGTCGTTGATTCTTATTTGCTAAAGCCGCTTGTAAGTTCAACTCAAAGGTTTTATAGTGTTCCTTGAAATCAGATTGCCAACCACCTACAAGGAATCCTACTTCCAATTGATATTTTTTCAAGGCATCAAAGAGTGCTTTTTGATCGGATTCTGATCCGGGCCACCAAACTTCCATTCCATCGTATCCTTCCTTTTTGATAGCAGCAGCAAAGGCGTCCATGCTTCCTTCATAACCCCAATTGGTTGCCAACACTTTTAAACTATATCCGGAAGTGGATGCCAACCGAAAAGGATGAGCCGAGGCAAATGAATCGAGAGAAGCCATCATGGCCAAGCTAGCCGTCGACAAAAATTTTCTTCTATTTTGAAAAAGCATGGGGGAATGTTTAAGCGATGATATCCGTTAATACACGACCACTTACGTCTGTTAAACGGAATGGACGTCCTTGAAATTCATAGGAAAATTGTTCGTGATCGAAACCAAGTTGTTGCAGTATGGTAGCTTGTATGTCAAACGCTTCTACTTTTCCATTTACTACACTGTAACCTATTTCATCTGTTTCTCCATAAGTTGTACCCCCTTTGATTCCGCCTCCCGCCATCCACATACTGAATGCTTCTACATGGTGATCGCGGCCTTTGAAAGGCAATGGCTTTCCTTCTCTATTCTCTTGCATAGGCGTTCTTCCAAATTCAGCACCCCACACTATCAGGGTTTCTTCAAACAATCCTCTTTGTTTCAAATCGAGAATCAATGCCGTAATGGCTTTGTCAACTTTTCTACATTTATTGATAAAACCAATATCGAGTGCGGTGCTAGTATCAGTACCATGACTATCCCAACCCCAATCGAACAATTGCACAAACCGAACTCCATTCTCCACTAGCTTCCGAGCCAAGAGTACATTGTTTGAAAAACTGTTCTTTCCTTCTTCAACTCCATACATCTCTTTTATATAGTCTGGTTCATCATTAATATTCATCACTTCCGGCGCAGTGATCTGCATCTTAAATGCCATTTCGTATTGTGCTATACGTGCAATGGTTTCGGGATCTTGATACAACTCATGTTGTTCTTGATTGATGGCATTGATAGCATCAATTGAAGCTTTTCGAAGATCACGAGGCATTCCATTCGGATCATTCAAAAACAAAACAGGATCGCCCGCACTTCTACATTGTACCCCTTGATACACACTTGGCAGGAATCCGCTTCCCCAAACCGATTTGCCTGCATCAGGATCGCTTCCACCCGAAGTAAGTACCACAAACCCCGGTAAGTTTTGATTTTCTGTGCCTAATCCGTAAGTAACCCATGAACCCAGGCTTGGCCTTCCTAAACGAGGAGCTCCTGTGTGAAACAACAACTGCGCTGGCGCGTGATTGAATTGATCAGTAGTTACCGTATTCATTAAAGCAATATCATCTGCTACCGTTGCTAAATGTGGCAAGTGATCACTGATCCACATTCCACTCTGACCTCTTTGTTTGAAAACGGCTTGAGGACCTAACATTTTAGGAACGCCACGTATGAATGCAAACTTCTTTCCTTCCAATAAACTCTGTGGGCAATCTTGTCCATCTAATTTCATTAGATCGGGACGATAATTGAATAATTCCAATTGCGAAGGAGCACCGGCCATGTGCAAATAGATCACCGATTTAGCTTTTCCCGGAAACATGGGAGCGCGAGGCAACAAGGGTCTTGCAGGGTCTATTTCAATTGGCTTGTAGGTATTTGCTGCAGATGATCCGCAGGAAGGCAGCAAAGAGCCCAGTGCCAAAGCACCAAAACCCATGGCGGCCTCTTCCAAAAAATGCCTTCTAGTAACGTGGTGCAATACCCGCTGTTCGGCTTCCTTTACCAATCTTTGATTATTCAATTCTTTTTGAGTCATTTCAATTCGTTTAATATTTAGTAATGACCTCGTCTAAATTCATAATTGCATTCGCTACTACAACCATAGCAGCAGTTGGTGGATTGTTATGTTCGTCCATCACACCAATCATTTCACAGGTTCTGTCTTTGTCTGCTTTAAAAGAAGCGAGACTTTTATTATAAAGCGTCAAAAGTACTTGCAGACTTTTCTCTGAAATCTTTTGACCGGTAGCCCGCTGATATCCGTATGAAATTTGAGCATTCAAATCTTTTCCTGCACTCATAATCTTATAGGCAAACTTTCTTGTCATATCTAAATAAGCAGGATCGTTCATAAGCGTAAGCGCCTGCAATGGTGTATTGGTTCGAATACGGCGAGCCGTGCAAACTTGGCGGCCGGGTCCATCAAAAGCAACAGTAGAAGGATAGGCAGCAGAACGCTTCCAATAGGTGTACAATGCCCTTCTATATTGATCTTCTCCTTTGCTTTGAATCCACTGTGCCCCATTGTAAGGAGAATTCCAAATACCGTCGGGTTGGTATGGCATCACACCGGGACCATACATTTTATTGCTTAATACGCCACTAATAAACAAAGCTTGATCTCTGATTTGCTCTGCACTCAATCGCATGCGTGGCCCTCTCGCATAATACCGATTGTATGGATCCTTTTTATAAGCTTCGGTTGTTAGCGCAGAAGATTGACGATAGGTGGCAGATAATACGATCCTTCTTACTAATTTCTTAATGCTCCAAGCATCCTTGGTCATGAATTGATAACTCATCCAGTTTAACAATTCAGGATGTGTGGGTGTGGTTCCTTGTGTACCAAGATCTTCCAATGTTTCAACAATGCCGGTTCCGAACAGTTGTTCCCAAATTCGATTCACAAATGTGCGAGAGGTAAGCGGATTGCGTTGATCGGTAAGCCAAAGCGCCAAGCCCATTCTATTATTAGGTGCATTCGTTGGTAATGGATTGAAAACGGCAGGCACCGCAGGCGCAACTTCTTTTCCTTTTACCAACCAATTTCCGCGTTCAAAAACTTGCGTCTTTCTGAACTGAGCATTGTTATTTTCAATTAAGATCGGAGTGGTTTGAACTGATGCTTCTAACAATTTTTGATAATTCGTTAAAGCGGTTTCGTATCCGGGCTTACCTGCTCCGGGAAAAGGATCTGATAATCGGAACCACTCAAACAACACACCGGTTTCTTCAAAACTTTTCATCGCCGAATTAGCATACTGATAATACAATGTATGCTTGCCTTGCAATTGCGGAAAATTGATGGTTTTGATTTTCCACGATCCATTGGTGTTTTCTAAAGGAACGGTGGCCAGAATCTTTCCATTTAAACTGTCTAACCTTATCGTCTATACTCCACCGTTTTTCCAAGTAATGTATCGGTATTGTAGTTGCGGTTGTTGATTGAACTGGATGTCTTTCAATCGACAGGAACCATCTTTTCGGATACCTGCATACCAACTGCTTACCAAAGCCGCATTTTCAAATTTATCGCAGAGCAATGAGTTGATTGTGGGTTGCCAGGTTTTCAAAAACAAATACCATTCTTTTGCCTTTGATTCCCCGGATGTTTGTTGAATCCAACTGCGTACTTGTTCCAGTTTCAAACTATCTTCTGACGCATATTGACGAAGTAGTGGATACTCAGCTTCAGTGTCTTCATCACGAGAATTATTTAGGAAGGCCATGAATTTATAATACTCGTCATGACGAATAGGATCGTAAGGGTGGCTGTGACATTGAACACAAGAAAAGCTCGTTCCTAAAATGCCCGTCCAAGTAGTATTGATTCGATCCATCACAGCGGCGGTTCTAAATTCTTCGTTATCGGTACCACCTTCATCGTTGGTCATAGCGTTTCGATGAAATGCAGTGGCGATGTATTGATCATCGGTTGCATTAGGCATGAGATCGCCTGCCATTTGCTCGATGAGAAACTGGTTATAGGGTTTATCGGCATTGAAAGCTTTGATCACCCAGTCGCGGTACTTCCAAATGGTTCTTCCTCTATCTGCTTCGTAGCCTCTCGTATCGGCATAGCGAGCAAGGTCTAACCACATAGTTGTCCATTTCTCTCCATACTGCGGAAGCGCTAGCAATTGGTCAACCAATCGCTCATACGCCCTATCATCGCTTGCTTTAAGAAAGGAGTTTGCTATGGAATCGGGTGCTGGCATGCCGATAATATCAAGTGAAACACGACGCAGCAATTGTTCTTTGGTAGCTTCTGGTGAAGCCGATAAATCTAATTTCTCCCATCCTTTGATGATGAATCGATCGATTTCATTTTTAGCCCAAGCATTTTCTTCGGGAAGTGGAATTTCTTTTAAAGGTTGGTAGGCCCAGTGAATGCCCCATTCTGCACCTTGATCGATCCAAGTTTCCAATGTTTTGATTTCTTCGTCGGAAAGTGGTGGGTGTTTATAAGGCATCCGATCCTCCGGATCGGTGGCTTTGATTCTCCGAATCATCTCGCTTCCTGATCCATCTCCCGGAATAATAGCAGGTTTACCCGATTTGGTGGGTGCCAGCGCTTCTTCTCGAAACAATACACTAAAGCCGCCTTTGGCTTTTACGCCGCCATGACAGGAAATGCATTTTTTATTGAGAATGGGTTTCACTTCGGTATTGAAGTCAACTTTTGGCGCAGGAGAAAACAGGCAGAAGGCTGCACCGAGAACTACCAGTATAGCCAACACAAGATACCATTTCTTGTAGAGCAAGCCTTTCATAATCGCAGTAGATTGATCCTTTTAAAGATACTGAAAAAGGAACGCGGTTCCATTGATTTTTACAGAAAATTGCGACTGTTCCAATAGCCTCCCAATGGCAATACAGAAAAAGAAATTCGGGCATTTGTTGCGGTTGATTCAAACAGTGCTGTTGAAACAGTATTGAATGCAAACAGATCATAATGTCCTGGAATCACATGCTTGAAACCTGCTTCCAATGAGAGTTGTACCGCTTCTTTCCCATCGAGGTTACCGGCTACCCCTCTTGAGGGGTCGTTTCCGTTGATTGGTAAAAATGCCAGATCGATCTTAAATTTTTTTAGAAGTTGCGGCAATTCTTCATAATACAAAGTATCGCCACTGTGATAAACGGTAAAGGATCCAATAGTGAACACATATCCCATGCATTTGCAAGCGCCGTTTTCGTCACGCTCAATCTCATTGTGTTTCGCAGGCACCCCATAAACTCCAATTCCATTTACGTCGATTGCTTCTCCATCCCTTAAACAGATCAATGCTTCTTCAGATACTTTCAATCGCTCTGCCGACTGTTGCCTTAACGCTGTAGGCACCAACACTTTCATCAAGGGATTCAGTTCCCATATTGGAAGAATAGTGGCTGCATCCAAATGGTCGGTATGAAAATGACTTGCCGTTAGCAATTGAATATTTTTTAAAAGCAAAGGCTCTACCACCAATTCACTGATGCGAACATGGGGCTTGTTAGTAGCAGCGTATTTTTTTGTGAGTGTGTCTGATAAATACGGATCAATAAGAAGTCGTACACTTTTGTATTGAAGCAAATAACCGCTTTGACCCAGCCACCATACTTGCAATTCCTCTTGATCATTTTGTTCTTGATCAATTTGCTGAATCAAAGCTTCGTTTTGCAATACCGGTTTTATCATACTATAAAGTGGCTCTCACCAGTTTTGCTCCTTTTACCATATTGATTAATTTCTGACGAGAGGCCCATCGTGCGGTTTGACTCAACCCACAATCCGGTGCTACCGACAGCTTTTCAGCAGGTACAAATTGCAAGCATTTGCGAATGCGACTCACTACATCGTCTACTGTTTCGATGTAATAGTTTTTCACATCAATTATACCAACGGCCACATTCATTGCTTCAGCAAATGGTGCCAGCAATTCAATCTCAGCAAATTCACGATTGGCCATTTCAATATGAATTTCATTCACTTTCATGTCGAGAAAATCGGGAAGCATGGGTTTGATGCTTCTAAAGCCAACCGGTCTTCCTTTAAAATTTCCAAAACAGAGGTGCGTACTTAAATTACACTTGCCTACAACACCTGCTACGGTTCTATTGAAAATATCAACAAAGCGTTTGGTGTCTTCTTTATAAGCATAACAACTCATCGACGGCTCATCTACTGTAATTTCTTTACAACCGGCTGCCACCAAGTCTTCCAACTCTTTTCGAACAAATGGCAACAAGGCTTCTGTAATTTCATAGCGATCTTTGTATTGAGCATTGGGCATCAAACGTCCGCTAAGTGTATAGGGGCCGGGAACACTTGCTTTAAGTGTTGGACCCGCGGGTGCCAATTTTTTCAAACGTTCGTATTCCTTCACAGCACCCAAACCATTGGGGGCTGTCAAAGTTTCAACGATGGAGTGCTTTCCACGTTGATCGTGGGCTGGTGGTCCGAACTTCCGCGTTTCAGATTCGTTGTTTTGAATTCCTCTGATATATCCGTAAAAAGAGAGGTTAAAATCAAGGCGCGTTTGTTCTCCGTCTGTGATCACATCCAATCCGGCCGTAACTTGATCATGAATGGCAGCAATAACGGCGTCCTCAATCATTTCTTCTTTATCGGCTGCGCCAAATTCATTCAAATGAGAAGTAGCAAACTCGAGCCATCCGGGAAAGGGATAACTGCCTACTACGGTTGTGCGAATAGGAATACTCATATAGTTCAATCGTTTAATCCTGTTTTAGAATATACTTTTGCCATGCGATGCGCGTGCTCATCATAAGCTGCTTCAAACAATTCAGTGGCCATGGCATTGCCAACTACGGCTCCCGCAGCCAGCACTTTTGGCACAAAGCCTGCGTTCACCAATTTTTCAGCAACTGCTGCTTTAATACAATTGATAATGGCCACGCCGCCCAAAGTAGAGCCGGGTGCAACGGGCGTTATCATTCCGGGAATGGTAATCATGGCATCTCCTACCGGAGCACCTGTATCTAGAATCAAGTCAGCAAAATCAGTCAATTTCTTCCCATCTGCTCGTTTCGAGGTACTAGCCGCACTATGCGCAGATGAAACCAGGGCTACAACTTTCACCCCCAATTTTTGAAAACCCTCAGCCATTTCAATAGGAACGATATTGGTTCCGCTTGATGAAACAATTAATGCCGTATCTGTTTTTTGAATTCCGAAATTTCGAAGTATTTTCTCTGCCAAGCCCGATACATTTTCTAAATACATCGCTTGTCGCTGTCCGTTAGCCCCAACCACTGCATTATGAAAAGTGAGTGATAGTTCTACAATGGGGTTGAAGCCGGGAAAGGATCCATACCGCGGCCACATTTCTTCGATCATTATTCTACTATGTCCACTTCCAAACAAATGCACCATGCCACCGCCAAGTATAGTTGCACTAAACCAGTCGGCAGCCTTTGCAATCATTTCTTCTTGTGCAGCCACTGCATTCAATATTGAACTCGATTTATCTAAGTATTCTTTTATTACCGACATGTTAGTTTCTATTTTTTCATTGAGTAATAAGCAGCTCCAATGGCTCCGCTCATTTCATTCATTGTGGCGAATTTCAAGGCTACTTGATTGCCGCCCGCTCTCCATTCATATTGTTCCATGTATTTCTTCAAGGGATCCATCAGTACCGCTCCTGCCTGCGTAATGCCTCCTCCCAAAATAACTGCTTCCGGAGAAAGGATATTGGTTATGCTTGCAATTCCAATGGCCAGTTTGCGAACGGAACAAAGCCATACTTCTGTTGCGAAGGCATCGCCGTCAACATGTGCTTCCACTAAGGCTCTCGTAGAATTGAATGTACCGT
>DGDD01000077.1 GCA_002385265.1 Chitinophagaceae bacterium UBA3961
AATTACTCGATAAATAAATAGCTTTTAGCCGAAAAACAAAGAAGCGGCCCACTCATTTGAGTGGGCCGCTTGTATTTATTAGATCCTTTATTCATTCAAAATCTTATTGGAGGGTTTTGATTGTTTCCAAACCTTTCAAAACTGTTTTGTCGATGGTATTAGCAAACTGATAGTAACCATTCATTTGCCAGATTTGCTGACTCATAAAGCTCTTATACCTTCTATTCAGCGCTTCCCGATCAGCATTTGTAAGGCTTTTAATAGAATCGATTCCGGCACCGGCTTCTGCAGCCCAAGCATCCAAAATAGCAGAGGTAATGCTGAATCCCTTTTCAAAATCTGCAGCCGATTTGTATTGATTGTATGTTTCAGGATGTTTGAAATACTGCTGATAAACGAACTTGCCAAGTTCCTTATAGTAAAGTAAAGGACGTGCCGCGTTAGAATAGGAAATGGTATCAATTGCTACAAATACATCGGGTGTGATGCCGCCGCCACCATAAACCACTCTTTTCTTGATGATTGTTTTGAAAACTTTGCCTGTGTGTACTGCTGTATCACCTACCACAGCTTGGCCATTGTGAAATCGATCGTACACTTCTTCTTGATAGGCTTCCTTTGATTTATCAAAAGGTTTTTGAATGTTCCGACCGCTAGGCGTGTAATACTTAGATACTGTTAAGCGCAATTGGGAGCCGTCACTGAGTTCAAAAGGTTCTTGAACCAATCCCTTTCCGAAGCTTCTTCTTCCAATAATAGTGGCTCTGTCCCAATCTTGCAAGGCTCCTGCCAACACCTCACTAGCAGATGCACTGAACTCATCAATTAACAACACCAGTGCTCCTTTTTCAAATAGCCCGGGTCTTTTACAATGGTATTCCTGGCGTTTAGCATGTAAACCTTCAGTATAAAGGATCAATTTATCTTGATCTAAGAATTCATCGACAATATCAACGGCTTCTTCCAAAATCCCTCCGCCATTTCCTCTAATGTCGAAAATCAACTTTTTCATTCCCTTTTTCTGCAAATCTTCTAGTGCTGCCATAAATTCTTCGTAGGCAGTTCTGGAAAACTTGTTCAGGTGAATAAATCCGGTATTTTCTGAAATCATGTAAGCTGCATCTACTGAGAATTTCGGAATAGTGCCTCTCTTGATTTTAACATCCAGGGGTTGTCCATTTCTCAACAGTTTTACTTCTACTTCCGAGCCTGCGGGTCCTCTCAATAGCTTACGAATGCGCTCGTTTGTGATTTTTACACCGGCCACCACTGAGTCGCCAACTTTAATAATTTTATCTCCCATTTTCACACCGGCTTGTGCACTGGGACCTTTTTCCAATACGTTTACAGCATTTACCGTATCGTTTATTACATAGTATTCAATGCCTATCCCTTCAAAGTTGCCATTTAGGTCTTCATTTGCCGCTTCTGTATACACAGCCGGGATGTAAACCGTGTGAGGGTCCAAATGGCCGAGCATGCTTTGAATTGCTTCCTCGGTAAGCGAATCCGTATGCACCGAATCCACATATTTTTTCTGCAGTAAATCAATCACTTCCTGTACCGAAGCCTTTTTAGGAGTTCCAAAGAAACCTTGTCCGTCGGGTATATTCTTTCTCAAACTGAACCCCATCCACATGCCCACTATTAGCGTTACTGCAAACAAAACGGGCCACCAAACCTGTAGTTTTTTCATGGTTTATTTCTTAGTGTTTTTCAAACTTTTCGTAAATTATTCAATCAGTTGCAGGATATGGGTTAATATTCTGTTACCGGTCTATAATTAGGCGGCAAGTTCCTAATTAATTTTCAATTTTGAACTTACCTTCGTCCACATACTGAGAATCAGTAAAAAGAACCATTATGAGTATATTAATCGCCGATAGTGGTGCCACTAAATGTGAATGGTGTTTGGTGAGCCCGGGGAAAAGAACCAAAACGATCTTTACTCAGGGAATTAGCCCCTATTTTATGAATGCTGTGCAAATAGAATCTTTGGTTCGGCAGGAAGTGTTGACCAAATTCAAAAACACGGCAATCACGGAAGTGTACTATTATGGAACAGGTTTAGCCGCACCGGAAAACGCCAAACTTGTAACAAAGGCATTGAAAAAGGTATTCTCCAACGCAGCGGTTCAAGCTACGCACGATGTAATGGGGGCTGCTAAAGCGGTTTGTGGAGATCAAAAAGGATTGGCAACTATTCTTGGTACCGGTAGCAGTGTGTGTTACTACGATGGAAAGAAAATCAAGAAAACAAGTCCGGGATTGGGCTACGTGCTGGGTGATGAAGGGTCAGGCGCCTACTTGGGTAAAAAAGTAGTACAGTATTTTCTTTATAATACATTCGACGAAGAATTGATGTATAAGTTCAATTTAAAATATGGATTGAACCGTTCTCAAATTCTCGATCAGGTGTACAAACAGCCGCTCCCCAATCGTTATTTGGCCGGATTTGCCCTCTTTTTGTCGGAAAACAGAGGACATTACATGGTCGAAAACATCGTTGAAGATGGGATCAATGACTTCTTTTTCACGCATTTATGCAAAATTGGAGAGAGTTGGAAATATCCTATTAGCTTTGTTGGGGGAGTTGCTTATGGTTTTCAGGACGTAGTTCGCGAACTTTGCGATACCTATGAGTTTGAATTGGGAACCATTTTAAAGAATCCAATGGAAGGATTGATAAAGTACCACAAATAATAATAAGACAGAACCGCAGCAATGGCAGCATTTGAGAAAATTACAGAATCGGAAAGTAGATACAGGCATTTGGAAGAAATGACGGTAAGTGAAATTCTTACCAATATCAACAAAGAAGATAAAAAAGTGCCGGATGCAGTGGAACGATCATTGCCGCAAATTGAGCGCTTGGTAGCTGCTGCTACCGATTGTGTGATTGCCGGTGGCCGCATTTTTTACATGGGGGCCGGAACCAGTGGCCGTTTGGGAGTACTCGATGCCAGCGAAATTCCTCCTACCTATGGAATGCCCCATGGCATTGTAATTGGCCTAATAGCCGGAGGTGATGAAGCCATTCGAAAGCCCATCGAAAATGCAGAAGATGCCGCAGACAATGGATGGTTGGATCTGGTGGCGCATCAAATTTCTGATAAAGACATCGTGGTTGGAATCGCTGCAAGTGGAACTACGCCCTATGTAATAGGTGCGTTACAAAAATGCCAGGAGAAAGGCATAGCCACCGGTTGCGTTACTTGCAACCCCGGAACACCTTTGGCCGCAGTAGCCGATTTCCCGGTTGAAGTAGTGGTGGGACCGGAGTTTGTAACAGGAAGTACGCGCATGAAAAGTGGTACCGCTCAAAAGTTAGTATTGAACATGATATCAACTGCTGTGATGATTCAAATTGGCAGAGTTGAAGACAATAGAATGGTAAACATGCAATTGACCAACCAGAAATTGGTTGATCGCGGAACTAAAATGCTGATGCAAGCAACAGGAATCAACAATTACGAACTGGCCAAGGAATGGCTGTTAAAATCGGGAAGTGTAAAAAAAGCCACCGATGCTTACAAGGCATCTCAAAAATAATGGTTGAACTTTTCACTGCTCCGGCTGTTTAACCCTTTCCCGTAAGGCTACGCGCTACTTCAAAGCTCATATTTCTCAACTTGTTTTTATGCACGACATTGAGCCGTTCTACAATTGGCGACACATTTATATAAGTGAACAAGACGAACGTTCTCCTTTTTTCGGAAGAACTTATTCCGAATTTGAATTCTCTCAAACCGTTTACAACTATTATATACACCCGCAATGGGATGAATTTGGCAGTAGAACACTTTTCATGAAAGTGATCATGGCCGATTACGAAGAACAATATGCCATCATCGAACTCATTGGCGAATGGAACGATGCAATCGAAAATGATATCATGGAATTGAAACGTGAAGTGATCGACGAGTTCAGCAATTTCGGCATTCGCAAATTTGTACTCATTGCAGAAAATGTACTGAATTTCCATAGCAGCGATAAAGAGTATTATCAAGAATGGTACGAAGAATCGATTGACAATGAAGGGTGGGCGGTTATCTTGAACATGCCGGAAGCAACCCAATATGATTTTAAGAAGGCCAAGCTGAACCGCTACATTGAATTAATGGAGATTGGTAATTGGAGAACCTATCGGCCTTTTCATCTTTTTAAAAAGATTGACGAAACTTTATCGAAAAGATTGGATTAACAAACGTTAGCTAAGTCAATAGGGATGCGGCTTTCCAAAAAAATAATTTTGGGATTTGTTTTCAATAGCGTATTTTTGAATCATGGCAAAAGCACAAGGATTTTTTACCTTTTATTTTTACTACTTCTTTAACGAGAAGCCGGGAACGCTTTTGTTGTAACTGAAAAGAGAAAAAACAAACAACATAAAGAGTCCCGGCCAAAAGCCGGGACTTTCTTTTTATCACAATTCAAACAAATGGAAAAGCAAACACAACATCAAACGAGCAAACCCCATAAAGTAGCCATCCAAGGCTATGAAGGAAGTTTTCACCAGGTAGCTGCTCGCCAGTTTTTTGGAGAAGATGTTGAAGTGATTGCTTGTGATACTTTTCGTGATGTAGTGAAAATTGCAGCCAACAAGAAAGAAAGTGATGGCGGCGTAATGGCTATTGAGAACTCCATTGCCGGAAGCATTCTACCCAATTATAGTTTGCTTAAGAAATCGAACCTTCAAGTAGTAGGTGAAGTGTATTTGCAAATTAAACAGAACTTATTGGTAAACCCCGGTGTGAAATTGGAAGACATTAAAGAAGTGCATTCACATCCTATGGCCATTTTACAGTGTCTCGACTTTCTCGAAAAACACAATTGGAAATTAGTTGAAACAGAAGATACCGCTTTAAGCGCGCAGCATATACACAAAAATAGAAGCAAAACACAAGCGGCCATCGCCAGCAAATTGGCTGCTGAATTGTTCGATTTAGATATTCTTGCACCGAATATCCATACCATGAAAAACAATTATACGCGTTTTCTGGTGCTTCAACGTCCCGATAGTGCAGCCCCCATTGAAAACCCTAACAAAGCAAGCATCAATTTTCACACCGATCATTCTCAAGGAAGCTTGGCTCGTGTGCTAACAATCATAGCACATGCAGGGATCAACTTAAGCAAGCTCCAAAGTTTTCCGATTCCGGGCTCCGATTTCAAGTACAATTTTTACGCTGATCTGGAATTCGAGTCTATACAACAATACCATTTCATGGAAGAACAAGTAAAGAATCAAACAGAATCTTACACTTGTTTCGGCATCTATAGAAACGGAAATCAACTCAAATTAAAAAGCGCATAAATAAAGGGGTTATATGATAGCAACGGCAAACAGGTTAAATGGAATAGGCGAGTACTACTTCTCTCAAAAACTGAGAGAAATAGACGGACTCAACAAAGAGGGAAAGAAAATCATCAATCTGGGTATTGGCAGTCCCGATCTTCCACCTCATCCTGAAGTGGTGAAAATTCTTCATGAGGAAAGTGCGAAAGCCAATACACATGCCTATCAATCCTATAAAGGTTCTCCTATTCTGCGCAATGCTATTGCAGATTGGTACAAAACATGGTACGGAGTATCTTTAAATGCGGATACCGATATTTTGCCACTGATTGGAAGTAAAGAAGGCATCATGCATATTTGCATGACCTACTTAGACAATGGAGATCAAGCATTGATTCCCAACCCCGGTTATCCTACTTATAGCGCTGCTGTTAAGTTAGCCGGTGGAGTTCCTGTTTCTTATGAACTAAAAGAAGAAAACAAATGGCAGCCCAATTTTGAAGCATTGGAACAAACCGATCTTTCAAAAGTAAAATTGTTGTTCGTTAATTATCCGCACATGCCAACCGGAACCCTTCCGGAAGCATCCTTTTTTGAAAAGCTGATCGCTTTTGCTAAAAAACACAATTTGTTGATTGTGCACGATAACCCTTACAGTTTTATTCTGAATGATCAACCGCAGAGTTTACTCGCTACTCCCGGGGCTTTGGATTGTGTGTTAGAACTGAACAGCTTGAGTAAATCTCAAAACATGGCCGGTTGGCGTGTGGGTATGTTGTGCGCTTCTAAAGATAGAATCGACGAAGTATTGCGTTTTAAGAGCAATATGGACAGCGGCATGTTTCTTCCTTTGCAATTAGCCGCAGCGAAAGCCTTGAGCTTGGGAAAAGATTGGTA
The DNA here is from genome assembly GCA_002385265.1 of Chitinophagaceae bacterium UBA3961. GTDB lineage: Bacteria > Bacteroidota > Bacteroidia > Chitinophagales > Chitinophagaceae > Endoryza > Endoryza foliicola. The sequence continues at coordinate 6,197 of DGDD01000077.1, forward strand.
CGATAGCGTAAACGCGGTATATAAAGAAAGAAGAGAAAAAGCATTTGAGTTGTTGGATCTGCTGCATTGCACTTATGATCGCGCTCAGGTAGGCATGTTCGTTTGGGCAAAAATTCCTGCAGCTGAGGAAAGTGGTTATACAGTAAGCGATAAGGTGCTCTACGGCGCCAATGTATTCATAACCCCGGGGGGAATTTTTGGAACAGCCGGGAATGGATACGTGCGCGTGAGTTTGTGCAGCACTATTGAGAATTTCAACGAAAGCATTGCCCGAATCAAATCAAAATTGAGTTAAGCTATGTTTCAGAATGTAACCATTGTTGGTGTTGGATTGATCAGTGGCTCTTTTGCGTTGGCTTTAAAGGACAAAGGGCTAGCCAAGAACGTTATAGGCGTAAGTAGAACTGCGTCGAGTGCCCAAAAGGCAATTGATTTGGGAATTATTGATGAAGCTATGCCTTTGGAAGAAGCGGTGGCAAAAGCGGATTTGATTTATGTGGCCATTCCGGTAGATGCTACCATTCCGGTGATGACTACCATAATGGATCTCTTAAAACCAGGACAAATAGTAGCAGACGCGGGGTCTACTAAACAAGCATTGTGCGACGCATTGAGAGATCACCCCAACAGAAAGCAATTTGTAGCCACCCACCCCATGTGGGGAACAGAATACAGTGGTCCGGAAGCTGCCGTGCGCAATGCCTTCGTAGGAAGATCCTGTGTGATCTGTGAAAAAGAAGTCTCCGATCCGGATGCAGTAGAAGCAATGGAGAAGATTTATACCGATTTAGGAATGCGCTTGGTGTACATGGGTTCACACGATCATGACCGCCATGTGGCCTATGTGAGTCATATTTCTCACATCACCTCCTTTGCGCTTGCCAATACGGTTTTGGAAAAAGAAAAGGAAGAGAATGCCATTTTTGAATTGGCGGGTGGTGGTTTTGAAAGTACCGTTCGTTTAGCAAAAAGTACCCCTTCAATGTGGGTGCCTATTTTCCAACAAAACAAGGAAAATGTGTTGGACGTACTGAACGAGCACATTTCGCAATTGCGCAAGATCAAATCTTGCTTGGAGAAAGACAATTACGAGTATTTGACCGAATTAATAGAGAATGCGAACAGCATTCGACGTATTATAAAATAGAAGAATAGGAGCCTGTAATAGGCTAACTATCAGCTCTTTGAATAGTTTATTAGGCAGGGCGTGGGTTTTGCAGTACCTTTGCGCCAAATTAGTAATTTATATGATGACTTTTGATGCGTTGGGTTTGGATGCTGCATTGGTAAAGGCTACCGATGAGTTAGGATTCAAAAACCCAACAACCATACAGGAGAAAGCAATTCCTGTATTATTGAGTGGAACGAAGGATTTTGTGGGACTGGCGCAAACGGGCACAGGAAAAACAGCCGCATTTGGCTTGCCTCTTTTACAACTGGTTGATTCTACAAAAAAAACAGCGCAAGCATTGGTGGTTTGCCCCACTCGTGAATTGTGTTTGCAAATTGTGAATGAACTTGAGTTATTCAAGAAATTTCTTCCCAGTACAAATGTAGTAGCTGTTTATGGAGGTGCTTCCATCGGTACTCAAATTAGAGAACTGAAAAGAAGTGTTCAAATAGTTGTAGCTACTCCGGGACGATTGATCGACTTAATCGAACGCAAAGCAATTAATCTCGACGAAATCGAATACGTTGTTTTAGACGAAGCGGATGAAATGTTGAACATGGGTTTCCAAGACGACATTGAGTTCATTCTACAAAACACCCCAAAGAGAAACGCCACTTGGTTATTTAGTGCAACCATGCCACCGGAAATTAAACGTGTGAGCAAAAAGTACATGCAACAACCGGTAGAAGTGACCGTGGGTAAAATGAATACCGCCAATAAAAACATCGATCACCAATACTTTATCACCAGTTCTCAGAACCGTTATGAAGCATTGAAAAGATTGATCGATTTTAACCCCGGTATCTATGGAATCATTTTCACCAGAACAAAAATCGACGCCCAACAAATTGCCGATAAACTAACCCGCGAAGGATACGATATCGATGCCCTTCACGGTGATTTGACGCAGCAACAACGCGATAAAGTAATGGGTGAGTTTCGCGACAAAACCCTTCAACTTCTAATCGCTACAGACGTGGCCGCTCGCGGTATTGATGTACAGGGAATTACCCATGTTATCAATTTCGAACTTCCCGATGATATTGAAGTGTATACGCACCGAAGTGGAAGAACAGGACGCGCGGGCAACACCGGTATTTGTATGAGTTTGATTCATTCTCGCGAAACCGGAAAATTGCGTCAAATTGAAAGAATCGTTCAAGCGCCTTTCCATAAGTTGGAAATTCCAAGTGGTAAAGACGTTTGTAGAAAGCAGTTCTTTTCATTTATGGATAAACTCTTGCAACGTGATATAAGTCATGGTGACTATGAAACCTACTTACCCATGTTGCAGGAAAAATTTGCCGATGTAAGCAAAGAAGAAGTGTTGAAACGTGTAGCTTCTCTTGAATTCGACCGTTTCCTCAAATACTACGAAAACGCAGAAGACTTAAACGTTCGCGAAAGAGAACGTTCTAATTTCAGAGAGCGTGGTGAGAGAGGAGATCGTGGAAACGATAGAGGAGGCGATAGAGGAAATGATAGAAGAAGAGATACCCGCGGCCGAGAATTCGGTGGTGGTGGCGACTATCAACGTCTCTTTGTGAACCTTGGCACGAAAGATGGTTTCTACAAAGCCAGTTTCTTACAATTCATTCTTGATATGAGTGATCTTAAAAAAGAAGTACTCGGAAGAATTGATATGAAAGAAATGAACAGCTGGGTAGAAATCGATCGCAAAGCGGCTCGTCAAATGATTGAAGCAGTTGACGGGAAGAAATACAAGGGCCGCCGCATTCGTATGAACGACGCTAATAGCCGATAATAGTCAGATGTGATCATCATTGAAATGATGCAGCTGCTGTTACGGCAACTGTATAAATCAATTTTGATCACATTTTTAATTTCACCAATATGCAAGCAACAGACGCAACTAACATGAAAGAAGTAACCCAGCAGGCCTGGAACAAGAAGCCCATGATCATCAGTGGCCCTTGCAGTGCCGAAACAGAAGCTCAGGTTATTGAAACTGCTCAACGATTAGCAAACACCGGTAAAGTAGATGTACTTCGCGCCGGAATTTGGAAGCCTCGTACCAAACCCGGTATGTTCGAAGGGATCGGTGCGAAAGGATTACCTTGGTTACAACAAGCCAAGAAATTGACCGGCTTGCCTACAACCGTAGAAATTGCTACCGGAAAGCAGGTGGAAGATGCGCTTACATTTGATGTAGATATTTTGTGGATCGGTGCTCGTACTACCGTGAACCCTTTCAGTGTTCAAGAAGTGGCCGATGCTTTGAGAGGTGTAGATATTCCCGTATTGATCAAGAACCCAATCAACCCCGACCTCGAATTGTGGTCAGGTGCAGTGGAGCGTGTAGCGCGCGCCGGAGTGAAACAAATTGGTTTGATTCACCGTGGTTTTTCTTCATACGGTAACACAGAATACCGCAATGCACCGATGTGGCACTTGGCAATTGAAATGAAACGCCGCAACCCTGAATTGAAAATCATCAACGACCCTTCACATATCTGTGGTCGCCGCGATATTTTAATGGATGTAGCTCAAAAAGCCATTGACCTCGATTTCGATGGTTTGATGATTGAAAGCCATATCGATCCCGACAATGCTTGGAGCGATGCCAAACAACAAGTAACCCCGGAACGTTTGGGTGAAATGATTTCAAGTATCATCTGGAGAAGTGAAGATACTGCTTCACAAGAATACCACGCGGCTCTAGAAAAACTACGTCAACAAATCAATCACCTCGATGATGAATTGATGCAGATTTTAAGTCAGCGTATGAAAATCGCTGAAAAAATTGGTGAGTACAAAAAGAACAACAATATCACCATCCTCCAAACCAATCGTTGGAATGAAATTTTGGAGCGTGCCTTTGTGAAAGGTGAGAAGCAAGGATTGAGCAAAGAATTCATCACTCGTTATTTTGATGCGGTACACATGGAAAGTATCAACCATCAGAATAAGATTATGAATGCCTAATACATTGATACAAGGCCAACCGGCCTTGTATTTTTCATTTTTATAAGCATGGAAAAGCAGACCTACACTTTTTCAGGCGCTAAAGTGGACTATTATTTCGATGGCAGCATGAAGCAGCTGAAAGAAATTGTAGACCCAAAGGCGGCTGTAATTATCACAGATGAAAATGTTTTTAAAGCACATCACGCTGCCTTTAAAAACTGGAATACCATTGCATTAAAAGCAGGGGAGCAATATAAGGTTCAAGCAACGGTTGATGCCATTGTTGAACAACTCATTGCTTTAGGAGTAGACCGCAAGTTCACTTTGGTGGGCGTTGGTGGAGGTGTTATCACCGATATCACCGGCTATATTGCCAGCATTTACATGCGCGGTATTCGTTGTGGATTTGTACCAACTACTTTACTTGCAATGGTAGACGCATCAATAGGGGGTAAGAACGGAATAGATGTAGGAATTTATAAAAATATGGTAGGCATCATTCGCCAACCCTCTTTTCTTTTGTACGACTTCAAATTATTGAGCAGTTTGCCGGAAGCAGAATGGCAGAATGGGTTTGCAGAGATCATTAAACATGCTGCTATCAAGGACGGCGCACTGTTTAAAGAGCTGCAACAATACAACATTGGGTATTATCAGAAGAATAAAAAAGCATTGGCTGCATTGGTGAAAAGAAATGCGCTGATAAAAACCAAAGTAGTGTTGCAAGACGAGTTTGAAAAAGGTGACCGCAGGCTACTCAATTTCGGGCATACCCTTGGGCATGCAATCGAAAATCAATACGAGCTTTCTCACGGTCAGGCTGTAGCAATAGGAATGACTTATGCCGCAGAACTGAGTGAACGAATTTTGAATTATAAAGGCAAAAATGAGTTGATAGAATTGATCAAAGCCTATCAACTGCCTACCTATGCCAAGTTCAGCATGAAGAAAGCAATTGCAGTATTGGAGAAAGACAAGAAAAAGGAAAAGGCAGTGATGAATTATATTCTTCTACAAAAAAATGGAAAAGGAGTGGTGTATCCCATTCCAATGTCGGATCTAACCAATTTGCTATTACAACTTTAGTTAAGCCCGTTTAGGAAATATGAAAGTAACAGTACAACCTTCATCACTCAGCGGTTCTATTCGTGCCGCAGCATCAAAAAGCTCCATGCAAAGAGCTTGTGCAGCAGCCTTGGTTGCCGGGGCCACAACCACTGTAATCAACCCGGGACATAGCAATGATGATGAAGCAGCTAAAGATATCATTACCCGTTTGGGTGCAGTTATAGAAAAAGCAGGTGAAGAAATAACCATCAGCTCAAGTGGAGTAAAACCCGTTGCAGAGGCCATCAATTGCGGAGAATCGGGCCTAAGCATCCGTATGTTTACTCCTATTGTTGCCATGAGTGAAAAAACCATCACCATCAATGGTACCGGTAGTTTGGTTACCCGACCAATGGATTTCTTTGATGAAATTTTACCGCAACTTGGAGTGAACATAAAAAGTAATGGTGGTAAACTGCCTTTACAAGTAACAGGGCCTTTAAAGCCGGGAAATATCACCATCGATGGAAGTTTGAGTTCTCAATTTTTAACCGGACTGCTCATGGCATACGCTGCTTCAAATGCCAGTGATGTTACTATTACGGTTACCAATTTAAAAAGCAAGCCATATGTTGATCTTACCCTAGCGGTAATGAAAGAGTTTGGCTTGAAGATACCGGTAAACAACAACTACGAATCTTTTTATTTCGATAAAAATGAAGCGGCAAAACCTTCCAATAGAACCTACACAGTTGAAGGCGATTGGAGTGGAGCCGCATTTCTGTTGGTTGCGGGAGTCATTGCCGGTCCAATTACGGTAAAGGGCTTGGATGTGTTTTCAACACAGGCTGATAAGGCGATTCTTCAAGCGATCATGAGTTCGGGAGGAGGCATTTCCATTGAGCCTACACATATTGAATTACGCCCCCTGCCATTGAAAGCATTTCATTTCAATGCAACCGAATGTCCAGATTTGTTTCCTCCATTGGTAGCATTGGCTTCCTATTGCGAAGGCAAAACAGTAATTGAAGGCGCTACTAGATTAACACATAAAGAAAGCAACCGTGCGCTCACTTTGCAAGAAGAATTCGGTAAAATGGGAATCAAAATTGAATTGCAAGACGATTTGATGATTGTACACGGAGGTACCGGAGTGAGAGCTGCAAAAACCCATTCGCATCACGATCACCGTATAGCCATGGCTGCTGCAGTAGCCGCTTTGAAAGCAGAGGGAGCCGTTGAAATTGAAGAAGCAGAAGCCATTAATAAGTCGTACCCCGATTTCTACGATCACATTCGGAAACTAGGAGGCATCATTCATTAAACAATTCGCATCAATAAACTGAATTGATGTAAATTTATACACCTTAGTATTATGAACTCATTTGGACGCATATTAAAAGTTTCCATTTTTGGTGAATCACACGGAGCTTCTGTGGGAATCACTGTTGACGGGCTTCCTGCCGGAATGCCTTTGTTCTTGGAAGACTTTGTGACGGATATTGAACGACGCAAGGGTGGCACTCAAAAAGGTGTAACGCCCCGTCAGGAATCGGATATGCCCATTTTCAAAAGTGGTTTGTTTAATGATAAAACAACCGGCGCTCCGCTAACAATGATCTTCGAAAACAACAACACGAGAAGTGGAGATTATGATAAATTAAGAGCGGTACCTCGACCCGGTCATGCCGATTTTGTTGCTCATCAAAAATATGGTGGCTTCGAAGATTATAGAGGAGGAGGCCATTTTAGCGGACGATTGACGGTTTGTTTGGTGGCGGCAGGTGTGATTGCTAAAAAGCTATTAAAGCAACTGTCCATTACCGCTAGTTTACTCGAAATAGGTGGTGAAACCGATATAGAAAAAGGCTTGCAAAAAGCAATCGATGCAAAAGACTCTATTGGAGGAATTGTAGAATGTAGGGTTTCGGGATTGCCTGTTGGACTCGGAAATCCTTTCTTTGATTCTGTTGAGTCTGTGATCAGCCATGCTGTTTTTGCCATCCCGGCTGTGCGAGGCATCGAGTTTGGTACCGGTTTTCAAGCCGCCAAAATGTTCGGCATTGAACACAATGATGCGATCATTGATGGCCTGGGAACTACTCAAACCAATCATGCCGGTGGGGTAGTAGGTGGTATAACCAATGGAAATGAATTCGTATTTCGAATTGCAATTAAACCCACTTCTTCTACTCCAAAAGAACAACATACTTGGAATTGGGAAACCAATTCAATGGATGAGTTCTCTGTAAAAGGGCGTCACGATCTTTGTATCGCGCTTCGCGTTCCGGTTGTTTTAGAGGCTGTTACAGCTCTTGTGCTGGCCGACCTGTACATGTTGGAACGACACATCCCAACTATTTACACCGAATCTTAAAAACTATAAAAACCGATTGCTATGCCAATTATATACCATTTAGTAACACCAAAATCGTGGGCAGAAGCGCAGGAAAAAGGGTATTATGAAGCTGCTTCTTTGAAAGAGGAGGGGTTTATTCATTGCTGCGAAGCTGGTCAGATAAAGGGCGTAATTGAGCGATATTATAGCAATGTGCCGGATCTTCATAAATTGGTGATCGATACTTCCAAGTTAACCAGTCAATTGATCTATGATTGGTCTCCCTCTACTCAGGATACTTTTCCGCATATATACGGGCCTATTCAGTTGGAGGCCGTAATTGGTATTGAAGCCGTGTAGGGAGTTGTAAGTAGTGAGTTTTAAGTTTTAAGTTATTTGTTTTGGGAAGGCCGGATACAAATGAGTTGAACTAGGTGCCAGACTTATAACCCAAAACTCAATAACTCACAACTCGCCGCTTCCCAATGCCGTTGGGTATAAATAGTAACACTTATAAGAAAAAAGGCCCCCTTTGTGAACTGATAGTAGGCTATCCCCTGATTTTTTTTTATCATTGTGTCAAATTTCCAGACCGTTTCTCCACTTCGAAAGTTTTGCGGGAAGCAATCACATTTATGAATCGGCTATTAATCCTTATTTCCTTTTCTGTTTTCGTTTGTTTTTTGGCCATCGGATGTACTTCTGATGAGAGCAATGCACCGCGCATTGTAGAAAAGCCTGAGGAAATGGATGATGTAGTGGGCCGACAAATTTCCAGATTATTAGAACAGTCTCTCAACAAAAGCGGACGAATTTCCGATACCATTATCATTCGATTGGATACACTGATCGATATCTATTACAAAAACAATGGATATAAAGCCGTTTGGACACATGAATCGGCTTTTACTCCTTTGGCAGACTCATTGATTGATTTCATCGGTCGCTCAAAATACTTTGGACTCTTTCCAAACGACTATCACTACTCAACACTTTCGGCTATAAAAAACCGATTGGTGACG
>DGDD01000238.1 GCA_002385265.1 Chitinophagaceae bacterium UBA3961
TGCCTGCTTCTTTAAAGCGGTTTGATAAATTATGCAGAATGGAGTCTCGTATATCCGATACTGATAGTTCAATGGTTGAAAGCGTGTCGAATAGTAAAATTGATTTACCACCGCTGGCGGCGCAGCAATCCCAAACGGTGGGTGTTTTCCTTTCAGGTTTTCCTACCCAAGAAATTAGCTTATAGAATTCTTGTACACGTTGTGAGCTAAGATCTTGAACAACTGCTTCCCTGTTTAGCTGTAGTACATTTTCTATATTCAATCCTGCCTGCAAGGCGATGCAATTTGGAGACATCGATTCAAATGCGAGTTCAGCCTTCTTCAATTTATCAACAACTATTTTCTCATAACTCGGACGCAGTCTTAGATAAAAAGGAGGTTGATGAAGAATGCCGGTAAAATAAGCGTCTTTATTTATTTCAAGCGACAGCTCATTCACCCAAGCTATATTGGCCGTTAACGAAGCGCCAATTCTTTCTATTTTTTCTTGAAAAGATTCCGAAGCTAACAAGTTCCATTCCGGAGCCGCTACTTCCAATAATGCAGTAGACTGTTGTGTTAAAAGAAAATGTGCTTGAAGTACCGCGGTAGGGAGGTCATTGGTAGTTAAATGTGGTTTCACTCTGCAATAATCGTAGCAGAGACTTGTCACCCACTTTCGGTCTTTAGAACCCATTTTCTTGTTCTGAGCAAAGATTTTTTTCAAATGCGCAGCAAGGGGTTCTGCTCCCTGATAGTGATGAAGAATGGATGCAGCAGTATTTATATAAGAATAGTAGCGACTCAAAAGAGATGAATTTGTACAAAGATAACAAAGCCCGATTCTATTGAATCGGGCTTCTCAACTATTTGATAGGAACTACTTATAAAAGTAAGTAGCCGTTTGAATGCCGTTTTGAGAAACTAAGTTTGCTGAAGAAGGCTGGTTATTTGAATTGTACTTATAAGTAGAAGCCACTTCAAAAGACTGTGGTGCCCCACCTGAATATACGGTGATATTCGTTTTCAGTACATTCTGAGAATTGGAATAAGATAAATTATTCAAGGCAACTGCATCTAGGTAAGGTAAGGTAATAGCTGCTTTCTTACCATCGTAGCTAAATCCGAGCTTCATAAAAGGAACAACTCCGGTGCCATTGTCTACCGCTTGTGTATTGGTTCCCAAATTGCCTGAAGCGTCATAAGTAAAATCGTTCGATGAAATTTTTTCGAAAGTACCGAAGGCGTTCACATAGGTATCTGATTTTGTAATCTTCCCACCAGTATTATAAACAAAAACAGTACTGTCGTACACTTCAGGATCAAACCCGGTTTCATAAGCATAAGAAACGATGGCCGTATAACGAGCGTTAGCGCTATTGTAGCGTGCTTCATAAACAAGGCTGTCTAACCCACTGCCGGCTAATTCGCTCGTGAGATAAGTGTACTTGGTAATTATCCCTGCAGAATTTCTGTAAATGCGGAATTCATAGCTAGCCTGCATACCACCTAATGAACCCGAAGTACTTAAGTAGGTTTCTTTTATGAGACGTTTGTTAACGTCGTAGGTATATTCGGTAGTTGAAGTATCAATGGATGATGCGGCCACTACTTTGGTAAGAAGGCCTCCATTCGTACTACCGCCTCCGCCATTTCCGGAATAACCCGGGTCAGTAGAATCAACACTCAGTTCTTTCCCGCAGGCAGATAATAAAAGCACGGGCAAAGCCCATTTGATAAGATCGCGTAACATAAGCAGTTCTCGTTTAAGGTTTAAATTTCCAGCAATGCTTTCACCGGATCTTTTCCGAAAAGCATCAACTGAGGATTCTCCAACAATTCCTTCACGCGCACTAGGAAGCTAACACTTTCACGACCATCAATGATACGGTGATCGTAGCTTAACGCCAAATACATCATCGGGCGAATCACTACTTGACCATTCATAGCAATGGGTCGTTCTTCAATTTTATGCATTCCTAAGATTGCAGATTGAGGAATATTAATAATGGGAGTACTGAGCAAAGAACCAAACACACCACCATTGGTGATGGTAAAAGTACCTCCTTGCAAGTCTTCCATGGTTAATTTGTTATCACGTGCCTTTCCGGCCAATTCCACTACTTTCTTTTCAATATCGGCCATTCCAAGGCTTTCTACGTTGCGCATTACAGGAACGGTCAATCCACGTGGTGTAGAGACAGCAATAGAGATATCGCAATAATCGTGGTAAATCAATTCATCACCATCAATATAGGCATTTACTGCCGGCCATTCTTGCAAAGCGTACGCACAGGCTTTGGCAAAAAAGCTCATGAAGCCTAGGTTTACACCATGTTTCTCTTTGAACTTGTCTTTGTACTGAGCGCGGATGTCCATGATCGGCTTCATGTCTACTTCATTGAAAGTAGTTAACATGGCTGTTGTATTCTTCGCTTCCACCAATCTGCGAGAAATGGTTTTGCGGAGGTTGCTCATTTTTTCCTTCTTCACATTGCGACCAAAGAGTTCAGCACCCGGCTTTCTTCCCGGATTGCTCAAGGCAGCCAATACATCATCTTTCAATATTTTTCCACCTACTCCACTTGGAGTAACCGATTTAGGATCTACTTTTTTATCGGCAATGATAGCTGATGCTACCGGAGTTGCTTTCACATTTTCAGCAGGTGCAGAAGCGGGCTTTGGAGCCTCTGCTTTTGGAGCTTCAGCCTTGGGTGCTTCTGCTTTAGGAGCTTCAGGTGCAGCGGCAGGAGCAGCAACTGTTTCATCAATAGAAGCGATTACATCACCAATTTTAATGGTATCGCCTTCTGCAATATTTCCCAATGTAATAACACCGGCCTGTTCAGCATTCACTTCAAATGTTGCTTTCTCACTTTCCAATTCTGCAATCACTTCGTCGCGCTTTACATAATCGCCGGTCTTCTTCGTCCATTTCAGTAAGGTTACTTCACTAATGGACTCTCCGACGGTTGGTACTTTAATATCGATCATAAAAATATATTCTTAATTAAAATTCGTTGAATGCTTAAATAGTAAATGCTGTTTCGATGATTTCTTCTTGCTCTGCCTTGTGAACTTTCGCATAACCTGTGGCGGTAGCAGCGCTCGGCTGACGACTGATCACTCCGTAATTAATTGACTTCAAGTTCATTTGCAAGAAAGAAGCGGCTCCCATGTTCAAGGGTTCTTCTTGAACCCAGAACCAAGTTGCTTTGCTATACTTTTTATACAAAGCTTCTATTTGAGTTGCAGGCAATGGATACAATTGTTCCAAACGAACAATGGCTACATCGGTTGCACCTCTTTTCTCTTGTTGTTCGGCCAAATCAAAATAGATCTTACCGCTGCAGAACAATACTTTCTTCACTTGCGCTGGATCTTTCACATACGTATCATCGAGCACTTCTTTGAATCCACCCTCTAAAAATGCAGACACCGGTGAATAGGTTCCGGGGTGACGCAAATTCGCTTTCGGGCTAAAATTGATCATTGGCTTGCGGAAAGGCCATGCCAACTGACGTCGCAATGCGTGGAAGAAATTCGCAGCTGTGGTGATATTAGTAACCACCATATTTAATTCAGCACACATTTGGAGGTAACGTTCCAAACGAGCACTACTGTGTTCCGGACCTTGGCCTTCGTACCCGTGAGGCAACAACATGGTGATACCGTTCATACGGTTCCATTTTTGCTCGCCTGCACTAATGAACTGGTCGATCATGGTTTGGGCCCCATTGCTGAAGTCTCCAAACTGAGCTTCCCACAACACCAAGGCATTAGGGTTGGCCAATGAATAACCGTATTCAAATCCCAATACTCCGTATTCACTGAGCAATGAGTTGTAAATTCTAAATTCACCTGTTGCACCTTCTATTCTGCTCAAACGATTGTAGGCAACATCCGTATTCTCATCGCGCAAAACAGCATGACGATGACTAAAAGTACCTCTGCGTACGTCTTGTCCGCTCATACGTACATCCTTGCCATCATTGATCAATGTTCCATAAGCAAGTAACTCTCCTGTAGCCCAATCAATTTTTTGCTCGGCTTCGAAGAGTTTCACTTTATCTTGAATGATCTTTTCAATTTTCTTCAATGGTTTGAAATCAGAAGGCCATGCCATCAATGCATTGAACACTTTTTCAAAATCCTCTTTTTTGATGGCGGTGATTGGACTTCTTTCAAAGTCATCGTTTGTTGCCGTTCTCAAACTTTTCCAAGCCAATTCGGGTTGCTGGTAAGTATACGGAAGTGGATTTTGTTTTACTTCATCTAAACGTTCTTGAAGATCGCCCCAGAATTTCTGTTCCATTTCCTTGGCCAACTCTTTTACGTCCTTTTCACCCTTATCCAACAAATACGTAGTGTACACTTCACGAGGGTTGGGGTGTTTATCGATCAATGAATAGAGCTGTGGTTGAGTGAACTTAGGATCATCTCCTTCATTGTGACCATGACGACGGTAACAAACCATGTCGATGAAAACATCTGAGTTGAAAGCCTGACGGTAACGAGTTGCTATTTGCACGCATTTCACTACTGCTTCAGGATCATCGCCATTCACGTGCAATACCGGTGCTTGAACAGCAGCCGCTAATGAAGTACAGTAGTCAGAACTACGCGCATCATCAAAATCGGTGGTGAATCCAATTTGGTTATTGATCACGAAGTGAATGGTACCTCCCGTGAAATAGCCATCGAGGTCACTCATTTGCAATACTTCGTATACGATACCTTGACCTGCAACTGAAGCGTCGCCATGAATCAGGATCGGAAGAATTTTATCGAAATCACTCTTGTATAAAATATCTGCTTTTGCGCGAGCAAAACCTACAACCACCGGATCAACCGCTTCCAGGTGTGAAGGGTTGGGCATCAATTTCAAGTGAATGGTTTTCCCATTCGGAGTTTTTAATTCAGAACCATAGCCCATATGGTATTTCACGTCGCCGCTACCCATGGTTTGATCCAACTTGGCCGTTCCTTCAAATTCACTAAAGATTTGCTCATAGGTTTTTCCCATGATGTTAGCGAGTACATTCAAACGACCGCGGTGTGCCATTCCAATCACTACTTCTTGAACTTCATGATCGGCAGCAGTGTTAATGATCGCGTCAAGGGCAGCAATGGTTGTTTCCCCTCCTTCCAATGAGAATCGCTTTTGACCGATGTACTTGGTGTGAAGGAATTTTTCAAACATCACGCCTTGGTTCAATTTTTCAAGAATGCGCTTTTTGGTTTCAAAGGGCATGTCTTGATGGAATTTCTGCTCAATTTCAGTAGTCAGAAAATCTACTTTCTTCTGGTCGCTAATGTATTTGAATTCAATCCCTACGTGGGAAGCGTAGCTCTTTTGTAAGTGATTGAGAATATTGCGAAGGGCGGTACGTCCTAATCCGATGATGTTTCCCGCGAAGAATTCTTTATTGAGATCGGCCTCAGAGAACCCAAAAAAGGAGAGATCGAGATTGGCTCCTCTGTCTTTACGAGTGCGAATAGGATTGGTAGTGGCAATCAAATGTCCTTTGTTGCGATACCCCAAGATCATTCGGTAGGCGTTGATTTCAGCTTTCCAATCGATATCGGCTCCGACATTCGTGCTACCGGTTGCGGTACCATTGGTGGCAGCGCCTGAATTCACGGCAAAATCGAATCCTTCGAAAAACTTTTTAAAATCTGGATCAACACTGGCAGGGTCTTTTACAAAATCCTGGTACAAATGCTCGATAAACTGTGGGTGTGACTGTGTGATGTACGAAAAATCCTTCATGAAAACATCGTCTTTTGAATGGTTTGCAAATATCGGTGAAAATGGTGGAACTCCGAGTAGTTGAACCCCTGATAATCACTATTTTTTGAAAATTTTGATAAAATGTCCAGCACCTTGAAAAACAAGGTGTTTTTAAACGAATAAAAGCCCGGATTTAGTCGAAAAAGCGCCTATTTTTGAAAAAAAACAGAAATAAACCCTGTATTTTTTTGGTAGTTCTCCTTACAGCGATTACCTTTGCCGTCCTAAATTTTAGAGTTCATGGCTAATCACAAAGCTACCCAGAAGGATGTACGTCAGGCCGCAAAACGCCGCGATAGAAATAAATATTACGGAAAAACAACCCGTAATGCGATTCGTGATTTGAAAGAAATCAAAACGGCAACTGAAGCGGGTGCTAAATTGACTGAAGTATCTTCTATGATCGATAAACTCGCTAAGCGTGGCATCATCCACAAAAACAAAGCTGCTAACTTAAAAAGCGGTTTGACGAAGCGTGTGAATGCGATCGCTAAGTAAGCAGTCTATTCGAGGTTGAAAAACTCGTAAACCAATATTGATCCCGCTTTTGGCGGGATTTTTTTATTGTTGCTCCTACCCCTTGGTGTAAACCTCTTTGTTGTGGCATTCCATCCATTTCTCCGGTTGGGCTATTTCTTTCCACCCGTATTGACGGTACAACCCATGCGCATCACCGGTTAATAATATCCATCTTCGAAGTCCTTGTAAGGATTGGTGATTCATAATCGTTTCTACCAGCCATTTAGAGAGTCCCAATCCCCTAAACTCCTCTTCAATGTACACATCTCCCAAATAAGCAATGGTTGCGTAATCGGTAATGACCCGAGCAAATCCGACTTGGCGGTCTTCATGGTACACACCAAAGCAAAGAGACTGCTCAATAGCCTTCGCCACAGTTTCTTTGGGGATATGCAAACTCCAATAGGCTTTCGTAGAAAGAAACAGGTGCACGGCATCCAAATCAATTCTGGAGCGATCGGTAGAAAGATCAAAACCGTTCTTGTGGAGTGTTATTTCTTGCATGCAGATATACCTTTTATCGTGCAATCAATACCTTCTTGGTAAAGGGCTGGTATTGATCATTGCGGAATTCCAAGAGATACACGCCTGAAGCCAATCCTGAAGCTTTCAGTGTGAGTACTTGCCCTATTGTTCCCGCTATATTCCAAGATTTCACTACCTGTCCTTGACTGTTTCGTAGGTATAACATGCCTTTTGAACTAGCCTCTAACAGTTGTACTTGAATGGACGAATTAGAAACGGTAGCAGCGGTAAAACCACTTGTAGATCCATTCTTCGCCACTACCCACTTTGAATATTTTACGGCACCATTTTTACCGACCATCTTAAGTCGATAATATGCAATGCCCGGCAAGCTTTGTTCGTCAGTAAACTTATAACTGTTTTGCAATGCTTGTTTCACGGCTACTTTACCAATACTAATTCCTGATCTTCCATCTTGCCCTCTCTCAACTTCATATTCTTGGAGTTCTTGATCGTTCACTACTTCCCAACTCAACTCATTTTTTTTATTTGAATTGGTACTTACTTCAAAACCCAATAAATCAAGAGGCAGCGAACTCAAGGTTACAATAAAGTTTGTTGACTTCGTGTACCCGGCATAGCTAGCTTCGTATCGCCAAGAGCCTGCTATGGCGTTTACGGGTAACACTACATTGTAATATGCAAATGAAGTATTGTCAGTGGAAGTGAATGTTTGTGTCCATTGTGAGTACAGATCGTTGTTAGCATCATACACGCGATGCGTTACTGTTTGCCCTGAAATATTATCTCGATAATACGCCGCCACTTTCAAAGTATTGCCCGGCACAAAAACAGTTTGCACATTTACCTGCTCGTTTTCCGGGCATGCTGCCATAACCGGCGCCAGGCCATGTGTCATTACTTTTAAAATAGATGAAGCTCGGTAAGCTTCTTGAGTCTCCCACATGGTTTGACCACTTGCAATAGTGGTATTACAGGTTCCCATCCAAGGATCGATGGGTTCTCCGTTGGTATCCTGCCAAATTTCGAAATGCAGGTGGGGTACTCTAGAACGACCGGAACTTCCAACTATTCCGAGATACTCGCCTTTTTCAATTCGAGCGCCAATAGCTTTTGTTGTGATGGTATTCCTTTTCATATGAAGGTAAACTCCAACAGTGCCATCGTCGTGTAACAAAAAAATCTGATTGGCCTCACAAGGAGCCCCGCCTTGACAATTGGTAAAATCACAACCATCTACATTCGATCGATTGTAGCCATTTCCTTCAATGATGTATCCGGCAGCAGCTGCCACAACTTCCACGGAATTATCATTCATTCGCGTCCAAGGAAATGGAAAAATATTGATATCTGTTCCGGTATGGTTATAGTCGCCATTGTATTCCCAAGTGCGGGTACCGCAGTTGAAATCACGCAATTGACCTGCTGCGGGGTTATGATCCATGAAAGCTTCCATGGCATAGTACCCTGAGTCTGTAAATGCGGTAGCCCTTTTGAGAGGCATCCGAAGAGAGCTATAGGTAATTTGAGGGCTTATAGGTGCCGCGGGAATAACGCCACTTGCCCTTAAAGATGCAACAGATTGCTTCAATCGATACACCCATAATTTTTTGATAGCAGGATCCATCTGGTCGGAAGGCCCGGAAAGAAATGCTCCTCCCCCGTCGGGTATTCGATTTTCAACAACTTGTGAATACCCATTTTGCAAGGAAAGTGCAACAACAAAAAAAGATAGTATGGTTTGTCTCATGGATTCGGGGAAAAGCGAATGGCTTAACAAGTGTAAAATTACCGCATCCTTAAATCTAACAATGTTCGATAGCGAGAGTTATTTTTCCACAAACATCACTATTTGTGCAAAACCCTACAAATAAAAATTTCCTAATATTTGATCGCCGAAAAACTGCCCTCTTTTATTTTCTTAATTTGACTGTCTAATTCTTGGCACCGAATGAGAAAACCTTTACTCCTTTTACTCCTTACAATCTTTATGAACAGCGGCTTTTCGCAAAAGAACGACACGTTGAGTGTATTTATGGACGCCGACTTCAAGAACGCTACAAAAGCTGCATCTTTCTATAATGGAATTGCCTTTCGGGTGGGAAACCAATGGTTTCAGAAATTTGTATATCCCAACGGCCAACCGATGATTAAAGCATACTTCAAAGAAAAAAGCCGTCAAACAAAAAATGGACCTTATGTTTTCTATCACGAAAATGGCCAAAAAGCGGATGAGGGAACTTTTATAAACAACGTGCAAGAGGGCATATGGAAGTATTACTATGCTTCGGGA
>DGDD01000233.1 GCA_002385265.1 Chitinophagaceae bacterium UBA3961
AACAATGCTTTTGGCTTCATGGAAGACAAAATTACCCTCGATCAAATTGAGTCGGGTATCGAAGGCATTCGCGAAAAATACAGTTCAGAGTTCTACCCCTTTGAAGTTCGTCAAAGTGGCGGTGGCTGGCAGTTCCTAACCAAAAGAGATTATCACAAGACTGTTGCTCAGTTAAACGGCGACAAATTCTTGAAACGTCTTTCTTCTGCCGCTATTGAAACCCTCGCTATCATCGCTTACAAACAGCCGGTTACAAAGGGTGAAATTGAATCCATTCGCGGGGTAAGTTCAGACTACGCCGTTCAAAAATTATTGGAAAAAGACTTGATCGTCATTACTGGAAGAAACGAGCAGTTGCCCGGTCATCCATTGGTATACGCTACATCCAAAAGCTTTATGGACTATTTCGGATTGAATTCAGCCGAAGATCTTCCAAAACTCAAAGAGGTTTTTGATGAAACCATGATTCAACCCACTACCATTACTGAAGACGGCGGTACCTCCAACGAAGAAACCATTGAAGATGAAAATGCAGTTTTAGTAGTGAGTGAAACGGGAGAATTGGTAGAAGCCGAAGTAACGGTTGAAACGGAAGTGGAAATGGAATTGGAATCGGAGAAAGAAGAGGAGCAGGGGTATGAAAAAGAAGAAGAACAAGAACAGGGGGATGTAGAAGAGCAGGAGCAAGGAGAAGATGAAGAGAAGCCTCAAGAAAACGAATAACTGTTCGTATAAAACTTATAGGAAAGTCCTCTGCCTTCGGGTAGGAGGACTTTTTTTTGATTTATATTTGCGCCCATGTCAACAACAATCGCTCCTGAAGTCTTAAAAGCAGCTGCTGCTGAGTTTGGTACCCCTGTTTATGTTTACCATGCCGAAAAAATCAAGGAACAATTTGAGTCTTTGAAGTCAAGTTTTTCAGCTTGCGACGTTCGTTTTTTCTATGCAGCGAAATCACTAACGAATATACATATCCTAAAATATTTGAGTGAAATTGGTTCGGGTATCGATTGCAGTTCCATTAATGAAGTGGAATTGGCTTTGTACTCCGGCGCAAAACCAGAGAACGTACTCTACACTTCCAATAACATCCATTTCTCAGAAATTGAAAGAGCGGTTGAGTTGGGTGTTCACATAAATATCGACAGCCTTTCGAATCTCAAAAAGTTCGGAGAAAAATACAAAGGAACTTACCCGGTTGGCATTCGCATGCGCCCTAATATCATGGCAGGCGGAAATATTAAAATTGCTACCGGTCACGATAAAAGCAAGTTCGGTATTCCTGTAACGCAATTGCAAGAGGTGCTAGACATTGTAAACACAACCGGACTTCATATCAAAACCCTTCACATTCACACCGGAAGCGAGATCAAAGATGTAGAAGTATTTGTAAAGGGATTGAGTGTGATGTTTGAATTGGTGCCTCATTTTCCTCAACTTGAAGTAGTAGACTTGGGAGGTGGGTTTAAAGTTCCTTACAAGCCCGATGAAAAAGGAACAGACATGGAATTGTTGGGTTCTTCGGTGGCAGAGGCTTTTAAGAAATTTGAAGCTGCAACCGGTAGACATTTACAAGTATGGTTTGAACCCGGAAAATACATGGTAAGTGAATGCGGTCATTTTGTTACTTCTGTAAACGTGTTGAAAGAAACCGGCGATATCAACTTTGCCGGAATTGACACGGGACTTAATCATTTGATTCGCCCCATGTTTTATGGGTCATATCATAAGATTGATAATATCTCCAATCCCGATGGTCCCTTGAAGAACTACCAAGTAGTGGGGTATATCTGCGAAACCGACAATTTTGCAGAAGACCGTCCGCTCCCTGAAGTTCGCGAAGGCGATCTTATCGTAATTCGTAATGCAGGCGCGTATTGCTATGAAATGGCGTCTAACTACAACAGCCGTTTTCGTCCTGCAGAAGTTCTTTACCGCGATGGTAAACTTTCTTTAATTAGAAGGAGAGAAACGATGGAGGATTTGTTGAGAACGCAGTTGTTTTGAGTTTTAGGTTATTGACCTCAGTGTTTTAGGCATTGGGCCTTAGGCTTTAGGCTTTGGGTTCACCGCGGCGGCGCAGCGTCCTTCGACTGTGCCTTCGGCCCGCTCAGGAGAACATCGCAGCGATCGCAGCGTTTCTCACCCATCTTCTTCCCTCCTCGTCTCCTCGTTCCTGAATTCCCCCTGTTCCTCTTCCTCTTCTTTTTTTGTGTTTCCTCGTTCCTCTATTCGGCTGTTCAATTATTAATTGCTCCGCCTAACGCCTAAAGCCTAAAGCCTGAGGCCACTCCCCAAAACTCACCACTTACAACTTCCTACTTTTCACTATCTTAGTTACCAACCAACAACTTATCTTATGCCTATCCGTATGACTGACGATCCGCAGGATCAACAAGACAATTCCTCCAATTCCGAAAATAGAGGCGGCGGAGGTGGTGGAGGTTTTAATCCCAGTGGAGGAGGTGGCGGCGGTCTCTTTCAATTGCTGCCTTTATTACTCACATTATTTAGAGGCAAGCGTTCTATTCTTTTGATCGTGCTTGTTGTAGGCGGTTATTTTCTGATGAACAAAGGACAAGGCTGTAATATTGGCGATGCCCTTCAACAACTTTCAACCGGTGGGTTCCTCGATCCTCGCCAGTTTGAACGTGCCCCCATTTATGAACCAACAACTGAGGATCCTAATAAAAATGCCTTACCGGAATCTGCTGATCTAAGCAAATTCGCTCCTACGCCTAAAAACCAAGGTAGCCAAGGTAGTTGCGTAGCTTGGAGCAGTGCCTATGCAGCCAGAACCATATTGGAAGCAGAAAAAACCGGACAAAACCCCGATCAACTGACTTTCTCACCTGCATTCTTGTACAACCAAATAGGACTGGAAGATTGTCAAGGATCCTACATCGTTCGGGCTATGGAATATTTGAACAAGCAAGGTGCCGTTCCATTCGATGCGTTTCCGTATACCGATCAAGATTGCACGCGTCAGCCTGATGGACAATTGCTGAAAGAAGCAGGTCAATTCCGCATTCAAGGCTTCAATCGTTTATCCGACGGCGACCGAAATAATAAACTCGATTTCTATGCCATTAAAGAGCATCTCGCACAAGGATCACCGGTAGTAATTGGAATGATGGTAGGTCAAAGCTTCATGCAACCTATGCAAGGAGCCGAAGTGTGGGAGCCTACAAGTGAAGATGCTGCGGGAATGAGTGCAGGAGGTCATGCCATGTGTGTAGTTGGATACGACGATAAGAAGTTTGGTGGGGCCTTCAAAATCATGAACAGTTGGGGAACCGATTGGGGGCAGAATGGTTTTGGATGGGTACGCTACTCCGATTTCAATAGATACGTTCGAGAAGCTTACGCGTTGGAAGCACCCAAGCCTATGAGTGCCAATCTTCCGTTCTCCGCAGAAGTGGGTTTGATGGAAGTAGTAAACCAGGGAACCAAAACAGTTGCCAAAGATTATATTCAACTTGAGAATAGTGGGGAGAATGTATTTACTACAAGTAATGCATTGACAAGTGATACCAGATTCAAGATCGAAATCAGAAACCAGCAATCTTGTTATATCTATATTTTCGGAAAAGAAACCGATGGAACGAGCTATACCTTATTTCCTTATCCCAATCCGGAAGATGCTACTACAACAAAGTACAGCCCTTTCTGCGGCATCACCGGCTATCGATTGTTTCCAAAAGACAAAAGTATGCAACCCGATAATATTGGAAAGGAGGATGAAATGGCGATTGTAGTTTCGAAAGAACCGATTGATTGGTATGAAACCAATAAAAAGCTGAGCAAAAATCCCGGTACCTCTTTTGCACAACGCTTGAAAGGCTTGTTTCCTGAAGCATATGGAGGCGATGTTCGCTACTCTGAATCGGGCAAAGGTGGAATTAAATTCGAAGGGTCAGCTAACAGCTCGCTGGTAGTGGCTCTCATAAAAGTTCAAAAAAATTAAAATGAAATACAGATTATTATTCGTTGCAATTCTTTTTGTTGTTGGTTATAATGTTTCAGCGCAAGACATGAAGGCGTTCAAACTATACCATCCGGAAGAAGATGCAAAAGCTGAATTGAACAAAGCCATTGCGCAAGCAAAGAAAGAAAAGAAACATGTGTTGGTTCAAATTGGAGGCAACTGGTGTGTGTGGTGCGCGCGCTTTCACGATTTCGTAACCAAAGATGCCACCATCGATTCTATGATGAAGGCTGATTATGTAGTATACCATTTGAATTGGAGCCCCGAAAACAAAAACAAAGAATTGACCACCAAGTATCGTTTTCCCGAACGCTTTGGCTTTCCTGTGTTTCTTATAATAGACGGCAATGGGAATTTGATTCACACACAGAACAGTGCCTATTTAGAAGAGGGGAAGAGCTACAGCGCCGATAAAATCAAGGAGTTTCTTCTGCATTGGAATGTTGCGGCCTTCGATCCCAAACGATACGAAAAATTATAATACTATATGAGTAGTTCTTTCGATAAACTGGTTCAAAGCCCATTGAAGTTTCGCTTGTTTTTATTGATGAAACTTCCGAGTGCGTACTTTTCGGGCGTAAGAGTTCGTGAATTCAGTTCGTCGAAAGCGGTAGTATCAGTTCCTTTCAAATGGTTTTCTCAAAATCCTTTTCGTTCTACCTATTTTGCTTGTTTGGCAATGGCGGCTGAAATGAGCACCGGTATCTTAGCGCTCAGCAATATTTATGGGGCGAAGAAATCAGTTTCCATGTTAGTTACCAAACTCGAAGCTGAATATTACAAAAAAGCTGATACGGTCACTTTCTTCACTTGTGAAGACGGCGATGCTATCAGAAACTGCATACAGCAAGCCATTGATACCGGGGAAGCCACTCAAATTCGAGCGAAAGCAATTGGGAAGAATGAAGAAGGAGAACGCATTGCAGAATTTAACATTACCTGGAGTTTTCGATTGCGTAAATAAACTAGCTTTAAACTAAATTCTTGTCAGATGAATATAGCATTTCATGGAGCGGCACAAACAGTTACCGGCTCAAAGCATTTAATTACCCTGAAATCAGGAAAAAAGGTTCTTTTAGATTGCGGTATGTTTCAAGGAATGGGAAAAGACACAGATACCCTGAACCGCCATTGGGGCTTTGAACCACGCGAGATCAGTTACATGATTTTATCGCATGCTCATATTGATCACAGTGGACTAATACCAAAATTGGTAAAAGACGGATTTGGAGGAACCATCTACTGTACTCCCGCTACAAAAGATCTTACAACAATATTGCTGGAAGATTCTGCTGAAATTCAAGAAGACGATGTACGATATGTAAACAAGCGAAGAGCAGCGGAAGGTCAACCATATCTAAAGCCTTTGTACACAGTTGAAGATGCAAAGGCCGTTGCGTCGCAATTCAAAACAGTTGAATATGGAGAATGGTTTCGCATAGACGACCAGGTAAGTGTTCAGTTTACTGATGCCGGACATATTATTGGCAGTGCAGCGGTGCATCTCAAAATCAAAGACAATAACACCACTACGCGAGTAACTTTTAGTGGTGATGTAGGAAGGTATCGAGACATCATTCTAAAATCGCCCGAGGTGTTTTCTCAGGCCGACTATATCATTCTAGAATCAACCTATGGCAATAGTTTGCATGAGATGGAGGCCACTACCCCCGATATGCTTCTTAAGTGGATTGAAAAGGCCTGCATTCAAAAGAAGGGAAAGTTGATCATACCCGCATTTAGTGTAGGAAGAACACAAGAGATTTTGTACTCATTGAATCAGCTCGAGTTGGAAAGAAGGCTTCCGGATGTAGAATACTTTGTAGACAGCCCTTTAAGTGTAGAAGCTACAGAAGTGGTAAAAAAGTATCCACAGTATTTTAATAAAACCATTCAGAAGGTGTTGGCCAATGATGACGATCCTTTTAAGTTCAAAGGAATGAAATATGTGAAGTCAGTGGACCAATCAAAAATGTTGAACTTCAGAAACGAACCCTGTGTGATTATTTCTGCTAGTGGAATGGCCGATGCAGGACGTGTAAAGCACCATATCAGTAATAATATCGAGAATAGTAGAAATGTCATTTTGCTAACGGGTTATTGCGAACCGCATTCTTTAGGTGGTAAATTGATGCGTGGCGATAAAGAAGTGAAGATCTACGGCGTGGTACACGAAGTGCATGCGGAAATTGGGGCTATTAGAAGTATGAGTGCTCATGGCGATTATGAAGATTTGTGTCAGTTCTTAGCCTGTCAAGATCCCAAAAAAGTAAAACGCTTGTTCTTGGTTCATGGCGAACCCGATGTTCAAGTGCAATTCAAACAACGTTTGATGAAGAAAGGTTTTGATGTAGAGATCCCTTCGATGCACAGTGTGCATGATATTTGATGGGAGGAACGAGGAGACGAGGAGACGTGGAACGAGGATGAGAGGAAGGGAGGAAATACTGAGAAAGAACAGGAGGAAGAACAGGGGGAATGCGGGAACGAGGATGAGAGAAGACGAGGATAAGAGGAAGCGAGGACCGAGGGTGGGAATACAAAACCACGGAGGCACGGGGGCACTGGATTCGCTGCGGTAAAAAGAAGAAACAAAACTTCGCGACTGCTCTGCGCTCTTTGCGAGCTCTGCGGTGAACGCCTAAGGCCTAAAACCTAATACCTAACTATATAAACAAAAACCCCGCAGAACTGCGGGGTTTCTTGTTGAAATCCGATGATGGATTAACAAAGAGTAAGCTGGTGGGGTTACTCCTCATTGGGTACGGATTTCCGTCGGTGCTAAATTCCAGTATGTGTTACCGTCAATACCAGAGTATGTCGAAAAACTAAACCCGGCTTGCTAATACAAAGGTGTTTATTCTTAATTTTTTTTCAAACTTTATTAGTCTAATGGAATATTTTCTTCGGTGAATCGACCCATTTCTGATCTAAATAGTAGCGCTGCCGTTTGGTTTAATTGAGAGCATATTGATGGATGACCCAACGATCGAAAGGAAGTATTCGAATGTCGATTTTAAAACAAAAAAGCAGACTCAAAGTCTGCTTATTAAGTGATTTGCGTCGTGAGAGTTATTGTTGCACGAAACTCATAGGGTACGAACACAATTCGTTGTTTTTCCAGTTGCGTTACCGTCGCGAATTATAATCTTTTTATAGAGTGGCCGGAGCCGTTTGATCGTGTTTGATGATGTAAAGATGCTACGGAAAATACGGTATCTGAACTTTATTAGACGGAGGGGCTTAAAGCTTCGACGAATAGACCTATTTCTTCGATATTTGGACTGTAGACCTCTTTTAAAAAAGGTTTCAAATGCGCAGAAATACTCATCGGTTATACGTAACCAATTGATTATTAATACATATTAGGTATTTCAGCCAATTTTGAGGCGATACCTCAATATAAAGAAGGTTAATTTGAATAACTCTTTGATTTTAAGGTCTTTAATCATGGCTTTGAGATACACCCATTCCCTTCGATGAAGCTCCCTCTTAATTTCTTTATGAATTTCGGGAGAGAAGATTTTAGCCTCTTTCATCTTTAAACGGGTATGTAATGTTTGCTCATAACGATCAAGTTTGTTCATCCTATTGAACAAGCCATCCGGGTGCTTTCTGTAAGCAGCTCCAATAAAGCCCAAATCTGCCCCTTTGCCTTTGTCAGCAAGCAACGCAAATAAGAATGCATCGGTACTTTTTACTTCATGAAATTCAGGAGGGAAATCAACAGCATTCTTCCTAAAAAACAAGGATGGGGTCGGCGCAAATAAATGAATCAGTTTCTCTGATTCGTATATTACGGGCGTACGCTCTATGTTTTGCTGTTCTATGATGTGGCCCATCTCATCAACAGAAACAATTCTATGAAAGCACACCGTTACATCAGAATGCTTCTCCATAAAGTCGAACTGCCTTTGGAGCTTGAGCAAGTCAGTGAAATAATCATCCCCCTCGCAATATGCAATGTACTTGCCTCTAGAGTGCTGAACAGCCCTTTCTAAGTTTTTACTTTGACCGTACTTGAACTCATTATCTAATACCCTTATTATGGCAGGATAGATTCCCTCATAGTGCTTACAAATAGCGGTAGTGCCATCGTTCGATTGATCGTCTGCAATCACAATTTCAAACCTGAAGCTGGTCTGTTGAGCCAAAGCCGATAAGATCGTTTGCTCTATGTATTGACCGTGGTTATAAGTGCTTATAGCTACGCTTACTTCCGGAACCAACTGATTTTCGAAAATTGGATCAGCAGCATGAAGGGAGATCTTGTTGTTGATATGTACGTTGTTGAAATTCATCTAGTTACGAATTGATATAACAAGGTCAACAGCGCTGTAAAGGATGACAATTTCAACTGGGTACACTAGATTCGAGGCTGTAAAGGTAGGCCATTCTAAAAGCTTTTTCAGATGGTTTTAAAAAAAGTAACGTTAAAATAAAAGGTAGATAAAAAGAAAAGGAGCCAGAAAGCTCCTTTTCAACTAGTTAAGAGTAGGTCAATCAAACATTTTGATAAATCAATTTCTTGTATTTCAAAGGATTGGAAAATAGTTCGTGGATTTTGACATCGGATGTAAAAACGGGACTTGCCATAGGATTACTAGATCAAATGCTTTTCATCGGGTTGGAATCGGCTTTGATAGGAGAGGATTAGGTCAGGATCAATAAGCAGGCTTTAATAAGGATTGGATCGATTTGGACTTCATTAGTATCGGATCGTCTTTCAGAGGATTGGATAGTGCGTATTGACAACACAAAAGTGCGGCGATTTTATTCCTATTTCAACTCTATTCGATTAGTTACTTACCTTCTTCGACGAGCGAGTGTTTTTCTTAGACAAGACGCAATTGACTGAAAATCAAATAAGAGTAAAACTTATAAATTAATAAGTGTTATTGCTTATCAAATTGTGATTGGAATGTGGAAATGAGTAGTGGCAAAAATCCCGGATTGCTCCGGGATCTAATCGTAATACAAAAATCTCATCAATTAAAGGGTAGGTCAACATTAGAACCTGGATCTTAATGACGGTCTTTTGTAGGATACTCTGATGTTTCTCAACATCAAAGGGATAAAGGTTTACGATTGGTACAAAAATCTGTACATTCTTACAACGGAAATTTAAACTACTAAGTATATGCATTTAATTGCGCAACTGCTTGTCAAAAGAGAATAAGAATAAAATACGCAGGCTTGTTTTCAATGGAATGAGCAAATCTGATTAGAGTAACTTCTTCTATTTCAATTAAAAATAGCCGCGGCCATTTTTATGTTCCTAGGGAATAGAGAATAACTGTAAGGGATTGTTTTTTCAAAAAAAAAGTCCCCGGAATTACCGGGGACAAGCTTCGTAAAGTTAAATCATCAAACAAAAATGGTTCTTTTACTTCATAGGAACATTGAAAGTGCTTTGTTTCTAATAGGGTTGGATCAGACGTAAATGGTACAATCAACACTTCTTGGTTCATAGGAACATTGAAAGCTTCTTGTCTTTGATAGGATTGGATTGAATCGTACTGTCAACACATTTTTGGATCTTGGCTCTTTCGAAGGATTGGATTTGAAAGCTTAGGGGTTAATCGTGAAGCAAAGATGCAAAACCTCAAGCCCTTTTAAAACTAAATTCGACCAGCTTCCGCGCTGTTTCGATTTTTGGGCTTTTTTTTCGATGAAGTGGAGTTGACTTTCTCTTTAAGTTCAGTTCGTATTATAAACTATGTGCGTTTATAGTTGAGGGATAGTAAAATTAAATAATATGTAATCGCTTCATTACTTCTGAACGATGCGCTTTACTAATAGGGATCTCAACGCCCTTAATGAACAAATCATTCTCTCTAATATCATCTATCTTACTGAGATTCACGATATAAGAACGATGCACTTTCATAAATTGATCCTTGTTTACTTTTTCTTCTAAAGCCTTAATAGTATTGTGAGTAACGTATTTTTTCTCGGCTGTTACAAACTTCACATAGTCGCCCATGCTTTCAATATACAATATGTCTTCATTGTTCAAGCGAACCAACTTGCCGTCGGTTTTAATAAAGATATGTGTGCTAGGAGTTGTGGAAGGACTTTCTTCTTTTTCAACTTTTTTAATACTGAGCTTTTGAATGGCTTCGGTAAAACGTTGATAGGTAAAGGGTTTTTTAAGAAAGTCAACTACGTGGTATTCAAATGCATTATAGGCATACTCCGGTTTTGAAGTAGTAAGAATAACTTCTGGTTTATAGGCCAACTGATCTAAAAGATCGAACCCGGTAGCACCCGGCATTTCAACATCCAAAAAGATAATATCGATTGGATGTAAATTTAAATACTGTAGAGCATCGGCTACATTGGTAAAATGCGCCTCTACTTCCAATACGCCGCTTTTCTCACAACATCTACGTGTGTAGTCGGCGGCTACCTGTAAGTCTTCTACAATTACACAGCGCATGTTAATTCAGTTTATTATGAGTTTCCAAAAGTGTCAATTCCTTGATTAGCAAATCTTTGCTTTCATGCAATAGAGCCCATAAGTTTTTGAAAGGCGCTATTAAAACAGCCATATCCGATGTGGTACCACAGAGGTCTTCAAAGTCTTTACATGCTTGTTCGGTGCCCAACAGTCCCACATATCCAAAGGATGGCTTCACTTTATGAACGCTTTTCTTAAGCGAAGCGATGTCTCCCTTTTCGAAATCTGTTTGTACTACAGGTAAGTCTGTACTCAATTGGTCGAGTGTAATGGTAAATACTTCCTGGATATAGGTAAAGTCATCGTCGTACATCGATTGTAAAAATCCTGTATCGAATTTATTATTGAAAATGAATGGTTTAGCATTAGGGGCTTGACTCACTGGATACTAGTTTTTATTTTTATACGTTACTCATTTTAGGAACGGAGGAAATTCGTTCCATCCCTAAACACCGTACCGTATAATAACTCTATGAAAGGCAAATTATTTTATTGGGCCTGGTCAATTTACCGAGATATCGTATACTCAGGATTGACACATGTTTCCAACAAAGAAGATCGGAAGAAAATCATCCGGTTCAACCAGTTTATTATCCTTGCCCTACTGGTCAATTCCTTTTCAGTTATCACTTATTTCTATCACAAACTGTATATCAGTGCGCTGATCAATATCACTGCTGCCTATCTATTCCTAGTGGCCTATTACCTTGGAACCAAAAGAAAACTCATTGCAGGGAGAATTCTCTCTATTGTGAATGTGAATCTTTACCTCATTGTAATGTGTTTTATTGAAGGATTGAAAGCAGGCGACTACTTTCTCTTCTTCCCCTATTTCCTTGCGCTTACATTTGTAGTGAGTATACGGAGGAATTATAAGGAATTGGTGATTGTGTATGCTATCACTATTTACTCACTTATTCTTGCCCTCATTGTAAGTCCCTATACCAACGATATTGAAATTATTACGGATAAGTTATATTCTAGTCTATATAACGGAAACTTGGCCATTGCCTTTTTACTTACAATGGTGTTCTCCTATGCTATCTTAAGGGTGAATAAGGATAACGAAGTATTGATTCTTCAAGAGAAACGATTCGGTGATACGATCTACAATACCTCTTTAGACGGTGTTTTTATCATATTCAAGCAAACGGGTTTGGTGGCGAGTTGTAATCAACGTGCGCTCGACCTTTTTGAATTGAAAGAGCATACTGAAATTGAGGGTACCAGTATTGATCAATGGTTTGATGAAGACCATATTAAAAAATTCAATTCCATCGAGAAAGCTGTTTTTGGAAACACCAATAATTGGCAGGGTGAGCTAAGCTTCACAACCAAAAATGGTAAAACATTCCCGGCTTATGTTAGTGTGGTTCCTTTCATCCACAAAGAAGAACATTATATAAAAATCAGTATTCTCGATATTTCAGACGTGAAGCTAACTGAGTTTGAACTCATGAAAGCGAAAGAAGCTGCCGAAGCTGCTGTGAAGGTAAAGTCGCGTTTCCTGAGTAACATGAGTCATGAATTGCGAACTCCTTTGAACGGAATCATCGGAGCTTCAAACCTCCTTTTACAAGAAGAGCATTTGCCCGCGCAAGAACCCTACTTAGATACTTTGAAGTTTTCTTCCGAACACATGATGGTGCTGATCAATGACATCCTCGATCTCAATAAAATTGAAGCAGGAAAATTAGAGTTGGTGTCAGTGCCTATCAATATGAATGAGTTCTTGAAGAAGGTGATCGCGCAATTTACGGGACAAATAAATTCAAAGGGTTTGCAACTAGTTACGGATATCGATCAACGACTCGATTTAGAAGTAATGGCCGATGAAACTAGGTTGAATCAAATATTAAGTAACTTGTTGTCAAACGCAATTAAATTCACTTCACATGGTTCTATTACTATTGCTGCAAGGCAAGTAATGGCCTCTAGCACACGTTCTACTATTCAGTTCATTGTTCGTGATACCGGTATTGGAATTCCGAAAGCAAAGCATAAAGAAATTTTTGAAACTTTTACGCAAGCAGATGTTGATACCACTCGTAAATATGGAGGTACAGGCCTTGGTCTTTCTATTACGAAGAAATTGGTAAACATGTATCGAAGTGAACTTTACTTAGAAAGCGTAGAAGGAATTGGAAGTACGTTTCATTTTACAATTGAATTGCCCATAAACGAAAATCGCAAAATGTACATCAATGAGCATTCTGCAAAACAACTACCGTTGTTGACCGGTGTTCATGTACTTTTAGCGGAAGACAATCCGGTAAACCTTGCCGTTGCTAGAAAGTTCTTGCAAAAATGGGATGTAAATGTTACCGAAGCTAGAAATGGACGAGAAGCCGTTGAGCTATTTCGTCCCGGTATTTACGACATCGTGTTGCTCGACTTGGAGATGCCTGAAATGGATGGAGCCGCTGCACTCAAAGAAATTCGTAAGACTGATGACCAAATTCCAATTGTTGCTTTTACTGCGGCTGTTTATGATAACATGCAACAAGATTTAATACAGAAAGGTTTCAACGATTTCATACACAAACCTTTCCGCCCTGAAGATCTTCATGCCAAAATACACATGAGGCTTCATGCGAAAAGAGCTTAAAAATAGTGCCATCCTGCGGGATGGCTTTTTTTGGCCCCTAGTTTCTAAAAAATTTATTTTCCAGACTGCAAAGTGCCTTGATGTTCGCTTTTATTTCAGTTGTATCTTAAGGGCCTATTACAACAGATATGAAACGGACACTCATTTTACTTGCCTATTTTCTCCCTATTTTTTCCTTTGCGCAACACACGCAGCAACTTTGGTACCGAGACCCAGCCAACTATTTTGAAGAAGCCCTTCCCATTGGAAATGGTAGAATGGGAATGATGGTGTATGGTGGAATTAAAAAAGACAGAATTGCTCTGAATGAAGCCAGTCTTTGGGCCGGTGGACCTATTAAAGAAGAGAAAAACAAAACTGCCTACACCCATCTCAAAGACGTTCAAAACGCACTTTTTGCTGAGAACTACAAGGCTGCCGATTCCTTAGTGAAATTCTTGCAAGGGAAATTCACAGAGTCGTATGCACCCCTAGGCGATTTGAATTTTGAATACAGCTATCCCGATGGGAAACCATCAAATTATAAGCGCTCGCTTGATTTAAAAACCGCCACAGCAGCCGTTTCTTTTCAAATTGGTGCCACTACATACACGAGAGAAATGTGGATTTCAAATCCCAACCAAATTGCCGTAATCAAATTACAAGCCAACGGAAAAGATCGTTTTTCGGTTTCATACGAGTTGAACAGTCTATTGCCTCACAGCAATGGATACCGCAACAATTATTACGAAATGAAAGGGCGAGCGCCTATTCATGCAGAACCCAGTTATCGTGGCAATATGCCCAATGCAGTGGTGTTTGACACCGTTCACTCCATGCGATTTTCTGCTTGTGTAAAAATTGCCAGTACCGATGGAGCAATAATCTCCGGAGACAATAAGGTGGTGATCAACAATGCCTCTACCATTATTTTATATGTGTCGATGGCCACTAGCTTTAATGGCTACGATAAAGATCCTGGTTTGGAAGGATTGAATGAATCCAATTTAGCGGTAATAGCCCTCAACAAAATTGGAAAGCTAGGCTACAAAGAATTATATGAAGCGCATATTAGCGATTATTCAAAATTTTATAAAAGAGTGAATTTTAGTTTGGGTTTTGATAAGTCACTCGATACCCTTTCAACAGTAGAACGTTTAAAGCGTTTTTCTACAGGCGTTCCAGACAACGACTTGATAGCACTTTATTACCAGTACAGCCGATACTTACTGATCAGTTGTTCTCGAACAACCGCTATTCCTGCCAATTTGCAAGGGATCTGGAATCAAGACATGCGTCCACCTTGGAGCAGTAACTATACTACGAACATCAATGCAGAAATGAATTATTGGGCGGCGAACGTGGCCAATTTAGCCGAACTGCAAATGCCCTTGTTGCAGCTCATCGAACGTATTGCCGTGAATGGAAAGGAAACTGCCAAGTACTATTACAACGCCGGCGGTTGGGTGGCACATCACAATTCAGATATCTGGGCTATGTCGAATCCTGTTGGTGACTACGGTAAAGGGGATCCTTGTTGGGCTAACTGGCCGATGGGAGGAGTTTGGTTGAGTACACATATTTGGGAACAATTTCTATTTACCAACGATACCGCCTACCTCAAAGCAAAAGGATACGATCTCATGAAAGGTGCTTTCCAATTTTGTCTCGACTTTCTGGTGAAAGACAAATATGGAAAGTATGTAACAGCTCCTTCTACCTCTCCTGAAAATGTTTACATTACTGAAACTGGTTACAATGGACAAACCATGTATGGTGGAACGGCTGATATGGCTATGATTCGTGAGTTGGCCAAAGATTTAATTGCTGCAGCAAAGATGTTGAAACGAGACCTGAAACAAGTGGATCAGTGGGAGAAATGGGTAGCACAATTAACACCGTATAAGGTAGGAGCTGCCGGTAACTTGCAGGAATGGTACCACGATTTGAAGGATCAAGATCCCCACCACCGTCATTTATCGCATTTGTTTGGAGCTTATCCTGGTTATACCATTACATCTAGTGCTACTCCTGAATTGGCAAAAGCAGTTCAGAAGTCATTAGAAATTAGAACCAATGAAGGAACAGGTTGGGCCATCACATGGAGAGTGAATCTGTGGGCACGCATGCAAAATGGAGAACGTGCTTACGATGCATTAAAAAAGCTCTTACGTTTTTACGAATCAAACAGTCCTTTGCAAATGCACGGCGGTGGTACGTATACTAACCTGTTTTGCGCACATCCTCCTTTTCAAATGGATGGCAACTATGGAGGTGCAGCCGGTATTTCAGAAATGCTCCTACAAAGTCATCAAGGGTATATCGAATTACTGCCCGCTTTACCGGCCGAGTGGCCTGAAGGTAATTTCAGTGGATTAAAAGCCCGCGGCGGATTTGAGTTGTCGGTTCAGTGGAAAGATTCAAAGGTCTATGCTCTTAAAATTATCTCTCCCACAGTTACTACTATAAAAGTAAAATTCAACGGAGTTTTGAAAGAAATAAAACTTAAAAAAGGAGCCAACACCATCCTTTAATAGAAAGTGCCTGATTTCACATCGCTGCGAAATCAGGCACTTCTTATTTTCATCACATAAAACCTAAAGCCTAACGCCTAAGGCCCAAAGCCTAAAGCCTAAAGCCTAACACCTAATACCTAAACACCTTTCCCCCCACCATCACTTCTTGCTTCGCCTCATCAAAGGTAGCTTTCATCCCTGTTCTTGCCGCTGCATTGGTCATGATATTGGCAATTGAATGATAATAACCGGCTTCAACAGGTGCATTGGTTTGTTGTCTGCTGCGGATGCATTCCATCCAATTGCGAACGTGCGCTGACGTGAGAGGATCACCTCCTGTATTGGCACTCGCAACAACAGGAGTAGCAATATCAGTTAAATTAATATTCGGTAATAAGTTGGGTTCCATATTCATTGCTTTCGCAAAGCCTGGGGTTAATCCTCCCTGAGGTGATATTTTGTTAGTGATCAAGTTCAATTCACCGCCATTGCTGTAATAGATTTCACTGGGACGTTCGTCGCCATTATGCATGCGCGACATAAACACCACTTGAAATCCTTTCTCTTTATCATCTGATGGTCCATAATCAAATACCGCCGTTGTAGTATCCCAATTTCTTCTACCATCTTTCCATTTATAGATCCCTCCATTGGCAACAACAGAACGCGGATGTTTCAATCCCGTAAACCAATGCACCGTGTCAATTTGATGACTCATCCATTGGCCAGGCATACCCGAAGAATAGGGCCAGAATAAACGGTACTCCAAGTATTTTCTCGGATCGAAGGATTCGTAGGGTCGATTCAAGAGGAAACGTTTCCAGTCTAAATCTTCCTCCTTACATTTTGCTACTAAGTCTGGTCTACGCCAGCGTCCCGGTTGGTTCACATTCCAGGTTAGCTCTACCATGGTAACATCGCCAAACTTTCCGGATTGAATGAAGTTAGCAGCAGCATGATAGTTGTTGCCACTTCTTCGTTGCGATCCCACTTGAATAATGCGGTCTGTGGCTTTGGCTGCTTTGAGCGCCGCACGGTTGTCCTCCATTGTTTCCGCAAAAGGCTTCTCGCAATACACATCTTTGTTTGCTTTAAGTGCTTCAATAGTATGGAGGGCATGCTGGAAATCAGCAGTTGCTACAAAAACCGCATCGATATCTTTTAAACTGTAAAGTTCTTCATTGTTTTTGCACCCAATAACATCGTGTCCCATTTGTTTTGATAAGAATCCAACACCTTCTTCTCTTCTTAATTTCCAGATATCTGAAACAGCCGCTATGTCGAAGTTCAATTCTTTGTAGTGATTCATAAAGGAAGGAAACAATGAGAATCGAAAGCGATCGGAGAAGCCGATTACACCTACACGCACGCGCTCATTCGCTCCAATAATTCGTTTGTAGGACGCGGCATCCCAACTGATGAGGGGAGCGACTGCAAATGCGGCGCCTGCCTTCAATCCGGTTTTAATGAAATCTCTACGTTTTTTCATATGCAATGTTTAAAGCGGTTTAATTTTAATACTTCTAAAACTCACTACTGTTCCATGCTCTTGCAGTAAAATTCTTCCGGTGGGAGCCATGCCGAAATTTTTCCATTGGGCATATTTACTTCTTGCTACCAATGCATAAAAGATAGGAGTGCCGCGGTCGTAAGACACAATTTTAAACCCATTCAACCAATGCTCAATATGTCCATTAGGATACACAATGATTCTTCCTCGGTTCCATTGACCAACAGGCAGTTTATCTCTTCTTCCATTGCCTGGCTCTGATAAATTCGCAGCCGGAATCAAGTCATACAAACTTCCCATGGTTCTATTTCCGATGGAGCCGAGTTTGGCATCCGGATGTTTGTCGTCGTCCAAAATTTGAAATTCCAAACCAATCGCGGATCCCACATTGTTTTCTGTTTCCGTTACAAAGTATTTTACTCCGGAATTGGCGGTATCGGAAATCTTGAATTCAAATTGTAGATCGAATGCCCCAAATTTTTCTTCGGTTACAATATCGCCACCATTAGCACTTTCAGCACCACTTTTTGAATTCACGGTTAAAGTGCCGTCTTTTATCTGCCACACTTTATCGGGGAAATCGGTTTTGTAGGCACCTCTCCAACCTTTCGAACTTACACCGTCCCAGAGCAAACGGTATCCTTGCTTCTGTTCTTCTGAAGAAACATTGTTGATCAAACTGTTTACTATGAAAACACCAGTTGATGGGGCCGGCTTTAGATTCTTAGTTTTGATTCGAATGTTCTTCCATTGGATTTCTTCTCCTTCCTCTTCTTTCTTTGAAATATTGTGAACTTGAAGTGCGATAAAGCCTTTGGCTGTAGCGGCATCAATCAAGTGCGCACAAGGAATACCATTGATCCAAGTGCGGATAGAATTGCCGATGCATTCTATTTTGTAGTGATTCCAGTCTGACTTTTTGAAAGCGGATTTTGCTTCCGGATTGTAATCCATTGGATAGAGCCATCCTCTTCTGGCTTCATCATAAATACCGCCACTCCAAGCACGAGGCGAGGGGTCGATCTCCATTTGATATCCGTGAACTCGATTGGGAGTTTTGTCGCCAACCGCACAAGTATCATTGGCATCCTTTATTTCGCTTCTGAATTGAATACCGGAGTTCATGGGGTTTTTCAATCGTAGGTCCAACTCCAGTATAAAATCACCATAAACTTTATTTGTTGCTAGAAATGAATTCGGTTCTCCATAAACGGTTTTGCCAATGATCATCCCATTTTCGACCCTATAAGAAGCCTTCCCATTGAGAATGGTGAATCCGCTTAAGTCTTTGCCATTAAAAAGAGGTTCCCAGTCCGATTGGGCATTTCCGCTAAAAAAAATCAATAAGAGTAGGGAAAAAGAAAGCAATCGTTTCATGTTCATCATTTGACTAAATGTACATTTTTTTATGCGCACCAAAAGGGGGCAAAATGGATAAATCCTTAAGGCCGGGGCTTGCAATCGTTTGATTTCCCCCGCCTTACGAATAATTTTAGAAATTAGCCCTGCTGCAGTAATTTTGTGGTCCTAACGATCCGGGCTTGTCATATATACAATTGAAATTAAAACAATATATATATGGCTTTAGTAGGTAAAAAAGCGCCTCATTTCATTGCAGGTGCGGTAATCAATGGAGAAGAAATCGTAGACAACTTCAGTTTGGATCAGTACATCGGAAAGAAAAATGTCATTTTCTTTTTCTATCCCAAAGACTTCACGTTTGTTTGTCCTACAGAAATTCACGCTTTCCAAGAGAAATTAGCAGAATTCGAAAAAAGAGACACTGTGGTAATTGGTTGCTCAACCGATACAGAAGAAACTCACTTGGCTTGGTTGAATACTCCCAAAGATCAAGGTGGTATTCAAGGTGTAACTTTCCCAATTGTAGCTGATACAGCTAAAACTATTTCCCTGAATTTTGGAGTTTTGGGTGGCGAATACCAATACAACAACGATACAAAAACATGGTCGTTTATTGGTGCTCCCATCGCTTACCGCGGCACCTATTTAATTGATAAAACCGGTATCGTTCGTCACGAATCAGTGAACGATTTTCCTTTAGGTAGAAATATCGACGAATACCTCCGCTTGATCGATGCACAATTGCATGTTGAGAAGTTTGGCGAGGTTTGTCCTGCTAACTGGGAAGAAGGAAAAGATGCTATGGTAGCTACCAACGAAGGCGTAGCTGAATATTTTTCAAACAATTAATTTTTAGAGAATGATTGAATTAGCAACCGATAGCTTAGAAGAAATTGTAAAACAACATGAGAATGTAGTGGTACAATACTCTGCAGGATGGTGCGGTAACTGTCGTTTAATGAAGCCAAAGTTTAAGCGCTTGGCCGGTGAGCAAGAAGGGAAAGCAGTATTTGTTTTGGTAGATGCCGAGAAATTTCCGGCATCACGCAAATTAGCCAGCGTTACAAATTTGCCCACTTTCGCTAGTTTCAAGAACGGTGCTTTGGTAAATCAAATTCAAACGAACAAGGAAGAACCTTTAAAAGACTTGATCAATGAAATTACCGCTAATTAGAAAAATTCAACAGAACGCATCTGTAAAAGAAATCGAGGCGACTATTAAAGTGTTGGAAGCCGCATCCGAGAGTCCTTCTCTTAAAGGAGACGAGATTGATGTGATTGGTGAATTGATTTCAAATTGCTGTGGAGCATTGGAAGTTCATCAAATGATTGCCGAAGGAATGGCTGAGAAAGACGCCGCCAATGCTTTTATGAAAAAAGTATTAGGCAGCATCGACAAATAAGTTTTGCGTTGATTTTTTGAAGAAACCCCATCTTGATTCTTTTGAAGAGAGATGGGGTTGTTTTTTTAATAAGAACCTATTGGCAACAGATCTTTCATTTTAGTGAGCAATTCTTTGGACGGTGTTTCTTTTAATGCATTGAAAAGTTCCAAAAGTTGAGCTGTACCACTAACACCGGCTACAATACTCTGCACTCCAGGCTTGTTGAATACGAAATGTAGGAGCATACTACTTACTGAAACTCCATATTCCTGGCTCCAGCTCTTTAATTGTGTAGTAGCTTTTGCCATGGCTTCCTCCGAATGTTGCAAATAGCCACCCGTTTTTACTCCATGAAGTTTTCCTTGTACCAAGGCTCCGCGCACCATGATTCCTACATTTTTACCGAGAACTTCAGGAATGATCTCTTGCTCCGGCCTTCTATCGGCAATGCTGTATTGAGTCATCAAGGCACTTATATTGGAGCGTTCTGTCCATCTTTTTACAACCGCAGGACGTATGGAAGAAATACCATAATGCGCAATTTTTCCTTGCTCTTTTAAATTTTCAAATGCTTCAATGCTTTCCTCTGTTGGGTCTTCCAATGTACCTCCGTGTAAATAGTAAAGGTCGATTTGTTCTATTTGAAGTCGTTTCAAACTTCTTTCAACTGCTTTCAAGATATAGTCCTTTCTGGGATTCCAATCCCAACCGGATCCGTCAGGTCGCAATTGATTGCCTACCTTGGTCGCAATTTTTATTTTGGTTCGATGTGATTTCAGTAGTATTCCCAACATGGTTTCATTAGCGCCTTGTTGGTATAAATCGGCTGTGTCGAATAAGGTGATGCCATTGTCAATGGACATGTCAATGATGCGCGCACAGGTTTTTTCATCTGAAAGTGGCAAACTCATGCACCCCAATGAAAGAGGATGATTCTCCGGAAATTTAAACATGATTCAAAACTAGCCATTATTCCCAAAACTTGTTTTCCGGAGGGTTCTGCTCCAAAAAATCTCTGGTTTGCTCGTAGCCCGTGTTCACCAAGTCTTTCCATTTACTCCAATCCAAGAATTTGTATTGCTTCAAATTCAATTCTAAAAAGTGGGAGACGTATGATTTTGTAAGTTCTTGTTTTTGTCTGCTGTTAATGGTGATACTGTTCACCAAAATGGAAGCCAATCCGGGTATCTTGAAGAAATTGGTTTTTCGTAAACTGTTCTTGAACAATTGCCATGAATTGGGAACTTCTTGCAGTTCAATGGGGTTCGATTCTTCGCCGGAAAGGGCGATCGCAAATACATGTTTTACCGGACGCTGGAGCATGCTTTCAATCGGTAAGTTGTCGAGTACTCCGCCATCAATATGCAATTCATTCTCAATGATGGCAGGTGGAAACACTCCCGGAATAGCGATACTTGCTTCTACTTTTTTTCGGATCATTCCTTTGTCGTGAATGGCCAGAACAGCATTTGAAAAATTAGTAGAGGTACAGAAGGTAGGTATCCAAAGGTCTTCCAAATAGTAGTCTTGAAAAAGTTCTTCTAAGAACTTCCGCATTTTCTTTCCCGACATCAAGCTTACAATGGGAATATGATAATCATTGGAAGTAGGTTTTAAAGCAACAGCTCTATTACAAGCTTGCATTACCGCTTCTAAATTGAACTCCAATTTTGCCATGCCTGCACCATAATTGGCCCCCGCACTTGTGCCTCCAACAAAGTCTATTTCAATTCCTTTCTCTAGTAATGCCTTCACCGCACCAATATGCGCAAAACCTTTTACACCACCTCCGCCTAAAACCAATCCAATTGCTTGATGGGTGATAACCCTGCAAAAGCGACGTGTATCGCGATCGTTCAACATTCTCATATGTAAGTGCAGGGAAAAAGAACGTTCGCTGAACCATTTGCGCGTATTTTCCGGAATACCCACGTTGGGTGCATGCAGTAAAAGCAAATACAGCTTTTTGTTCAATACATTATTGGTGTAGAGATGGAGTTTCTCTTCAATTTCTGTTAATGTTGTTTCGGCGTTGAAATCAGTTGCTACAATAATAAGATCACAATAGGCAATGCACTGATTGGCCCAGTTCAAATGATTTGCATCGCATACCAAGAAATTCAACCCCTCACGGTTTTCCATTTCTTCAAAGATCTGGTTGTACTGCGATTCTTCTTGAGTATTGTGATAGTACACATTGCTCATGAATCCCATTCGCTGCAATTCTTCTATGATGGGTCCTGTAAAAGCACTTACATCCGATTCCTGTTGCAGCTTTACAACCGCAATATTTTTAGGTGCCGCCTCTTTTTTTCGTTGAGCTGCATTTCTTCTAATTCGTTCTACTATGTATTTTGTTAATTGAGCAGCAAATTGAGGAAAGGCCTGAATCAGCTTGAAATAAGCAGCTTCATTCAATTTCAATACCGTCGATTTTCTCAGAGCAACCACAGAAGCCATTCGGTTTTCTTTGGTAAAAAGCGCAATTTCACCAATAGGTTCACCAACAGAAATATCGCCCAATATATAAATTCCTTCTGATGTGTTTTGCAAGGCGCGAAACCTTCCGGTAATGACGAGGTAAAAGGCATCCCCGGGATCATCCTGATAAAATATAAAATCTCCTGTGTTATAATGTTGAACTTCGGTAAGCTGCAGCAAGAGATCCCACGTTTTATCATCGATGGGTCCGAGTATTTTTTGCAGCAGTTCTTTAGCAATATGCTCGTTGGTTAATTGGCTCATCTGGCAATCGTTAGTCCGGTACAATGTTCAAACCTTGAAAATACCAAAAAAACCCAACGTCTGGGTGTATCCGCTCAAAAAATTGATTGAAATGAATGCGCTAAGAAAGTTTTCGAGGCAGCGAAGATGCTCCTAGAATTAATTCAGGACTCAGTACTCGTTTTTCAATTTGAGTGATGGGGCGTTTGCTTTCTATTTGTTGCAGTAAAAGTTGAATGGCGCTTTGACCCATTTCTAACGCCGGTTGTCTTATCACAGAAAGATGGGGCTCTATCAGTTCTGCTATTTCTGTATTTGAGAATCCAATAATGGCAATTTCTTCCGGTACTCGAAGCCCTCTTCGTTTAATGGTTTTCAAACAACCTGTTGTCAGTTTATCACTTGCCGTAAACACAGCATCCGGTTTTTCTTTCAATATCATTAATTCGTTCACCGCCTCTTCAATTTCAGAATAGATCATTCCTCCATAAAAGCAATGTTTGATGAGTTGAGGATCTACTGCTATACCATAGTTTTCCAACGCTTGTTTATATCCGGCGATGCGTTCATTGGAAATCGACAAAAACTCAGAATTACTTATGGCAGCTATTCTTCTGTATCCATTTAAGATCAAATGTTCCGTGGCTTCATAAGCGCCTTTGAAATTGTCGATTACTACGCTAGGTGCATTGATTTCACTTGAAACACGATCGAACAACACAATGGGCAAGCCTTTTTCATTCAGCGCTTTCAAATGTGAAACATCGCTTGTTTCAGTTGAAAGTGAAATGAGCAAACCGTCAACTGATCGAGAGGTCAAATATTGCAAATCCATGATCTCCCGTTCATAACTTTCATGACTTTGAGAGATGATTACATTGTACCCTTTGTCGTAGGCAATAGATTCTATTCCGTTAATGATCTGGGAAAAGAAGTTGTTGGCAATTTCACAAACCACCACTCCAATGGAACGGGTTCTTTTCTCTTTTAAGCTCTGTGCTATGGGATTGGGACGGTAATTCAAACGCTCAGCACACTCAATTACCATTTGCTTGGTTTCCGGGCTGATTTCGTAACTATCTCTCAACGCACGCGAAACCGTGGAGGTTGATACGCCCAAGGCTTTTGCAATGTCTTTGATGGTTACCGCTTCAAATTTCATAGTGCTTTCAGGTTCAAGATTTTAAAGATATGACAATATCTTTTGCACTCCTAACCGTTCTCGCAACTTCGTGGCATCGTTACCGGCAACGATTGCGTAAAAAAACAAGCCGTTAACTGTTCGTTAATCATGGATACAAAGTTAGTATTGTGAGGAAGTGCAGGCGAATTGCCATCGATCTGCACTTTTTAAACTAATAGCAAATTGCTTGGTATGAAAAAATTGATAGCGCTCTTTTTAGGGCTCACAGTGCTTTGTGCAACTGTGTATGCCCAGTCTCGCCAAATCAAAGGAAAGGTTGTGGACGCCAACGATAGTCCCATTCCAGCCTCCATCTTGTTAAGTGGGTCCAAAACGGGTACCACTACCGATAAGGATGGTAATTTCACCTTAACCACCAGTCAAAAAGGTACACTCACCCTCGTAATTACATCTACCGGCTTCAAACCCGTTACGGTTAAAACGGAAGGTTTGGCTCCAATTTCCATCAAAATGGAAAAGGATGTATCGTCTCTCGAAGATGTGGTGGTAGTGGGTTATACTACTACTAGAAGAAGAGATCTTACCGGATCGGTATCGTCTATTACTTCCAAGCAATTAAGAGATATCCCCGTTTCCTCAGCCGCTGAAGCCATTCAAGGTAAATTGGCCGGTGTGCAAGCCATCGCTTCAGAAGGTGCTCCCGGTGCCGAAGTGGTGATTCGTGTGAGAGGGGGCGGATCCATTACACAAGACAATTCGCCCTTATATATTGTAGACGGAGTTCAAGTAGAAAGAGCACTGGAAGTGATTTCCCCACAAGACATTGCTTCGATCGATGTACTTAAAGATGCCTCTACAACGGCCATTTATGGTGCTCGTGCAGCCAACGGGGTAGTAATTATTACTACCAAGTCGGGCAGATCGGGTAAAACTCAAGTGAATTACAATGCCACTTTTGGTTACCGCGAACTCACCAAAAAAATGGAAGTATTGAGCCCATACGACTTTGTAATGTGGCAGTACGAACGCAGTCGCGCCAACTCAACCGATAGTGCTAGTTTCGCCCAAACTTATGGAACCACTTGGGACACATTGAATGTGTACAAGCAAATGCCCGCAATCAATTGGCAGGAACAAGTATTTGGCAGAAAAGCTTCATTCCAAAGTCATAACGTTAGTGTTAACGGTGGCAACCAGAATACCAACTTCAACTTAAGTTTAACTGCGAATAGAGAAGAAGGCGTCCAGTTAGAATCCGGTTTCGAACGCTACCTAGCTACCTTTAAAGTAGATCACAAAGCATCTGATAAATTCCGGATAGGATTTTCGGCGCGTTACCTCGATCAAACCATCAAAGGTGCCGGTACTACTAATAGTGGAACCAGAACTACGAATCGTTTGCGTCACACTATTAACTACCGTCCATTTGAATTAGCTACTGCAACAGGTGGGATCGATGATTTTGATGAAGCTTATTACATCGCTTCTGCAGGTGCTATCAATCCGATCATTCTTACACAAGCAGAATACAGACGTCAATATACAAAGGCCTTGTACCTCACCGGTAACATGACCTACAATCTTACTAAAAATCTGATCTTCCGTTCAACGGTAGGTTTCGATAATGCCAACATTCGTACCGATTTATTCTACAGTAAGATTACCGGTACCGCTCGAAACTTTGCCTCTTTACCGGTTGCTTCCATTGGTCAACAATACAACAGCACCCTGTCTAACTCAAATACGCTTCAATATAGTTTGAACGATTTCAAAAAGCATCATGACATTTCAGTACTTGTTGGTCAGGAAGTAGTGGACCAACGTTCAAATCAAAACAGCTTTGAAACGCGTTTCTTTCCTGCAGATATTAGCGCCGACAAAGCGCTCGCCAATATGGGATTAGGTGCCGCTCCAACAGGCTCTGCTCAACCGCTTCCTACTTCTTTCACACAGCCTGCTGCGAGAATTTTTTCACTGTTCGGACGAGCTACTTATTCTTTTGACGACAAGTACCTCGCTACCTTCAATGTACGTGGCGACCGCTCTTCAAAATTTGCAGCCGAAAACGGAACCTTGATTTTCCCTTCAGGTTCGGTGGCTTGGAGATTCAGTAAAGAAAAATGGTTCGATAAAATTTCTTGGTTAACCGACGGTAAGCTTCGCTATGGCTATGGTTCTGTTGGTAATAAC
This sequence comes from Chitinophagaceae bacterium UBA3961, assembly GCA_002385265.1. Classification (GTDB taxonomy): domain Bacteria; phylum Bacteroidota; class Bacteroidia; order Chitinophagales; family Chitinophagaceae; genus Endoryza; species Endoryza foliicola. The sequence goes on from DGDD01000233.1 coordinate 25,870, forward strand.
CGTATCGATAACCTTCTCTACTTGCAATTGTACGGAGTAACCGGTCAGTATGCCTTCAATCATTCGGTTCTTCCGGGTTATGCCCCATCAGCATTGGCCAATCCAAATTTGAGATGGGAAAAGAATACAACATCAAACTTTGGTATTGACCTTTCTTTCTTTCAAAACAGATTGAGTTTTACAATTGATGTTTATAAAAATACTGCGAAAGACTTGTTGTTAGCGGTAGCCATTCCACCAACAACAGGGTACACTTCTCAATTGCAAAACATTGGAGCTACTTCTAACAGAGGGGTAGAATTCCAAGTGAATGCAACACCTATTCAAAAGAAAGATTTCTCGTGGACAACCAACTTCAATATCTCCTTTAATAAAAATAGAGTGGAAAGTTTAGGTGGCGTAAGTCAAATTACTAGAAACTCGGGTTGGCAAGGAAGTGATGGTGTAGACGACTATTTGGTGAAAGTTGGTGAGCCCGTAGGTTTGATGTACGGTTTCGTAACCGATGGATACTTTAAAGTAAGCGAATTCGACTACAATGCTACCACCGGAGTATATACGCTAAAAGCAGGTATCCCTTTTAACGGTGTGTATGGAACACCACAGCCCGGTATGTTGAAATGGAAAGACTTGAATGGCGATGGAGCTATTACTGCCGATGGCGACAGAACTGTTATTGGCAATGCTAATCCGAAATTCACCGGTGGATGGAATAACAACTTCGTGTTTGGTAATTTCGACATGAGCGTGTTTTTGAACTTTGTAGTTGGAAACGATATCTACAATGCCAATAAGATTGAGTGGACAGATGGAGCTTTTGCTAACTTAAATATGCTGAACTCTATGAAAGGTCGTTTCACTAATATTGATCCTTCAACAGGTGCAATTGTGAAAGATCCGGTAGCACTCGATAAGTTGAATGCTAATGCTACTATTTGGTCACCGGTTCGCGTTCAACGTTGGTGGTTGCATTCATGGGCAATTGAAGACGGTTCTTATCTGCGAATCAATAACCTTACCATTGGTTATACGCTTCCAAAACCGGCCTTAGAAAAATTCAAGATCTCTAATTTCAGAGTGTATGCAACGGTTAACAACTTGTACACTTTTACCAAGTACTCAGGGTACGACCCGGATGTAACAGCTCGTAGATCCGACCCTTTAACTCCGGGTGTTGATTTTGCGGCATATCCACGTTCACGTGTAGCCCTCATTGGTATAAATGTAACTTTCTAAAACGATTCAAAGCTATTCATATGATCAACAAGAAACTTTCATACGTATTACTGAGCAGCATCTTTGCTATAGTAGTAACATTAGCTGCTTGTAAGAAATATACAGAAGTAGAGCCTGTTTCGCAATACAGCGTTGCACAAGCTTTCTCCGATGTTTCTAATGCTTTTAACTCCATTATTGGAGTTTACGACGAACTTCAGGGCGATAATGGTTACGGAATCCGTATCAGTATGTATTATCCTTACGATTCCGACGAAGGAATCGTAAGTGGTAATATTGACAACGGAAGAAGAGGAATTGGACGTTATCAATTACTCTTGACCAATGCTGAATTAACCAATCCCTTCCGCCAACTCTACAGAGGTATTGAAAAAGCTAATTTGTGTATAGAGCAGATTCCATTGATGGCTCAATACAATAATGGAACAGAAGCGGATAAAAAAGAACTGCGCCGACTTTACGGAGAAGCACTTACCCTCCGTGCTCAATTTTATTTTGAATTGATTCGTTGCTGGGGAGATGTGCCTGCACCCATGACTCCTGCGTATAAGCAAACAGACTTGTTTATTCCTCAAACCGATAGAGATTCAACTTATGATAGAATTATTGCCGACTTGGCAACTGCTGTTGATTTACTGCCCTGGCGCACCGAAGTTGCCAGAAACGAACGCATCACCAAAGGGGCAGCAAAAGCATTAAGAGCGAGAATCGCCCTTTTTAGAGGCGGCTATTCTCTTCGTGCCAATGCACAAATGGAAAGAAAATCAGATTATCTCACTTACTACAACATTGCAAAGAAGGAATGTGAAGAATTGATGGCGAGAAGAGATCAGCACACGTTAAACCCTAACTACGAGAATATTTGGAGAAGCGTAACTTCTTTCGTTTACGACCCACAAGGTGAGTTGATGTTTGAAATTGGAGCCGGCGGTGGTAATGGAAACAGTGATAGCCGTATGGGGAACTACGATGGTCCTAACTTAAATGCTGCTTCTCGTTACGGTGCAGGAGGTGGAGGTATTACCATGCTCCCGAACTATTTCTATGCTTTCGATTCGGTTGATACAAGAAGAGATATTACTCTTACTCATTTCGCAGTGAACACTTCCTCAAATATCAAAAGCCAACGTCGTTTGGGTGAGTTGAATACGGGTAAGTACCGTAGAGACTGGCGCGTTCCCTTATTGCCCGGTACTGTTTTGAATGTTGGATACAACTGGTCAGTGATTCGTTTCTCAGATGTACTCTTGATGTATGCAGAAGCGGTGAATGAGATCAACAATGGACCAACAGCCGCCGCAATTGCAGCCTTTGAAGAAGTTAGAAAAAGAGCGTATCGCGGAAATACCGGTTTAATTGGTACTACACCAACAGATAAAGCAGGCTTTTTTAATGCAGTAGCCAATGAACGTTATTTGGAATTTGGTCATGAAGGCATTCGTAAATTCGATCTAATTCGTTGGAATTTGCTCACTACCAAATTGGCGGAAGCAAGAACCAAGATTCAACAAATTCGCGACCGCGTTGCTCCTTATAATAATGTTCCTCAATACATCTATTATAAAAATGTGGGAGAAGAAATTGTATACTATACTCCGGCCGATAGTACCGGAAAAGGATTTCCTTTCTGGCGTCCTACTACTATTCCTCCAACAGGAACAGTAGGAACAGCTCCTGCTTCCGGTGTTGCTGCCGCAAAATGGGTGAGGATTGATTGGGCTCAACATCTTACAACAGCGAGTGCGATTGATGGAAAACCACTTTGGCAGGGCTTTGCTTCCTTCTTTGTAGCAGGTAAAAGCGAGTTGTTCCCCTTTGATGCAGCAACCATAGCCAGCTATCAAGGACGACTCAAACAGAACCCCGGTTATTAAAGGGCGATTGATTTGATATAAGGTGGCTGCACTAGTGCAGCCCTTTTTTTCTAAATTGAACCAATGAAGAAAAGCTTCCTTCTTTCTTGTATCACCATCGGTGTCTTGCTTTTGGCCTGTAAAGCTCAAAAAGCAACCACTGCATCGGCAACCACAGCTGATGCACCGCTTGCGTTTCCAACAGCCGAAGGTTTTGGGAAATACAGTACGGGTGGACGAGGAGGAAAGATCCTTTTCGTTACCAATTTGAACGATGACGGTGATGGTAGTTTGCGCAATGCCGTAGAAGCGAACTTTCCCAGAATAGTTGTATTCAAAGTAGCAGGCACCATTCATCTCAACTCTAAACTCAATTTAAAAGCCAACTTAACATTGGCCGGACAAACAGCTCCGGGCGATGGCATTTGTATTGCCGATCAACCGGTAGTATTGGCAGGCGACAATATCATCGTTCGCTACCTCCGTTTTCGAATGGGAGACAAATTTCAAAAAGGTGGAATGAAAGATGGCAATGGTGCCGACGACGCCTTTGGCGGTACCAAACGTAAAAACATCATCATCGATCATTGTAGCTTGAGTTGGAGTACCGATGAAGTATTCTCAATTTACAATGGCGATAGCACCACCTTACAGTGGAACTTGATCAGCGAACCTTTGAATTATTCCTATCACTTTGAAGAAGGGGATAAAGATTATGAAAATCACGGTTATGGTGCCATTTGGGGCGGTGCTCATTTAACTGCACATCACAACCTGTTCGCTCATTGCAATAGTAGAACCCCTCGTTTCAATGGATCTCGGCACGGGGTCGCTGAACTGGTCGACTTTCGCAACAACGTTATTTACAACTGGGGGCATAACAATGCCTATGCCGGTGAAGGCGGATACTATAACATCGTTAACAATTATTATCGTTTCGGACCTAGCACAGTTAAAAATGTTCGTTTTCGAATTGTAAATCCCGGTAAAACAGAAACCATTGACTTCGGCAAATGGTTTGTAGACGGCAACTATGTAGACGGTGCAGCAGATGTATCGCGAAACAATTGGTTAGGCATTCATATGGGCAACAATGCTACTGAACAAGAAAAGCGTGCTGCTGTAATTGATGCGCCTCACAGCGTACTTTCTATTAATACTGAAACTGCGTTGGAAGCCTTCGATAAGGTACTCCAAATTGTAGGAGCTAGTTGTAATAGAGATACCTTAGATACTAGAATTATAAATGATGTCAAAAATAGATCAGGCCGTTTTATTGATGTACAAGGTGGCTTTCCGCACGGAACAGCATTTGAACAAACCATCAAAGCATGGCCTTCTTTGAAACCGGGAACTGTAGCAACGGATTCCGATAACGATGGCATACCCGATGAATGGGAGCGCAAGAATGGGTTGAATCCAAATGATGCATCGGATGCTGCTGCCTTTTCAATTAATAGGAATTGTATGAACATAGAGACCTATATTAACAGTATTATAAAATAAGACTAATGAAAGCAAAGTGGCTAGTTCTATTGGTAGCATGCATTGCATTGTCTTCTTTCTCTTGGTGGCAAGAAAGAAAGATCACGCTGTTTATGGCGGGCGATTCTACCATGAGTATCAAAGAAACAAAAGCCTACCCTGAAACAGGTTGGGGAATGCCCTTCGTCTATTTCTGGGATTCTTCTGTAACGGTAGTTAACAAAGCCAAAAATGGAAGAAGCACGAAAACCTTTATCAGTGAAGGTCTTTGGAAGTCAATTTGCGATAATATAAAGCCGGGCGAATATGTATTCATTCAATTCGGTCACAACGATGAAGCGAAAGACAAAGTAGAACGATATACAACTCCGGAAGAATACACAACCAACTTATTGAAGTTTGTGAACGAAACCAAAGCTAAGCAAGGAATCCCCGTTTTATTGACTCCCGTTTCTCGTCGACGATTCGATAAAGAAGGAAAGGCAACAGAAACACATACAGAATACAGTGCCCTAGTGAGAACATTGGCGGCGAAAGAAAATGTACTGATGATTGATTTAGACAAGCTCTCGATGGACTTGTATCAACAGTTCGGTGCCGAAAATTCAAAATGGCTCTTTCTTCAATTGCAACCTAATGAGCACCCCAACTATCCTGAGGGGAAAAATGACAATACCCATTTCAACGAATTGGGAGCACGTTTGGTAGCGCAATTAGTACTAAGCGAAATCAAAAAACAAATTCCTGAATTGGCTGTTCGCCTCGTTAAACCGATTGTAAAAAAATGAGATTTCTTTTAATCGCATATTGTTTTTTTATCAGTGGAACCCTGCTCGCCCAAAAGAACAAATGGACGGTTGCGGCGGATGGCTCGGGTAATTTTAAAACCATTCAACAGGCACTTGATAAGGTTCCCTCCAATAACAATTCTCCCATTACGATCTATGTAAAGAAAGGAGTTTACAAAGAAGTGGTAATTGTGGATGCCACCAAGAACAATATCAATTTAATTGGTGAAGACAAGAATACAACCATTATTACTTTCAATAATCACGCTGGCACGAGAACACCACAAGGCGATACCTTGAATACCTGGACCTGCGCCACCGTTTTTGTTTATGGAAACAATTTTCACGCAGAAAACATCAGCTTTGAGAACAATGCAGGTTTTACTGCGGGGCAAGCAGTGGCATTAAGGGTGGAAGGGAACCGCGCCTCTTTTTTCAATTGCCGTATGCTCGGTTTTCAAGATGTACTCTTTTTGAGCGGAAACGGAGTAAAACAATATTTTAGAGACTGCTACATAGAAGGAACTACCGATTTTATTTTTGGTGCTGCAACAGCCGTATTTAAAAGCTGTCACATCCACAGTAAGAAAAATAGCCATGTTACTGCTGCTTCTACCAATAGCATTATTCCCGTTGGATTTGTGTTTTTTGATTGCAAACTCACCGCCGATTCGGTAACCAATAAAGTATCATTAGGTAGACCTTGGTCTCCAACGGCTAGTGTAACCTATATCAATTGTTGGATGGATAAACACATCGTTCCCGAAGGTTGGAACAATTGGAAGAACCCGGCCAATGAAGCCACCGCTCGTTACGCCGAATACAATAGTTCAGGGCCGGGAGCCAATCCGGAAGCACGCGTGAAATGGTCAAAGCAATTGACGGCGGAAGAAGCCGGTCGCTATACCTTAAAAAATATTATGGGTGAATGGGATCCCGAATCAATCAAGGTTCCAAAAAAATAGGAAAGTATGAAGAAGATCATTTGTGTTCTATACATTTTATTGCCGCTTCTGGTGTTGGCACAAGGAAAGGAGGAAAAGAAACTGGCAGCAAGGGTTGAGAGTCTGAAAGTGGCCATGGTTGACCCAACAGAATCAAGTTTATTGGATTTAACGATG
>DGDD01000154.1 GCA_002385265.1 Chitinophagaceae bacterium UBA3961
GTAGTGGCTACTGAGACAGGTATTTTGCATAAAATGCAAAAAGAAAATCCGGGTAAGACTTTTATTCCTGCTCCGCCGGATAATAATTGTGCTTGTAACGATTGCCCTCACATGAAGTTGAATACACTTGAAAAATTGTACCTGTGTATGAAATACGAATTACCTGAGATTTTGATGAGTAAGGAATTGATTGAGAAGAGTAGAATTCCGATTGAACGAATGTTAGAAATAAGTGCCAGTTAAAAAAAAAGCTCGATCTTAGATCGAGTTTTTTTTTATCTTCCCATGTATACCATTAGAATTTGAATATCGCTTGGATTCACCCCACTAATTCTACTAGCTTGACCAAGTGTTCTGGGTTTTACTTTTAGAAACTTCTGCATTGCTTCTGCTGATAAGGCTGGAATTTTTTTATAGTCAAAACTATCCGGTATCATTAGATCTTCCAGTTGACTCATACGTTGTACTAATTCTTTTTCTTTTTCGATGTAGACATCGTATTTGATTTGTGTTTCTGTTTGTTCTACAAATTCTGTTTCGGTTTCTTTGAATTTGTTTAGAAATTCGAAATGATTGATCATTCCTTTTAATGATATGTTTGGTCGTACAAGCAGGTTGATCGCCTTTTGTTTTTGAGATAGTGGAGCTGAATTATTTTTCTCTAAAAACGGGGTTGCTTCTGTAGGTTCTACAGAAGTTTCTATTAAAGTATTTTTTAATATTTCTACTGTTTTTAATTTCTCTTCTACACGTTTTAAACGGTCTGTTTTTGCAAGTCCAATTTTTACGCTCATGGGTGTAAGTCGGATATCTGCATTGTCTTGTCGAAGTAAGGTTCGGTATTCTGCTCTTGATGTAAACATTCTGTAAGGTTCTTCGGTTCCTTTAGAAATAAGATCATCTACTAGAACTCCGATATATGCTTCGCTTCTTTTTAATATGAATGGCTCTTGATTTGTGATTTTCAAATGTGCATTGATTCCGGCCATTAATCCTTGGCAAGCTGCTTCTTCGTAACCGGTTGTTCCATTTATTTGTCCGGCAAAAAAGAGGTTATTTATCTGTTTGGTTTCGAGTGAATGTTTCAATTGAGTAGGAGGGAAGAAGTCGTACTCGATAGCATAACCCGGTCGGAATATTCTTACATTCTCAAACCCCGGAACATTACGAAGAGCTTCGTATTGTACTTCTTCCGGGAGTGAGGTAGAAAAGCCATTGACGTAGATTTCAACGGTATTCCATCCTTCGGGTTCAATGAATAATTGATGCCTTTCGCGTTCTGCAAAGCGATTGATCTTGTCTTCAATACTTGGACAATAACGAGGGCCAACACCTTCAATACGTCCGGTATACATTGGACTTCTGTCGAAACCAGTTTTAAGAATATCGTGTACAGTTGTATTGGTATAGCTGATCCAACAAGATCTTTGTTCTGTAGGTTTCTTGGTATTGGTATAAGAAAAGCCAACTATTTCGTCATCACCTTTTTGTTCTTCCATTTTAGAATAATCGAGGCTTCTTCCATCGATTCTTGGAGGAGTACCGGTTTTCAAACGGTCGCTTTCGAAACCAAGGGATACGAGCTGTTCAGTAATACCGGTTGCAGCTTTTTCAGCGACTCTACCTCCACCGAATCTTTTCTCACCAATATGTATTACACCGTTTAGGAATGTTCCGCTGGTAACTACCACGGCTTTGGATCTGATTTCATGTCCTAGACCTGTAACCACTCCTTTTACTTGATCTCCTTCGATGATCAATCCATTTACCATGTCTTGATAAAACTCAACATTCGGAGTCTGCTCTAACATTTCCCTCCAGGTTGCAGCGAAGAGCATTCGATCACTTTGAGCTCTTGGGCTCCACATGGCAGGTCCTTTTGATTTATTAAGCATGCGGAATTGAATCATGCTTATATCGGTAACGATACCCGAGTATCCTCCAAGAGCATCTATCTCTCTAACAATTTGACCTTTTGCAATACCTCCCATGGCCGGGTTGCAACTCATTTGGGCGATGGTTTGCATGTTCATAGTGATCAAAAGAACCTTTGATCCCATATTGGCTGCAGCTGCTGCGGCTTCACATCCGGCATGTCCGGCACCTACTACTATAACATCGTATTGTTGAAACATGATGCAAAGTTAGTTATAGGTGATAAGTTTTGGGTGGTAAGTTTTGAGAAGAGGTTGAAATGAGTATTCGGGAATGGAAGGGTGTTCCACGTGGAAACAAAGGGAGGTGTTCTGAGAAGAATAATGCTCTTAGAAATAGCTACTTATAACCAATTACCTAAAGTTCCACGTGGAACTCATTTAAAGTAGGCGCTTAAGGCTCTTTGTTCGGCCGCGCGCATCTCTTTGATATGTTTAGGGGATTTGTCTTTGTATCCGCAAAGGTGAAGTAGTCCATGGAAGATCACCCGATGAAGTTCTTGTTGGAGGGTAGAGGAGAAGGAAAGGGCGTTATCTTTTACTCTATCCACGCTTATATATAGTTCTCCCTCGATGGCATTGCCTTCGCTAAGGTCGAAAGTGATGATGTCGGTATAGTAGTCGTGCTGAAGGAATTGTTTGTTCATGGAGAGCAGGTACTCGTCGGAACAAAGAATAATGTTCAATGTTTTGAGGGGTCGACCTTCCTTTTTAGCCAGTTTCGTTAAGAAAAGCTTTAATTCCTTTCTGTTTTTTAAGGAGGGCACAGGAATAAGATTGTGAAACTGTACTTTTGGGGTCTGGTTCATATTGTTCAATTAACGAAGCAAAGCTAAGGCTGTTAGAGAATTAGTTATGAAAAGATTATCAGAAGTAAAAGCGGGCTCGAGAGTAAAGATTGTAAGCTTCGAGAATAATGATTTGTTTTTGAAATTGATGGAAATGGGTTGTGTACCCGGTGAGTTGGTTCAAGTAGAACAAATTGCTCCATTAGGAGATCCAATATCTATTACGGTTGCAGGATATAGTTTGAGTTTACGAATCAATGAGGCAGATAACATCTTTGTTGAAGACATCGCCTAATTCAAATTCCCGATAATGAAGATCGGTTTATACTTTGGATCGTTCAATCCTATACATCACGGTCATTTAATAATAGCGAATCATATCCTCAATCATGGTTCGGTTGATCAAGTATGGTTTGTAGTAAGTCCTCAAAACCCGCATAAACCTTCCGGGACCTTGTTAAATGAATACCATCGCCTTTATTTAGTTCAACTAGCCATTGAGGGATGTGAGGGATTGGTAGCAAGTGATATTGAATTCAAGCTACCACGACCATCTTATACTATTGATACACTCACCTACTTATCAGAGAAATATCCGCAACATCAATTCAAGGTGGTGATGGGTAGCGATAGTTTCAGAAACTTATCGAAATGGAAGAACTATGAAATACTGATTCGCGACTATTCCTTTATAATATATGAACGTCCCGGCTTTCAGGTGGAAACAATACCAAGTGGAGCTGATATAACTGTGTTGAAAGCCCCACTATTAGAAATTTCGGCTACACATATACGTAATACTATTAAGGAAGGAAAATCAGTACAGTTCTTGGTTCCCGATAAAGTTAGGGAAGAGATGGAGCGAAACTCCTATTATAAATAAAGCTGGCGCAGGGTTGTGCTTAACTCTCTTTGGTGATTGCTTGCAATCCAATTAATTTACTCTCTTAAATGTAGCCGTTGGTATTAGTTCGACACATCCCATTTTTGAAAGCCGTTTTTCTGCATAGTCTTACCGGATTTGGCGGACCGCAGGGTCATTTCGGAATGATGTTGAAAACCTTTGTAGATGAGCGAAAGGATGTGAGTAAAGAAGAATTAATGGATTATAATTCTTTTTGCCAACTTCTTCCCGGAGCCTCGTCTACACAAGTACTCACGCTTATTGGCTATAAACGAGGCGGTGCGCCTTTGGCCATTCTTACCTTATTGATATGGATACTTCCGGCGAGTTTACTCATGGGTGCGTTGAGTTTTCTGTTGCGCAGAATCAGTGAGCAATCGATGCAAGTAACATTGTTTCGTTTTATTCAACCGATGGCAGTTGGATTTTTGATCTATGCTTCTTTGAAGAGTTATTCATTGGCAATTCATAATACCATTACAAGAAGTATTTTGATCGTATCTGCAATTGCTACGTTTGTACTTTTTAAAATGCCCTGGATCTTTCCGCTATTGATTGTTTTGGGAGGAGCGGTTACAAATATTAGTGACAAGAGGATTCCTCAAAAAGGGCAAGCGCCGAAAAAGATAAAATGGGGTAATCTCTGGGTTTGGGCTATTTTGTTTTTGGTTTTGGGGGTATTGAGTGAATTGGCCAGAAAAAACGACTGGCAATACAGAAGGCCCATCAACTTAGCGGAGAATACCTATCGTTTTGGAAGCTTGGTATTTGGAGGTGGTCAAGTTCTGATTCCTATGATGTATGAACAATTTGTAGAAAGACCCACCTCGGAAACGGTGATAAAGAAGAACCAAAACAAAAAAGAAAATGTAATTGCGATAAAAAAGGATGAGTTCTATACCGGTGCCGGAGTGGTTCGAGCGATTCCCGGACCCGTATTTTCGATCGGTTCATTCATGGGCGGTATGGCAATGAGTGATAGAAGTTCTGCCTGGCAGGTATTGGGCTGTATTATAGGTACGGTCGGCATATTTTTACCGAGCGCATTGTTTGTTTTATTCTTCTTTCCCATTTGGAATAACTTAAAAAAATATGCAGTAGTATATCGTTCTCTAGAGGGAATCAATGCGGTGGCGGTGGGCATTATGTTTGCTTCAATTTTGTATATGAGCAAAGACATCGCCTTTTTTTCGAATACTCTAGATAGTTATATAAATATTATTGTAATGGTTGGCACTTGGTTGCTGCTGCAATATTCCAAAGTAGCGTCTCCTGCAATTGTAGCGCTAACCCTTTCAATTGGAACTTTTTCTACCTTTTTATAATGCAAGGCGCTTCTTAACAAGGTGTACCTAATCTGAACAGCGTCATATCTTATCTTTGTACTATGCTGAAAGAAACATTATACAACGCAACAGAAGCAGGGGCTCAAATCCTTCTTCATTATTTCAATAATAAGGATCTAGCCATTAGTCATAAAGACGGGGTCAATAATTTGGTCACTGAAGCAGATCATGCCTCAGAAAAGGCGATCATTGAAACCATCAAATCGACATTTCCCGATCATTTTATTTTGAGCGAAGAAGTGGGGGCTATAGAAACGGGGAGCGAATATAAGTGGATTATCGACCCCATTGATGGTACGATCAACTATGCTCACGGAATTCCGCTTTGTTGTGTATCAATTGGCATTGAACATAATGGTACAATAATAATGGGAGCTGTTTACAATCCCTTTTTAAAAGAATTCTATTTTGCCGAAAAAGGGCAAGGCGCATTCTTAAATGATCAAAAATTATCGGTAAGCGAAGAAAGCAGTGTTTTAAAATCGTGTTTGGTAACCGGATTTCCATATACTTATATAAATCAGCCCAATGGTCCCTTGGAAAGTTTTTCAAGATTTATTCGTGAAGGAATTCCAGTAAGGAGACTGGGTTCGGCTGCAATCGACTTATGTTGGGTGGCGGCCGGCAGATTTGATGGTTTCTACGAACACAAATTGAATGCTTGGGATAGTGCTGCAGGATATTTGATGGTGGAGGAAGCCGGTGGTAAAGTAACCGATTTTAAGGGTCTTCCGTATTCACCCTATCAGCCACATATTCTTGCTACCAATGGTAAGATCCATGACGAAATGTTGTTATGGGTGAATGATCAACGATAAGTTTTCGCGCCACACTATTACAGATAGAAACTCAGGTCCACTGAATGCAGTTTACAGTACAGATCATCAATTACTTGACGGCAGCATATCTTGAAATATGCCTCGACTCTCTGTTGGCTGCTGCCAAGGGTTATGATGTTGAAATAGTGGTTTCGGATAATAATTCCGGGGACCCCGACTATCCGGCTTTGGCCTCAAAGTATTCAAACATTGCTTTCGAAACCAATGAGATAAATCTTGGATTTGGCGCAGCCCATAATGAATTGGCAAAAAAAGCCACCGGAGACTATTTGGTTATTTTGAATCCGGATATAATTGTTCCTGAAACATTTTTTCAAAAACTACTACTAACGATAGAAACAAACCCTGAATTTGGTGCAATTGGATGCAGAATGATCAACGGATCCGGAACCTTTTTGAAAGAATCAAAAAGAGGGATCCCTACTATTTGGAATTCCTTTTGTTATTTTTCAAAGCTGAGTTTGCTTTTTGGAAAAAGCAAGGTATTTGCTGGGTATCATGTTGGCTGGATTCCAGAAAGAGCCCTGTCGGTGGTACCGGTACTATCGGGAGCCTGTATGGTGTTATCTAAGTCAACATACCTGAACGAAGGTGGGTTTGATGAGCGGTTTTTCATGTATGGAGAAGATATAGAGTTGAGTGAACGCTTATTGGAAAGGGGGTATAAAAACTATTACCAAGGAGGGTTGACTGTTTTGCATTATAAAGGACGAAGCAGCGCCCAGAAAGCCGAAAGCATTAAATATTTCTATAATGCGATTTGGGTATATTGGAAAATCAGACTCGGCATTTCAAAAGATGGAATCAAAACAAGTAAATTCAAAGGAGTTTCAGGGAGCAAGGAGTCAATCTTAAGTAGGCAAAAAGAGGAAGATCAGAAAAGGGGAGCCAACAAACAAATAGAAATAGGCACCGATATGGGATATGCGCAAGTGATTGAATATATTGAAACGAACAAAGACTCAGGAATTGTGCTAACAAAGATGGGGTGTAGCTGGGCTCTTAGCCCAACGGGAAAACTGCCCAAATTCGGTGAAAACTAGACAACAAAACAACGCATATTCCCTTAATTTTGAATCAGCTAACCAAATTAAAAGGTATCTTGCCGCATGGCATTAATTGAACTTTCTCTACCCAACAGCATCGCCAAGGCTCTGCGATT
>DGDD01000152.1 GCA_002385265.1 Chitinophagaceae bacterium UBA3961
TGAAGCAGGCAGAAGTAGTGTTTTGTGTTTCGCGGTTTTTGGTAAATACAAGTCTATTATAGGCCGGAGTTGCATCTACAATTGAACTTACAAATTTTACGATCTGAAGTTCGCCCATATAATTGATTTTATCGGCATCGTCGCTAGGGCGGTGGTAATCGCTGTGTAAACCTGTGAAGAAGAAAAGAACGGGAATGTCTTTTCTGTAAAATGAGGTATGATCACTTGGTCCGGTGCCACTTGAATCGTACTTGAGGGTGAAATAGGATTTCTTATCGGAGCTGTACTTTGTAAATAGCTGACTCCACCAAGGCGAAGTGCCAAAACCGCCCACTGTAAGTACTTTGGTGCTGTCGTTCAATCGACCCACCATATCCATATTGATCATATAGTTAACCGACTTTAAGTCAATAGTTGGATTATCGGCAAAGTATTTTGATCCATTCAATCCAAGCTCTTCGGCAGAGAAGGCTAGGAACAAGTAGTTTTGTTTTGTTTCTTTCTTGTTTTTGAAATAGCGGGCCAATTCAATCATGGCTGCGGTGCCACTCGCGTTATCGTCGGCTCCATTGTGAATCAATTTTTCGCCGGTTCTTACCATAGAGTTACCATCTTCTCCGTATCCGAGGTGGTCGAAGTGTGCACCTATTACAACGGTAGAGCTAGCACCATTGTCAATGTATCCAACAATATTGGCTCCTTTCCTTATTTTGTCGGTGATGGCAACTTTCAATTTCATGTCAAGTGTAGCCTCGGGGTCGCTGAGTACTTTTTTTCTACCCGACTCTGTAATGTAGAGAACGGGTATGGGGGCCATTTCCGGACGGTCTTTTGGGTTGAATTTCAGATTGTCAACTATAGTACCTGTATTGTAAACAATAAATGCTGTAGCGCCTTTTTCCGCGGCCTTCGCAGCCTTGTTTTTCAATTCGGTAGAAAGATCGAAATGTGGATTGTCTTTATTTTCTTCTAAAAATTCTTTTAGATCAATAAACCAGGGAACGCCTTTTTCTGGAAGCGTAGCAGAAACCGCCGCTTCGGTGCTGCCATTAGCGCTGAAAGTAAGGGGGTAGAAGTCTTGATTTACCTTTAGTTCATTTCCATTGATGATCAAAAAAGTTGCAGCACCAATCTGTTTTCCATCATTGATGTCAAATTCCTGTCGAAATCCATCATTTCCTTTTGGACTCAGTCCAATGGCTTCAAACTGTTTAACAATATATTCTTGCGCCTTCTTCTCTCCTTCTGTTCCTGCACGTCTGCCCTCTAGTTCATCGCTTGCTAAGAAGCTGATATGAGTTTGAAGGTTTGTAAAGATTGGTTTGTCGGCTTTTTTGAGTTTTTGAGCGTTACCAACTAATGTAAGTGCTGATAGAGCGATCGTAATATAGGTGCGCATGTATACTGGTTTGTAAATCAAAATCAATAATAGTGCAAAGGTAGCAGGAGAATCTGTTAAATTCTGTACCGTTTTAGGGATTTAAGATCAGTTTTGAGTACTGTAATACCCATCCGGCCTGGGCACCGGTTAAGGCCTTTTTTTCTAAATTCGACATAATGGCTTTGCGAACACCCGGTTTGTCAAAATCATGGTAGGTAAGCGCAAATTGAAGCTCATTTCCGTTTTTCAGAAAGGTTTTTTCTAATAAGGGTGATTTTTTAATGGCAATCTCAAAAACAACGGATTTGTCTTGCCTGTTTACGGCGATTTTAGAATCGCTGATTATTTTTTGTGCGATACTATCTTTTATATCTGCTTGTAGTTTTTGGTTGAGGAGAGCTTGTATGGAGCTCGTTTGAGTTTTGGTGCTGTCTTTCGGTGCTAGGATTAACTCGAAATGGTCGCCAGGGCTTGTGCTATCGGGATAAACGAGGCTGTCATCATATGCTTCACCTAAAATGTAGATGTAGTTTGCATCCCAACAGATTTTGAATTTTCCCATATAATCGGTGGCGTGGGGCAGTTTGCCTTCAAAATTCTTATCCAATAGAACGGAAGGAGCAGTGCTCCAACAATCATCATTTTTCTTACCGTCAATTGAAGGCGCACTTAAAATGGCAGCGGATTGAATGGTTGCTGAGTCGCTTGGGTTTGATTCGCAAGCTACTGCAAACAATAGAAGAAGGGCGTATAAGAGATAAGATTTCATGAGGCAAAATTACTGGAATAAACAGGATAATGGAAGCCTAAACGGCTCTGGACCACGAAATAGGGTCATTTTATCGGTTCGCCCCTTATTTAAATAATTTAAAATCTGTTTCTTCAACTGGACTTTTTTCCTTTACTTTTGCCAATTGGCCTTATCTGAAGAGCCATTTTTAAGTATTGACGCGAAAGCTGCTAAAAAAAACGAACCGAATGGCCTTACCCCATCTTACGAAATATGTGTACACCCATGGAACCGATGAAGTGATCCGTAGAGGTAAAAAGATACACGCTATTGGATATGTAGAGTTGGTTGACTTTGATGAACTGTTGGACTCTGTTACGTTTCGCGTAAAAGATGACAGTTATGCTACCTACTATAAAGTTCATATCCAAAAGTTCAAAGACCCAAAGGCGATGTCGCTACGATGTGCCTGCCCCTATAATTTAGGAGATATTTGCCGTCACGAGGCTGCATCACTTATTCAACTTCAAGAGTTGA
The DNA here is from genome assembly GCA_002385265.1 of Chitinophagaceae bacterium UBA3961. Classification (GTDB taxonomy): domain Bacteria; phylum Bacteroidota; class Bacteroidia; order Chitinophagales; family Chitinophagaceae; genus Endoryza; species Endoryza foliicola. The sequence goes on from DGDD01000152.1 coordinate 2,649, forward strand.
TTGATCGGAATATGTTGAAGAGTGAACAGATCGCTTACGACCAGAAGCACACGGTGGTGAAGATGAAGTTTATAGATTTGAAAACACTTCGATTGCTTTGTTCTCCCGAATCGTATCAGGCAGCTGAGAAATACTTGCGTACACAAAAGCCACGAATAGAACACGCCAAAGATGAAGTGGTAAAAGCTAATGTAGCTATTGACGGTACAAATTATCCCGTTGTATTAAGAAAGAACGAAGAACGTAACTTCGATACAAGTTCAACATTTGAAGATGCTAATCATCCTTTGAGCTTACCCAAAGTAATTTTATTCTTGCATCTCTTGAATACGTATGGTCCTCATTATTTCGACACCATTCGCAATTGGGATAAAGAAAAGAACAAGTTATTAGAAGCCTATGGCTACTCACTAAGTGACGATTTAACCGGTAAGTTTGAGTTTACGTATAAGGAAGGGAAGCCATTTTTACGCGTATTGGATACGAGCATAAAAAGAGTAAGTCCGCAAGAAGTTGCAAAGTCGAAACCAATTCCAACCATTGCTCCTGTTGAGAAGGAAGTAGTGAGTGAAGAAGAGGTGAAGGTCGTTCCTGCGGGTAAATCAACTAGGATTGGCGCTGTTTTTAATTTGAGTCACGATAGCTATCCGGGCTTTACAGTAGACGCTATTGGTGGCGAAGTGAACGATAACAGTGATGCATTTGTAGGAAAGGTGGAGAAACTTGATTTAAGCAAGTTTGTAAATCCGGAAGATTATAATGAGTTGGATCAGCAATTGATTCCTACGCTTCGAAAGATGCACACCTCCGAGATCACTAAATATTTGAACAGAAACTCTCCTTTTAGTGCGATATGGGAGAACATCATACATCACGAAGAAGATGATTTGCCGGAAGACACCAAGGCTTTGATGATTGATTATCTTCATCCGAAACTGAAAAAGTTCTTCGCTGAGAATTCTCTGAACCCATTACTGTTTTACTATAAGAATAAGAAATCGTTTAAAACCGAAGACCTGAAAACCTTTGGCATGAGTACTGATTTCATCACGCCTTTTTTCAAGGTGAAGATGGAAAAGTCGCAGTATGAAGTGCAATGCTGGGTTCGTTTGAATGGTAAAGATGTTCCTCTTAGCAGCAATGAGTTAAAAAACAACTTACTCTTTTTCTTTGAAGAAAATCTTTATTGCTGGGGAAGTGCGGAAGATGCAAACCTCCTCTTACAATTTGAAAGCAAAGGAAAATTAAGTTATTCTAAAACCGATTGGCCTGTTCAATTGCAACAAACTGTGTTGCCATTGAGTAGAACCTATTCTGTAGAATTTGAGCCTTCTTTGATCAGTGAAGTGAAAGACGGAGAGCCGGAGAAGCGTGTAGTGTTACAAGAGAAAGGTGATTATCTGGTATTTCAACCGCTGTTCACTTACAAAGGCTTTGAAACGAAGCCCGGAGGGAAAGATGAATTAATAATACCTGATGGCAATAAAGTGATGGTGGTAAAGCGCGACAAGGAGAAGGAGTTGCACTTCATTCAAAAGCTGGAAGCCTTGCACTCCAACTTTATTCGTCCTGATGGCGGCCAGCAGTTGGCCTTGAAGGGTGGAGATGTGTTGAAGAACAATTGGTTTTTCTTGTTCGTGGATGCGATGAGGGATTTAAAAGTGCCTGTGTTTGGGCATGATGCATTAAAGAACTTCCGATTCAATACTGCGAAGCCGCAAACCAAGATTCATATTAGTAGCAATACCGATTGGTTTGATGCAAAAATTGACATAGAATTTGGCGACCAAAAAGTAACGATCGCCGACGTAAAGAAGGCGCTCTCCAACAAACAGCAATTTGTTCCGCTTCAAGACGGCACTTTGGGTATTTTGCCGGAAGAATGGATCAAGAAATATTCATTGTTGTTTAGGGTTGGTGAAGGAAAGCAGAATCAATTGAAACTTTCCAAATACCACATGAGTGTGATCGACGAGTTGTATGAGAACAGAAACGAAGAAGAGCTGGTACTGAAATTGGAGGAGAAATATGAGCAATTAAGAGAATTCAAGAATATTCGGGAAGTGCCACCACCGGCGCATTTGGCGCCTATTCTCAGGCCTTATCAGGAGCATGGTTTCCATTGGTTGAACTATTTAACTGAAGTGGGTTGGGGAGGTATTTTGGCCGATGACATGGGTTTGGGTAAAACCATTCAAGCACTCTGTTATTTGCATCATTTCAAAGCGAGCACCGGTAATTTGAGGGCCTTGGTAGTGTGTCCAACAACCTTGATGTTCAACTGGGAGAATGAGATCAAGAAATTTACACCCAACTTGACATATCATATTCATCATGGTGGTGAAAGAACAAGGATCAAGGATCAGTTCATGACCACGAATGTGATCATTACCACATATGGAACTTTAAGAAGCGATATTAAGTTGTTGGTTGACATTCCGTTCGATTATGTAGTATTGGATGAATCGCAAGCCATTAAAAACCCTGCAAGCAAGGTTACAAAAGCTGCTTCGCTCATTAACGCCAAACATCGTTTGTGTTTGAGTGGTACGCCGCTTCAAAACAACACTTTTGATATTTATGCGCAGATGAACTTCCTCAATCCGGGTATGTTGGGAAGTATGGAATATTTCCGCCAGGAGTTTGCCATACCCATCGATAAATTCGGGGAAGCCGATCGAAAAGATCATTTGAGAAAGTTGTTGTTCCCTTTCATTCTAAGAAGAACGAAAGAGCAAGTGGCGAAGGATCTTCCTGAGAAATTGGAAATGGTATTGTTCTGCGAGATGCAAGAAGATCAAAGAGCAATTTACGATGCCTATAGAAATGACTTTAGGGATAAAATTTTGGGCACTATTGAATCGGCCGGCATACAGAAATCGCAGTTGACGATTTTGCAGGGCTTGATGAAGTTGCGACAAATTTGCGATTCTCCGGCTATAATGAATGAGCAAGAGAAGTTCCCAAATCACTCAATTAAATTGGAAGAAATTGGAAGAGAAATCACTGAAAACATCAGTAATCACAAAGCTCTGATCTTCTCTCAATTCTTAGGAATGTTGGCGTTGATCAAAGATAAGTTGAAGGAGTTGGAAGTTGATTTTGAATACTTCGACGGAAGTACCACTGCTGTTGATCGTGAGCGAGCCATTCAGCGCTTCCAAAATGATGAAAAGTGCAGGGTGTTTTTGATATCGTTGAAAGCCGGTGGTGTGGGTTTGAACTTGACAGCGGCCGACTATGTATACATCGTTGATCCATGGTGGAACCCGGCTGTTGAGCAGCAAGCTATTGACCGTACCCACCGTATTGGTCAGACGAAGAATATCTTCGCTTATCGAATGATTTGTAAAGATACCATTGAAGATAAAATTCTTCAGCTCCAAGAGAAAAAGAGAGCTTTAGCGAAAGACTTAATAACTGATGATGATGGTTTTGTGAAGAGCCTCACGAAAGAAGATGTTGAGTATTTGTTTAGCTAATTAATAGGGCAAGGACTCGTTCCTTGCCTTTTTGTTGTAACCTTTATCAATAGTGTTTAAAACTCATCTTAGCAGTATGAAATGGATGTTGGCAATTTCTATTGGACTACTGATCGTTTTTTCAGCGAATGCACAAGATTCGACTACCGTTTTGCGAGATCGATACAACAAAGAGGCCATTCTTCTAAGTTTTCCCTACTATTATAAAAATGATGTTCGGTTGCCTTTAAGAAAGCTTAAAGATGATCTGTTCATTTCTCCTAAGGCTTATATCGCATTTGAGCAGGGCTATAGAAGGTACAGAACAGGTAAAGTGCTAACATTTACAGCTTTGGCTGCCAATATTGTGTCCTTGGCTACAATTAACAGCAATCGTCAATTGTCTACTGGACTCCTCATTGGCACCGTGGTAACAAATATTGTAGGCATGCGTATAAGTTTTGGTGGTAAACGCTTGATTGAAAAGGCTGTTTTCTTGAGAAACCGGGAGCTATTGTTTCCGGAGTCAAAACATTGAAATTAAGGCCTGCTTGAGGCGTCCACTTGTCCGTTTTAAATGCCTTTTAACCCAAAGGAAAGGTTAAAGGACAAAATTACTACGAAGACCTTACAAGTTTCTTAACCTTCCGGCGTCTAATACTGTCATAAGTAAGTTCCCCTAATCAATTTTATGAGAAAAATCATTATTCTGTTGAGTGTGATGCTGTTAGGTGCAGCGCTCCCTGTTTTAGCCCAAACAAAAGTGACCGGATCGGTAAAAGGTAAGTTGATTGATTCTGTGAAGAAGGAATCAATGGCAGAGGCAACTGTTACCGTATATAATGCAAAAGATTCATCTGTTATTGGATATACCTTGGCAAATGCAAAGGGTGAATTTGAAATTAAGAATCTTGATCCGGGCATGTACCGTTTAACTGTCAGCTTTTCGGGATACGACCCCTATTCAAAGAACTTCATGATCTCAAATGACTTTCCTACAGTAAACTTGAACAATATTTATATGGATCGCAAGGGTACTACCTTAGATGCTGTGGTGGTGGAAGGTCCTCCAATTCAGGTTAAGAAGGATACGGTTGAATTCAGAGCCAGTGCGTTTAAGGTAAAGCCAAATGCGAATGCTGAAGATATTTTAAAGAAACTGCCCGGAGTGCAAGTTGATAAAGACGGTAATGTAAAGGCTCAGGGCGAGGATGTTCAAAAAGTAATTGTAGATGGTAAAGAGTTTTTTGGAACCGATCCTAAATTGGCGACTAAGAATATTACAGCAGATATGATCGAGTCGATTCAAGTATTTGATGACATGAGCGATCAAGCCAAGTTTACAAAAATTGATGATGGAAGTAGAACAAAGACCATCAATATCAAATTGAAAAAAGACAAGAAAAAAGGATATTTTGGAAAGTTGGTTGCCGGAGGTGGTACCGACGATCGTTATGAGAGCAGCTTGTCGTTTAATAAATTCAATGGCGATCAAAGAATTTCATTGTTGGCAGGTTCTAACAACTTAAACAAGCAAACCTTTTCTTTTTCAGATATTGTTAGTTCAATGGGAGGTTTTGGGTCTCGCGGCGGTGGCGGCATGGGCGGTGGAGCCGGATTCGGTGGTGGCGGTGGATCTAATTTTGGGGTTAACACCGGAAATGGTATTAACACCAATACCAACGTAGGCTTAAACTTCACTGATAAGTACAAGAAAGTAGATTTAACCGGCAGCTATTTCTTTTCTAATAGTTTGAATAGAAACGAAAGAAGCAGTTATCGTCAAACCTTCTTCCCCAATGATAGTACTGCACAACAAACTTCAGAGAGTATTTCAAAGACGTTGAATCAAAACCACCGTTTCAATTTGAGGTTGGAGTATTTTATGGATTCAAGCAACTCGTTATTGTATACTCCTAGTTTTACATTGCAGCATTCTACTGCAGATAGTCGCGATACTAGTTTTACCAATTCTGTGTCGCCAACAAAAACCTACCAAGCAATTACCGGTGTAACCAACAACCACACAGAAAGAGATGGTTATACGTTGAATAATAATTTCTTGTTCCGCCATAAATTTAAAACGATAGGTAGAACTTTCACTCTAGGTTTGAACAGCTCAGTAGGCAATAGCGATGGTAGTGGTGAGAATTTTTCTCCTTATACTTTCTATAACAGCGATGGTACTATCAACCGTATTCGTCGTCAAGATCAAGTGAGCGAGCAAACAACAAAGTCGTTCAACAACGTTATCAGCGCGTCATACACTGAGCCTATCGCTAATAATAAGTTGTTGGAATTCAACTATGCGTATACCAACAATCACAATACCAGCGATCGTAAAGTGTACGATTATGGTACGATCAGCGGTAAGTATGATTCTTTAAACTTGCAGCAAACCAACTATTTTGAAAATGATTTTGTGGCAAACAGAATTGGCGCAAATTTCAGAGTACAGAACGCTAAGTATAACTATCAAATTGGTGGCGCAATGCAACAATCGAGTTTGTCGAGTAGAAGCGTAAGAGCCGCTACCGGGAAAGATACCACGCTTAAACAGAACTTCGTTAACTTCTTCCCAACTGCTAATTTCCAATACAGCTGGTCGAGAAGCAAAACGCTGAATATGCGTTACAACGGCCGTACCAATCAACCGTCTGTATCTCAATTACAAGACGTTCCGGATGTAAGCAACCCTCTTCAAATTGTTACCGGTAATCCTTCATTGAAGCAAGAGTTTACCAACAACATCAACTTGTCGTACCGTACATTCAACATGGCATCATTTAAGTTTTTGAATGTGAATTTGAGTGCCGGAAATACCAATAACAAGATTGTAAATAGTATTGATACAGTAAGTAAAGGGGTTCAATTGATTAGACCTGTGAACTTAGACGGCGCAATGAATGCCAACTCTTTTGTTACCTTGGGCTTACCATTGAAAGGGAAATTGAAAGGAAGTAATTTCAATTTCAACAACAGTATTCGCTATAACAAAGACGTGAGCTTGCTGTACAAACAAAAGAATATTACACAAACTTGGATCATTACGCAAACGGTTGGAATTAATCTCGATATCAAACAGAAATTGAATTTAGGATTGAATGCTAGTTTAGCATACAATAAGGTGAATTATTCAGTAGCAACGAGTAGCAACCTCAATCAGAAATACTATACGCAAACCTACTCTGCGGATGTGAGTTATTTGGGATTGAAGAATTGGGTGTTTTCGAGTGATTTCGACTATTATGTAAATACGGGTCGTGGAGCAGGGTTTAACCAAACCATTCCTTTGTGGAATGCGAGCATCGCGCATCAATTGTTTAAGAAGAAAAATGGTGAGTTGAAATTGTCTGTAAACGACTTATTGAATCAGAACCAATCAATTTCAAGAAGTGTAGGTGATAACTATATCCAAGATACCCGTCAATTGGTGTTAAAGCGCTATTTCTTGCTAACCTTCACATACAATTTGAGCAAGGGTCAGCGCCAGCAGTCTGGAATGCCTAATTTACCGCCAGGCGTTGAACGTCAAATCAACCGTCAGTTCAGAACAGGTGGAGGCGGGATGATGCCCGGCCCCAACGGAGGTCAATAACAGATCGCTACATAAAGCGAGTGAGTCCCTTCAGATAGACTTAGGTCTATTTGAAGGGATTTTCTTATAAAAAAATCCCCCGGATTGCTCCAGGGGACTAGCACTAACGTATTTGGTTTCAGAGGTAAGTGCTATAAATTTAACTATTTGATATTCAGGCTATTAATGCTTGCCGTAGCGATTCTCGCTTGTAGCAAAAGGGGAGTTCCCCAAAACAACAACAGCTAATAAAGATTTGAAAAAGCTCATCAGATTTGATGATGGGCGATAGATACCCTTGTAGATTTTGGTACGGTGGGTATCGTAATACATTGGATTCTTTGACATTGATTCTGGTTTTTAGAGGATTATTAGTATAACAAACAATACACAACGCCGGAATTGCTTGTTTATTGTTCTTAAAGATACTGAGTATTTTTCCTATTGCAAAGCCTGGCACAATTTTATAGTTTTATTATAAATCCCGTGTCATGAGAAACCTATCCATTCTGGCTATGTGCCTGTTGGTTATGAGTACGCATGCGCAAAGTGTGTTTACCAATCAAACCAATGCTGCCCTTCAAAAGGTCATTGCCGATTATCCCAATCGATTTAAGAATATTATTGGTACAGCAACGGGGAATTCTTCACAGGAATACAATTCTACTATAAGAGTTCAAGGTGGCGGTCCTGCCTATGTGCAATTAAAGAGCGCCAACAATGGAGGTGCCTATAGTTGGCGAAGCGAACTCTATCAAAATGAATCATTTGTAGAATGCTCGCAACAATTAAAGCAAGTTTTTCAGCATATCAAGAATACGATTATAAGAATTGAGGGATATCCACCCTTTATCTTAAGTGGGGTGTATGATTCGCCGAGCTCAGACAAAGTTAATTTTATGCTTCCTTTTCAATTGCTACCCAATACCAATGGGTTTCAGCAATTAAAAGTTGATTTATTAATGGAACATAGCTCCGGAGTTTGGAAGCTCTGGCTACGGGTGTATGATGGCCAAACTATTGATATAGCTAGTAATTAATATAGAAAAGTCCCGCTACTGCGGGACTTTTTGATGGTAGAAAGAGAAAGCTACAAATTAAGCTTATTGAAGAATCACTTTTTGTGATTGAATCTTTTCGTCTACTGAAATAGCCATTACATAGTTTCCGGCTTGTACGGAGGCTGGTTTGCTGTAACTGATGTTATTGTTTCCTTCAGTTAAATGAATGGTTTGTTTGCTGATAACTCTTCCAAACATATCCACTACTTGCAATTGTGTACTTTGGGTTTTTGAAGCATTTACAGAAACAGTAGCACTGCTAGTAATTAAAGAAGGATATACTTTCAATACATTAGTTTTCTGTTCTTCACTGCGAATTACAATTACATTGCTATACTCGATAAATCCGTTTGTGTTGATCACTTTAAGTCTGTAGTAGCTGGTTCCGCTGAAATGGTTGTCCATAAATTTGATGCTTACAGTACGGGGATCTTTTTCAACCCACATTTCTCCAATACTATTGAATTTGTTTGCGCTAACAGCCTTTTCAACAATGATCGTTTCAATGGTAGTGTTTGCAACCAAGTCCCATCCAAGTTCTACACTTGCACTTTTCTTTGTTGCCTTGAAATTTTGTAGGTCTCTAATTGGAAGTGTAGAGAAAGAATAGTTCATTCTTTGGAAGTACAAACTAGCATAACGAGGAGTGCTAGAACCGATCAGGTTGTTCGAACCTACACGGTAGGTGATTGAACTTACATTCGTACCTAATACCGTGTAACGAATATCTTGAGCAGTATCAACAGAAGAACCAACCATTACACCGGTAGTGTTGGTAGCAGTATAAGCTGTTCCTTGAGTAGTAATCGCCAAAGCTTTACCAACAGTGTTGTAGTCAATTAATCCGGTTCCCATATCAATCATGTTAAACTCATACAATTTCAACAGGTTGCCGGCACCACCGGTCGCTCCATCAATATCGAGCGCAGTAGTATTAACTTTCGATTGAATGGCAACATTATTTGTACCTGCTTGTACAAAAGTGATCAAGAACTCTACATAACCACTTCCTAAAATTGCTGGAACTCTATATTCAGGTTGAAACGCATCGCCAAAACCATCGGCGGTTCTATCGATATTAGTCATTGTAAAACCACCTGTCATATTGGTAATTTTAACTAAAGCATCAACTCCTGTTTTAACACTGGGGAATCTGTAAACGGCGTTTACTTTAAGGTTCTGGCCACTTTCGAGGCTGGGGTTTTTGAATACATAATCAGCTTGTGCTGATGCAGAAACGCTTACAAAGAAGCAGGCAATAGCCATAAATGCGTTAACAAGGGTACCATTCGTTTTCATAAAATTCATTTCTAAAGGGTAATCGAAAAAATGTACGAATGGTTTTTCTGGACTAATTGGTAGGTTATTTCGTGAGGATGTGTTGGATTGTTAAGTGTTTGTTCTTATGAACTACGGTGTAAACATATAATCCAATTTCAGTAAATGCAAGCATTTTGCAGTTTTCCGCATATCGTAGATCTACGAATTTGGCAGTATTAATACTGCAAATCAAGGATTTAGAGGTTCAGTTTTGTTCAAAAAAAATTTGAAAAAATTCGCTGAAAACTCAATTTCAGCCTGAGTTTGGGTCAGTTTAGAAGGTGAATTTGGCTTTGTAAACGGTAAGTAAACTAAACGAGGAGCATCGATTTTTTAAGCACTGCTTCTATTTCATCGATTTTGAATGGTTTGGTTACATAGTCGTTCATACCTGCCGCGATACACTTTTCTCGATCTCCCTGCATGGCATCTGCCGTAAGGGCAATAATGGGGAGGGTTCTGTATTGTTCGCCCATTTTTCTAATATGTCGGGTGGCGGTGTAACCGTCCATTTCAGGCATGTTTACGTCCATAAAAATCAATACCGGATCAATATGAGGAAGCATATCGATGGCTTGTTTTCCGTCGTTGGCCTTAATAATATCGAAGCCCATCTTTCTTAGAACTTCGGTAATAAGCATCATATTGATCGGATCGTCTTCGACAACCATAATCGTCGCAGCTTCGGTTATCTTTTCGATTACAGGCGTCTCTTTATCAGAGCTTTCCGCAACATTGGTGCCGGCACTGATAGCAAAGAGTAGACTGTACATTTCATACAGTTTAACCGGCTTGCTTAGTATATTATATATTCCTGCTTTTTCAGCTTCGTTCTGATACAAGGTCTTTTCCATGTTCGACAACATGATGCAGGTAGGAATACCTGATATGCTATTCTGACTCTGCAAACTGCGAATGAACTCAATGCCGGTTACTCCCGACAAATGTTGATCACAGATAATGAGTTGAGGTGCATGAATGCTGCCTTTTACTTTATCGAGGTAGATCATTGCCTCTTGTGCAGAAGCGGCTAATACAGGGTCAATGTTTACAAATGAAAGGGTTTTCTTGATCCATTTTCGATTACTTGCATTGTCGTCGATAATAAGCACTCGTTTCAATGGAATTGAATCACCCAAAACCCAATGAGGATTAGCATTGACTACTTCTAAGGTAAGCGCTAAACTGAAGCGACTTCCTTCTCCTAAATTGCTAGTTACGCTTAAATCGCCGTGCATAAGCTCGGCCAAGTTTTTTGAAATGGTTAACCCAAGACCTGTTCCGCCAAATTTCCGAGTGGTGGATGAGTCGGCTTGTGTAAAGCTTTCAAAAACTTTATTCAGTTTTTCCTTTGAGATTCCGATTCCGGAATCACGAACGGCAATGGTAATATCTACAAATTGACGGTTTGATTTTTCATACAGATCGCTATTCATTTCAACACTTACTTCAATTTCTCCTTTTTGCGTAAACTTAATCGCATTACCGAGCAAGTTCACCAAAATCTGTCTGATACGAATGGGGTCTCCTTTTAGAGTTGAAGGCAAACGCGGATCGATGTAGCAGATCATTTCCAGATTTTTCTCATAGGATTTAACGGTAAGAAGATCAACCGCATCCTCAACCAATTCATCTAGTCTGAAGTCAACATCATCAATCAAGAGTTTTCCGGCTTCAATTTTTGAGAAGTCTAAGATATCATTAATAATATTCAGTAATCCGTAAGCCGATTTCTTTACGTTTTCGAGATAATCTCTTTGAGATCGTTGTAGTTCTGTGGTAAGCACGAGGTCTGTAAATCCGATGATACCATTCATCGGTGTTCTCAATTCATGGCTCATGTTGGCCATGAATTCACTTTTTGCTCGGCTGGCTGTTTCTGCCGCATCTTTAGCAATCATCAATTCTTCTTCCATTTGAATTCTTTCTACAGCAGCTCCAACGGTTGTTGCGAAAGACTGTAGAATAGAGAACTCACTTAAGCTCCATTCGCGCTCTTGGTACCACTGACAAAAGTCAACAAAACCCCACAGTTCTTTTCTTACGAAAATGGGCACCACCATTATAGACTCGGCTTTCTCATGGAAAAGCTTGCATTTAAACAAGTCGGCCGACAAATCATTCTTTGTAGCATGGAATAGTTCTTCTTCTTTAAGTTTGGTGAGTAGCGATTTCAATTTAGATAATGCAATTGGCTCCAAAGAGCAAGAACCGTCGTCTTCACCCATCCAATGTGTTACGGGCACAGCTTCTTCAATGCCCGTATTTGATTTGTTTATCTGGAATACTTTTACACTGTTTACTTTGATCTTGTTTCCGATCAATTGAATGGCTTCGGTTAGTGCCTCAATTAATTGACTATTACTTACCAATTGGTGAGTAGCTTCTGTAACTGCTTGCAACAAAAGATCTTTTTGTTGCAAATGCGCTTCAACACGTTTCATTTCGGTGATGTTGTGCGCAAAACCTAATACTCCCCAAACATATCCATCCGCATCTTTCAATGGAATTTTTACGGTACTGAATATTTGTTCTTTTCCGTGATATTGATTTGGTTCTTCTTGTATATGTTTTGTCTTTCCGCTCTGAATTACTTCATTATCATCTTCCCAAAATCCTCTAATCCCTTTTTCTTGATTTCCTTTCACGATGTCTACTTCAAAACCAACTTCGATATCTGTTTTACCCACAAAATCTTTGGGATGCATATTGGCACCGGCCGCGAAGGCTTGGTTAACAAGTAGGTATCGATGAGAGCGGTCTTTGATAAAGATCCAATCAGGAGTGGAATCAATTACTGTTCGCAAGAGCTCTTCTGATTGTTTCACTTCAGAGAGCAATTGCTCGCGTTCAGATTCTGCTTGTTTGCGTTCTGTGATATTTCTGGAAGTACAAATAAGCTTTGATACGGTTCCGTTTTCTTTTACCGGCTTCATGATGGTTTCTAACCAAATATAGTCACCGTCTTTTTTCCGAATGCGGTAACGAATGGTGAGATTTTCAGCTGATTCCAATGGGTTGGTTTCTTCTGTGGAGCTAAATTTGAAAACATCGTCACTATGTACATAGTCGATGATGTTTTTTCCCTCTACTTCTTCTCGTTCATAGCCCAAGGTTCTGGAAACAGAAGGAGAGATATAAAGCATCCTGCCGTCAAGAGTTGTTTCTGTAATAATGTCTTCCGAATGTTCTGCAAGAAGCCTGAATTGTTGTTCGCTGTGAAGCAATGCTTGCTCTGCAAGCTTTTGGTCGCTTATATCTTGAACAATTCCAAAAGCATTATAATCAGCAATTACTTTCCCTTTTAATAAGATATGTTTTATGACGCCTTGTTGTGTTCTGATTCTGAATTGAAAACTGGCTTCTGAATTGATATTTTCTTTATCATTCTTAACTTCAACCAACTCTTTAAGAACCAAGGGATGATCCTCTTCTACTATATAAGTTTTTACAAACTGAAGTACGTTAATATTTGGATTGCTGTTCTCCGACTCACCAATGAGTTTTAAGACCTCTTTACTTAATACTAATTCTTCGCTAATTAGGTTGAGTTTCCAAGCTCCCATATTGGCATAAGTCATCGCGTAAGAAGCAGTTCGCATTGCCTCTTCTTTTTGTTGTTCTGCAATCACTCGATCATTCACATTGCTACCAATGCCTTGAATCACCATTTCGCCATTCTCATTTTTCAATGAAACGAATTCCCATTCGGTCCATAAATATTCTTTAGAGTTTTTGAGAGGCTTTCTGATCAAAAGAGGGACTACTTTACCGGGATTTCTCCAACATTCTTCAGCTGCTTTTTGGCTAAGCACGATGTCTTTTGGTAAAAGTGTATTGTAAAATGGAGTATTGATCAATTCGTTTTCAGAATACCCAAATGCGCCTAAAAACGAAGGATTAGCGTATTGAAAGATCCCATTTTGATCAATTCTCACCACAAAGTTTGTTTGTGAATGGAGAATAGAAGCCAAGGATTGTTTTTCGCTGATCAAATTGGATTGTGCATTTTGGAGCGCTTCCATATTTTCTTGCGTCCCCTTCAATACAGGCTCTAATACCAAGACGCTAAGAATTAAGAAAGCCAGCAATAGAATCATTAATTTACCGGTATCGAGTTTTCTTGCGGCAATTACTTGTTTTTCTCTTTGTGTTCGCAAAGAGCTTACTGCTTCTTCAATTACCGGATTAATTGAAGCATCCAATTTTTGTAAGTCGCTGATTAATTTATTTTGTAGTTCTGTTGTCCCAAGCTTTTTGGCACCCAATAGAGGTGCTAAAGTTGATAGAAGTGATTTGTTGAGAACTTGAACATTGGTTAACAGGCGCTTGCTATCAAGGCTGATGTCTGTAGTTCCCAAATTGCTTTCACTTAGCAATTTGGTCATGGCAACTTGATTCTTTTCAAGTTCCCCTATGTTAGATTTTAGAATGAGTTTGTATCCTTGAAAGCTGAGGGAGTCGGTTACGGGGCTGCAAGCCAAGTACGCGTTTTTGAAGATGGTTTGATGTAAAACGTGCTGATTTGCCGATAATTCAGTTAATTGAAGATTGAGGTCTCTGTCCTTGTTGGCAGGATTCGACTGATAGTAACGCAAGTACTGAATGAACATTACGGCGGCTACTAAGACCAGTGCAATTCTCAGTGATTTTTTCAGAGTAGAACTCATGTATTAAAAGGATAGAATATTGGTATAACAAGTATAACAACATATCTGTATAGGCTATTGAAAACAAGGGTATGTTTTTTGAATAACTAAGTGTTTTCACCCGCTCCAGCTAAATTTATGTTTAGAAAAGCTATCTGAATAGTATTAGGTAATTAAATGAGGTAGTGATTCTAGAAGCAAAAAACGTCGTCCAAGTGGACGACGTTTTTTAATATACTTGAGTCTTTTTCCTAATAATTAATGGTTTGCTCTTCAATTATTGAAGGCAATTCTCGCCATTCATATTGTTGGTTGCGAAGTTGGGGTTCGAACCCGCCTTCGCGGATGGCTTCTTGGATGCTTTTATAGGTGAATCGGTGGGGGGCGCCGGCAGCACTCACCACATTTTCTTCTAGCATAATACTTCCGAAATCATTCGCTCCGGCGTGTAAACAGATTTGAGCGGTTTGTTTGCCCACTGTTAGCCAAGAGGCCTGAATATTTTTAATATTAGGAAGCATGATTCTAGAGATTGCGATCATTCTGATGTATTCTTCAGGCGTTGTGAGGTTTTGAACGCCACGAATTCGAGCCAAAAGAGTATCTGCATCCTGGAAAGTCCATGGAATAAAGGCGAGAAATCCTTTTGCGTCAGCAGGTTTTCTGGACTGCACTTCTCGAATTTTGAGTAGGTGTTCAAAACGTTCTTCCAATGTTTCAACATGTCCGAACATCATCGTTGCAGAAGTTGTGATGTGCAACTTATGAGCTTCGTGCATAATATCAAGCCATTCTTGGGATCCACACTTTCCTTTTGAAATCAAGCGGCGAACGCGATCTACCAATATTTCGGCACCTGCACCGGGTAAGCTGTCCATGCCGGCATCTTTCAATGCTTTCAATACTTCAGCATGGGTCGACTTTTCCAATTTGGTGATATGAGCCACTTCGGGTGGTCCGAGGGTGTGTAATTTTATATTTGGGTATAACGATTTTAATTCGCTGAAAAGATTTGTATAGAAAGAAAGTCCGAGTTCCGGGTGATGACCTCCCTGAAGCAAGAGTTGATCACCGCCCCAACGGATGGTTTCGTCGATTTTCTTTTTATAGGTTTCTATATCGGTAATGTATGCTTCTGCATGTCCGGGAATACGGTAGAAATTACAGAATTTACAATTGGCAATACATACGTTCGTAGTGTTCACGTTTCGGTCGATTTGCCAAGTAACTTTCCCGTGCGGAACCTGTATTTTTCTGATCTCATTTGCAACATACATCAATTCGGTAAGGGGTGCATGTTCAAACAAATATTGCCCTTCTGCTGCCGATAGGAACTCGAGGCGCAGGGCTCTTTCGTACAATTCAGATAAGTTCATCATAATAGAGTTACAAAATTAGGCAAGAAAAAGTTGAATCAATCCGAAAATAGCCGGCTTAACAAGTCAAACATGGGAAAACTATCCTAAATCAATAAAAATGGCGTAAATTTTTATTGAAATTCAGCCTTCGCAGAAACATTTTGCTCAATAACTGCGTATTTACTGAAGAGTTTAGACCTTTCATGAAGAAGATTTTAACGATACTACTGCTTTGTTTTGCGTGCCTTATGTCTTTTGCACAGGAAGAATTCATCCCTCCTCCCGCTAAACTCATTACCAGCTTCAAATTCAAACTATTAACCGGTGGAATTATTACCCTCAAGGGGAAGTTGAATAATTTTACCGACACGTTGAACTTTATCCTTGATACCGGTAGTGGCGGTATTTCACTCGATTCTACCACCACTCAGCGGCTAAGCCTCCCTACCCAATTGAGCGATCGAACCATCCGAGGAATTGCTGGAATTCGGCAAGTTCGTTTTGCGTACAACAATACCCTTCATTTGCCCGGGCTGACGGTGGATAGTATGAATTTTCATATCAATGATTATGAAGTGTTGACCTCTTCTTATGGAGAAAAAATAGACGGAATTATAGGATATGCATTTCTCAGCAGGTTTATTGTTAAAGTAGACTACGATAGCTCCAAATTGTATGTGTATACCAAGGGCACGATAAAATACCCAAGAGGAGGACACTTGTTGAAACCATTGTTAGTAAACCTCCCTATATTTTCAGCAACGGTTAGAGACGAGGATGAGGTTACCAACCGGTTTTATTTTGATACAGGCGCCGGCATGTGTTTATTAATGTCGAGCGATTTTGTAAGTGATAGTAGTTTTATTAAATCAAAGCGTAAGTGGTATGCCACGCAAGCCGAGGGGCTCGGAGGAAAAGCGCCCATGAAAACGGGGGTGGTAAAGTCTGTGAAGATTGGTCCTTTCAAATTTAAAAATGTGCCGGCCTTTATTTTCACCGATGAATACAATGTTACATCTTATCCCTATTTGGGAGGATTGATTGGAAATGACTTGTTGCGTCGTTTCAATTTGATCATCAATTATGATAAGCGAGATATCTATTTAATGCCCAATTCACATTATTATGAGCCGTTCGATTATTCCTATACCGGCTTGGGTATGTACATGATTGATGGTGAAATTCGAATTATCGATGTAATGCCAGGTTCACCCGCAGAAGAGGCAGGCTTTAAAGCGGGGGATGTTGTAATGGCCGTTGAGAATAATTTCAGTAGCAATATTCAAGCATACAAAACACTGTTGCAAACCCCCGGTGGGCGCTTGAAAATTCTTGTGATGCGTGACGAAGGGCCGATCATGCTCACTTTGAAAGTTAAGAGCATCACTAACTAATTTGCTACCAACAAATTCCTCATTTCGCAGCATTTAGCCTACGTGAATCGTTACCTTTGCTTTTCGAAACAGTAGTATATGATTCAATTAGAGAAATTTGTCCTTTCGAATGGCTTGAGAGTGGTGGTACATGAAGATCCTTCTACTCCCATGGCAGTTGTGAATGTGATGTACGATGTAGGCGCAAAAGACGAGAACCCTTCTAAAACCGGTTTTGCTCACCTTTTCGAACACTTAATGTTCGGAGGTTCCATCAATATAGAAGATTTTGAAACTCCCTTGCAAATGGCAGGGGGTGAAAACAATGCTTATACGAGTAACGATCTTACCAACTACTATGTACAACTTCCGGCCGAGAACTTGGAAACTGCTTTTTGGTTGGAGAGTGATCGAATGTTATCACTTGCTTTTTCAGAAAAAAGCTTGGATGTACAACGCAAAGTAGTATGCGAAGAGTTCAAGGAGCATTATATCAATAAGCCTTACGGAGATGTATGGTTTCATATGAGAGAGCTTTGCTACAAAGTGCATCCTTATCAATGGATGACGATAGGGAAAGAGTTGTCGCATATCGAAACAGCCACTTTACAAGATGTAAAAAGTTTCTTCTTCAAACATTACCGCCCCGTAAATGCAATTCTTGTTGTGGCAGGCAATGTAAAAACGGTAGAAGTAAGACGCTTGGCAGAAAAATGGTTTGGAACTATAGAGTCAGGTGAAAAATACCAACGTGCCATACCGGCAGAGCCAAAACAAACCGAAGCACGATTCAAAGAAGTGAATGCCGATGTTCCTCTTGATGCTTTCTATAAATGCTGGCACATGGATCAGCGATTGAGCAAAGGATATTTTGCTGCCGACTTGATCACTGAAATTCTCGGCGGCGGTGGTTCAAGTAGATTGTACCAAAGTTTGGTTAAGGAACAAAAGCTATTCAGCAATATTGATTGTTTTCATTTTGGTACTGTAGAACCCGGATTGGTTACTATTGAGGGTAAGTTGGTGAAAGGGGTTTCATTAGACAAAGCACACCAAGCTGTAAATGAAATTGTAGAAAAATTGGTACAAGACGGCATCTCAGAAAAAGAATTGGTGAAGGTTAAGAATAAAACCGAATCTGCTTTGGCATTCGAAGACATGAGCGTAATGGCACGTGCCAATAGTTTGGCTTTTTACGAGCTACTTGGCGATGCGGCATTGTTCAATAGCGACCGTGATCAATACTTCGCAATCACTGCTGATGATATGTTGAACTACAGCCGTCAAATCTTCGACACTAACAATTCAAACACGCTTTACTACAAAAGCACACAGAATTAATTCACATGAGTTTAGATAGAAAAATTGCTCCTGATATTAAGGAGCCGATTGATTTCAAGATCAGCTTACCACTTATTCAAAAAGCTACTTTAAAGAACGGAGTAGATGTGTATTATTTAGACATGGGTACTGAGGAGGCCGTACAAATAAGTTGGATGTTTTATGCGGGAAGTTGGAATGAAGAGAAGAAGTCGCAAGCAGGTGCTACCAACTTTATGTTGAAAAACGGGACATCAGAAAAATCAGCTTTTGAAATCAATGAATTCTTTGAGTACTACGGTGCGTACTTGAATCGCACTTGCTATACCGAAACAGCTGATCTTACACTGCATACATTGAACAAGCACGTTAGTGTATTGCTGCCCGAAGTGAGTAAGTTGATCATGGATTCCGTTTTTCCGGAAGATGAATTGGCATTGTTTAAACAAAACTCGCTTCAACGATTGAAAGTAAATTTGACCAAGAGTGATTTTGTGGCTGGGCGTTTAATTGATGCCTTGGTATATGGTGAAGAGCATCCTTATGGTCGATATAACAATGCCGAAGATTATACCGCTTTAACGCGCGAAGACTTGGTGCAATTCTATGAAAAGCATTACAAGCAGGGCTATTGTGCAATATTTTTAGCCGGTAAACTACCAAAAGGAATTTTAGAAGAATTGGATTTGCATTTCGGATCATTGCCTTTCAAAAACCACAAGGGTTATAAAGCATCTCGAATTTTCAAGCCAACACCGGCTGAGCAAAAAAAGCATTGGATTGTAAACGATGAGAAAGGAGTACAAGCGGCCATTCGTATAGCAAGGCCTTTTCCTGATCGTACTAATCCCGACTTTCAACCTGCATTGTTACTCAATACATTGTTTGGAGGTTTTTTTGGATCTAGATTGATGGCGAATATCAGAGAAGAAAAGGGCTATACTTACGGCATTTATAGCTATATCCAAAATCATTTAGGAGAAACAGCTTGGATGGTGAGTACGGAAGCGGGAAGAGATGTTGCCGAAGCAACCATTGAAGAGGTGTACAAAGAAATGAAATTGTTGTGCGAAGAACCGGTGGATGATGAAGAGTTGTTAACTACAAAGAATTATATGATTGGTTCCATATTAGGCGATTTGGATGGAGCTTTTCAAATAATGGCTCGTTGGAGAAACCTGTTATTGAACAATCTAGATGAACAGTATTTCTACACCAGCTTGCAAACGATAAAAACGGCAAGTCCGGAGTACTTGATGCAATTGGCCAACAAGTATTTGAAACCGGAGGCTTTCCATGAATTGGTTGTTATTTAGAGAATCTTAACAGCGGAAATACTACCTTTCCGGAAAGAATTAGACCATGAAATTTTTGATGCGTATAGTGGTTACCTCCATCATCGCTTTCGGGCTTTCCAAAGTTCTGAAAGGAATTCATGTGGACGACTTTTGGACTGCTATCTCTTTAGCCCTCGTTTTGGCCATTCTCAATGGAATATTAAAGCCAATTCTGGTAATCTTAACCCTGCCTATTACATTGGTTACTTTGGGACTTTTCCTGTTCGTTATAAATGCAGGCATGATTTTGTTGGCAGACGAATTGTTAGAAGGTTTTCGTGTAGACGGGTTTTGGTGGGCCCTGTTTTTCAGCTTGCTTTTATCAATTGTTACTTCGATATTGTACAAAGAAAAGCAAGAGGAATCGGAAGAATAGCCTCTTTGTTTATTTGTAGTAACTTCAATAAAATTTTGCTTGCACATGCAGTTTGATCGAAAAGAACTCTCGAATCAAGAGTTGCTTCATTTTTATAAAAGCATTCTTTGGCCAAGAATGATTGAGGAAAAGATGCTGGTTCTCCTTCGTCAGGGTAGAATTAGTAAGTGGTTTAGTGGAATTGGTCAAGAAGCGATAGCTGTTGGAGCTACCTTAGCTTTGGATGAAGACGAATGGATCATGCCGCTGCATCGCAATTTGGGTGTGTTTACAACTCGTAACATGCCGCTCCACAAACTATTTCAACAATGGCAGGGCAATAAAGAGGGCTATAGTAAAGGAAGGGAAAGAAGTTTTCATTTCGGCACGAAAGATCACCATATCTGTGGAATGATATCTCACCTTGGTCCACAGCTCGCCATTGCCGATGGCATTGCGTTAGCTCATAAATTAAAAAAAGAAAACAAAGTTTCTGTTGCGTTTACAGGCGATGGTGGCACCAGCGAAGGTGATTTTCACGAGGCATTGAATACGGCTGCCGTATGGGACTTACCCGTTATTTTCATCATTGAAAACAACGGATACGGCTTGAGCACTCCCATTAACGAACAGTTCCGATGTGAAAGTTTGGTAGACAGGGCGAAAGGATATGGAATGGAAGGAGTGAAAATTGATGGCAATAACCTTTTGGCTGTGTATGATACCATTAAAGGAGTGAAGGATTATTGTATAAAGAATCAGAAGCCTTATTTGATCGAGTGTATGACCTTCCGCATGAGAGGTCATGAAGAAGCAAGTGGTACCAAATATGTTCCCTCTTATTTGTTCGAACAATGGGAATTGAAAGATCCGGTGAAGAATTTTGAACGGTACTTAATTGAGCAAGGTGTATTGAATGAGGGTTCTGTTGAAGTGGTGAAAGAAGAATTGAAAGAGTTGATTGAATCAGAACTACAGATCGCTTATAAGGCCTCGGCCATTGAACCGGATACCATCGAAGAAATGACAGATGTGTATGCGCCCAGAGAAGATTTTCCTGTTACTATTATAGACAATAGCCAACATTATTTTCATCCTTCCGGAAAAGAAATGCGCTTTATTGATGCCATCAGTGATGGAATGCGAACTTCTATGAAGCTTCATTCGAATTTGATCTTGATGGGTCAAGACATTGCTGAATATGGGGGAGCATTCAAAATCACAGAAGGATTTGTACAAGAGTTTGGCAAAGAACGCGTGCGAAATACACCGTTATGTGAGAGTGCTATTGTTGGTGCAGCACTCGGATTGAGCATCAAAGGATACAAGTCGATGATGGAAATGCAATTCGCCGACTTCGTTTCTGTTGGATTCAATCAAATTGTAAACAACCTAGCTAAAATACATTATCGTTGGGGGCAGAGTGCCGATGTGGTAGTAAGAATGCCTACCGGAGGCGGTGTAGGGGCAGGTCCCTTTCACAGTCAAAGTAACGAGGCCTGGTTTACCCATGTTCCCGGCTTAAAAGTGGTATATCCTTCCACGCCAATAGATGCAAAAGGTTTATTGATCGCGTCTTTTAATGATCCTAACCCGGTCCTTTACTTTGAGCACAAGGCTTTGTATAGAAGTGTATCGGGGCTGGTTCCGGAGACCGCTTATGAAATTGAAATCGGAAAAGCGAAATGGGTTCAGGAAGGCAGCGACCTATCCATTATTACTTATGGTGCAGGCATGCATTGGGCATTGGATTATGCCAAAGCACATCCCGAGCTGAGCATCGATATTACCGACCTCCGTACTTTACTTCCATTGGACTATGATGCAATTCGTTCTGCTGTGAAGAGAACGGGAAAGGTGTTGATATTGCATGAAGACAATTTGTTTGGAGGAATTGGTGGTGAAATAGCCGCTTGGATCGCCGAACATTGCTTTGAACTATTAGATGCACCTGTGAAACGCTGTGCTTCTTTAGACACTCCTATTCCTTTTAATCTAGAATTAGAAAAGAATTATCTCGCTAAAAACAGACTTGATGATTTTGTCCAAGACTTATTGACTTATTGATTGGCTTAGTTCGTGAATTTGGAGTTAACGATCCCTCTGTTCTTTCTTAATACACCAATTTCGCAAAATCATCAGTAAGCCCTTGCGTGTCACGATAGGCGTTATTTGACAAGATGATGATTGTTTTATGTCTTCCGATATTTCGAGTAATTTGATTGTGGTAGCCCGGATTATCTCCGGTATGAGTAACGGTACGTCCGAGATAGGTGTTGTCGGGCAGCTCCCAACCATAACCATAGTGCGAAAAGCTGCCATCATTTAAACGGAAGCTTCTGAAAGCTTCTTCCATTAATTCTTTACTGATCAATTTGTTGGTGTACAAAGCTTGATCCCATTTGAAAAGATCTTCAGCGGTGCTGCTAATTCTTCCCGGTCCTTTTCTATTTCCCAACCAAATAGTATAGTTTGAAGAAGGAAATGAATCGGCTCGAATAAATCTCTTACTTTCTTCTACATAAATATGCCCGATAGCGGCGTTTTTTAATGCAGCTTTTTCTTGAAGTGTTCGAATATCTGTACTGGTCATTCCCAATGGTTTGAATATCCAGTTTCTGCACATCCAGATAAAGTCTTTACCGGCGGCCTTTTCAGCAATGCTAGCGAGTATTACATAACCGGTATTTGAATATTCGTATTTACTTCCGGGTTCGAATTGTGAAGGTGGTGCGAATTTGTTTAAGTATTCGATGATGTCTTTGTTGCCGGCTACCTTCGACTTGTCCCAATGTTGGTCCATGATTGCCTGATAATCGGGCAACCCACTTGTATGGGTAAGTAAGTGAACGATCTTGATATTAGGATAAGGGATCTTTACATATTTTGAAACCGGATCTTGTAAGTCTAACAGTTTTTTCTCTTTCAACATCAACACAATCATAGCTGTAAACTGTTTTGAAATGGAGGCCAATTCAAAAATGTCGTTCTTCTGTAATGCTTTTTGTTTTTCGTATTCAGCAAAGCCCACTGCTTTTTCAAATACAATCTTGTTTTGATCAGCAACCAATACTACTCCATTGAAGCCGGGGTGTTTTTTCAACACAGAATCAAAAGCAGTTTGACTTTGAGAAAAGCCCGACTTAATCCCAAGTAGGCACACTAATGACAGAAGAATGATTCGATTTATCATTAAGGTAGAAATGAAGGTTTGAAATTTGGTACCACGCGTTTTTTGGTTGCTTGTTCAAATGCATAAGCGAATCCAATCAGCGTCGCCTCAGTATAAGGCGCGCCAAAGAAGGAGAATCCAACTGGCAATTCGTACACCATGCCTGCCGGTACTGTAATGTGAGGGAAGCCCGACATTGCGGCCGGTTGCGTTAAGAAGTCATCACCCCAACGATCACCGTACATTACATCGATGCTACAAGAAGGACCCATGGTGATTCCTGCAAATGCATCCAATTGATGCTCTTTCATCAAATCAAGCAGAATTTTTCTAGAGCCGTCTCTGCCTTTTTCTAAAGCTTCTTGATAGGCATCCGAATTCAGCCCAGTTGTTTTTTCACAGGCTTCTAGTAGCTCTTGTTTGAAATAAGGCATGGCAGCGTCTTCATTCGTTTTGTTGAATGCTATTACCTTGGTGAGTGTGTTATTGCTGATTTTTGTTTTTGCCAGATAAGCATTCACGCCTACTTTAAACTCGGTGTTCAAGATCTCACCCTCATATTTTCCCAACTCACCTATTGCACTTATATAGCTTACATCTACAATTGTTGCACCTAATTCTTCCAGTTTTTTAATTGTAGCATCTTGCAAGCGATTGATGAATTGATTGGTACTCTTCTTCTTCAAATCAACTCCAATTCTCTTGCCTTTTAAAGCGTCTGTTTTCAAGGCAACCGTATAATCTGTAAGCGATTTTCCTTCGCTTTCTTTAGTTCTCTCATCTTCAGCGTCAATTCCTGCCAATACACCTAAAAAGATCGCAGCATCTTTTACGGTTCTGGCCATTGGACCGGCAGTATCTTGTGTACTTGAGATTGGAATGATACCACTCCGGCTCCACAATCCTACTGTAGGTTTAATTCCTACCAAACCACTTACTGAAGAAGGACAAGTGATGGAACCATCCGTTTCTGTTCCAATACCAATGGCACAAAGGTTTGCAGATACTGCGGAACCCGTTCCAGAACTTGATCCGCATGGATTGTGATCGAGTACATAAGGCATCTTTGTTTGACCGCCACGACTACTCCATCCCGATGAAGAAGATGTAGAGCGGTAATTGGCCCATTCACTCAAATTCGTTTTGCCTAATAGAACAGCACCGGCATCTCTTAATTTCTTTACAATAAAAGCATCCTTGGCTGCAATATTTCCTGCGAGTGCGAGGGCGCCGGCCGTAGTTTGCATTTTATCTCCTGTATCAATATTGTCTTTTATTAAAACCGGAATGCCATGCAAGGGGCCTCTTAGTTTTCCTGCAGCTCTCTCTTGGTCGAGTGTTTTTGCAATCGACAACGCATCCGGATTGATCTCAATAACGGCATTGAGTTTTGGTCCCGATTTATCTATGGCTTGAATGCGATCTAGGTAGAGTTGAGTGATTTTCTCAGAGGTCAACGCTCCCGATTTCATTTTCTCTTGCAATTGATCGATGGTTGCTTCCAGCAATTCGAAGTTTGCGGCAACATCTGTTGTTTTAGCCTCTTCAGATTTGGCTTCTTTGCATGAACTGAGATTGGCTGCTACACCAAGACCGGCTCCCGCCAATCCGGTATTCTTTAAAAAAAATCTTCTATTCATAACTAGTTTATTCGCCGGGGTGATATGTTTTGGTTGCGTTTTTCAATACATCTTCTCTATAAAACAATACATCTTTGAACTTTCCTTCAGCATACATCGCTGCTTGATCGAAAAAATGTGGTGAATTGGGATCACCGCTTTCACCACCTGCTAACAATGATTTTGCTTTAATTCTATCACCAAATTCAACAGCGCAAATAAAACTGTTGCCGTTCACGCCGTATCTTTTTTGAGTGCCGGGATAGGTACGACTGGTGTAAGAAGGAAGCATACCCCAGGTAGAGGATACAAATCCAACCGGTATGCTTGGTTTTGAATCGTCGAACTTGTTATCGATATCAGATGAAATTCGTTGAAAGCGATTGATGGTTCCCCAAGGCAATTGCCATCTTCCGAATCTTTTTTCAAGATCTTTGATCGTGATCAAAAGTTGCCCCAGCATTTCATTTGCAGAACCATTGGCTGCAAAGTATTTTGATTTTGAAATGATATCGGCTTCTTCATCGTCAATTACTTGTGTTCTGTAGAGAATGGGTAACATGCGTTGACCCCATTCTATTGCAAGGGTTGTTGCAATAGAATTCACATTTGATTTATAGTCCCAGTTTTTCAATACACTAATAGGGCCTACTAAATAGGCATACAATGAATCAGATGGATTAATTGAAGTTTCAAATCGATTCACCAAAGCAGGAATCAATATTTCAAAAGCAGATAGCCTGCGGTCATAACCTGCTTTAATAACTTTATCAATATCATAATTTGATTCTTCGCTCAACACCCTCACCGCATTGATTCCTCTGAAATTCTCAGGATCAGGAGCCATGTAAACAGGGTAATCTGATTTCTTTGGACTATTGTTGCCTGCTACTGTAAATGGAGTTGCGTTGCAGTTTTGAAGCCATCCATTGCTCGGATTGATTGAATGAACGGTTTCATCGATGGTGTGCAATCCCTGCCATTCAGTAGCAGAGGTGCTGCCGTCAACCGGTTTGGTCCAATCGTATTTTGGATCCCTTTTAGGAATTCGATTTCCATGCCAATAAGCAATGTTTCCGTTCTTATCAGCGTAAACTGTATTGTTCGAAATGTTGCCTCTTAAATCTAATGTCTTTTTAAAGCTTTCCAATCCATCAGCCTTGGTACGAAGCCAGCATTGCAATACACCGTTGTAGATTCTATTATCGGCCCTTAAACTATAATATTGATCGTTCTTTTTTGCCATGATGGGACCATGGTGCGTAAACAGCGTTGAAAAAGTTTTGGATCGAAGGGTGCCGTTTTCTGTATAGCTAATTTTGATTTCCTTTTTTGTAAGAGGTCTTGATTTGCCGTCGTACTCATAAGAGTTCAATCCGGCATTCACTTTTTCTATATAGGTATCGGCTGCATCTACATAACAGCTTGTATGCATCCAACCGCAATTCTGATTAAAACCTTGGTAGATGAAAAACTGACCCCAGGTTACTGCCCCATATGCATTCAATCCTTCTTCACTTACCATATGAACTTCAGGTCGGAAGTAAAATGTTACGTGTGGATTGATATAAAGAATGGATTTTCCACTGGAAGTAATTTTTGGTGAGAAAGCAAATCCATTGCTACCGGTAAGCATGGCATCGGTTTCAAAGCCATCTCTATCCGGTGCTTTTGTATTCAATGCGGTTACGGCCCCGGGCTCGTACAGCTTGTGAAGATCGTTCGCACCCAAATCGGCAGTATTGATGGCGCCAATACTGCCATCGGTCCAAAGAAACGGATACCAAGGTTCGAAATGGGTAAGCAGCGCGGGTTTTGTTTCCGGGTGTTTATATAGGTAATAGTTGATGCCATCGGCATAGGCATAGCAAAGTTTTTTTAACCAAGCCGGTGCTTTCTTAAAATCGGCTTTTGCATCATTGGTATCAATGATCATTCGAATCAAAAGGTCTTCATAAATGAAAGCAGTTCCCTTCACTTCTGCCATTCGACCCAATTTCTCAACATAGTTCAACTCAACGCGTTTGAAATCATCTTCGCATTGTGCATACAACAAACCAAATACTGCATCGGCGTCACTCTTCCCATAAATATGCGGGATGCCCCATTGGTCGCGAATAATGGTTACACGCTTTGCCTGCGCCTCCCATTTCTTAATTTCCTGTTGACCATTCGAATCAATACAAAAGAACAATACAGCAGTTAGTAGCAATCCAATTTTTCTCATAATCTGTTCTATTTAGCTTCGTTTGCTTTCAGCAATCGTATAAAGTTTCCTCCTAATATTTTCTCTACGTCTTTTTTGGAATAGCCTCTTTCCAATAAGGCAGCAGTAATGAGCGGCATATTGGTAACATCATCCAATTCTCTAGGCGAAGAATTGATGCCGTCAAAATCTGATCCCAATCCTACGTGATCTACACCAATTAATTTCACGATATGGTCTAAATGGTCTAATAAAAGGCTCATTGGAGGACGCAACGCTTTCACCTCATCTGCATATTTTTCAAACAAGTACTTATCTGCAAAGTAGGGATCGCTAACTGTTTTCAATAAAGAGTCTCTTTCGGCTTTATGTGCTTTTTCAAACGCTTCACTTCTTTTGAAGAAATTGGAGTCAACAAATCCGGAGAAAAAATTGAGATGAATTACACCCCCGTTTTTTCCAACTGCTTTAATTTGATCATCTTTTAGATTTCTAAAAACAGGACTCAGGCTATACGCGCAGCTATGTGAAACTAGCACCGGTTTTGTGGTAGTATTAATGGCGTCCCAGAACGTTTGTTCACCAACATGGCTCAAATCTACTAACATCCCCAATTCATTCATTCTTCGAACGATCTGCTTGCCAAAATCATTCAACCCTTTTTGTTTCGCCGTTCCATTGGTTTCCTCCATAGCTGAACTTGCCCAAGGCGTAGAGTTATTCCAAGTAAGTGTCATGTATCGAACACCACGATTGTATAAGGTGTCCAGTTTTGCCAAATCGTTTTCAATCATATGGCCGCCTTCAACTCCCATCATGGCACCCAGTTTTCCTTGCTTGACTGCTTTTTTCAAATCGGCACTGTTTCGAACGAACATCATTTTGTCGGGATTTCTAAGCGTCCAAGCCCATACTGTATCTATTTCTCTTAAAGCCCATTGGTAAGGTTGAGGTTTGTTGCCATCGCACCAAATGGAAAAGATCTGAATGTCGATTCCACCTTCTTTCATTCTTCCCAAGTCGGAATGGGTGATTCCTTTTAATGATTGATCAAATGAAACGCCTTTGTCAATGGCAGTAGTTGGAATGTCGTTGTGCGTGTCTACAACAATCGACTTTTGGTGTAATTTTGCAGATGATTGTGCATGAGCGGAGGCAACTAGTAGTATTAGTGCACACCCTGTAGAAAGTTTGGCTACTATTTTTCTCATAATGCCTAAATTTAAGAAAGCTAAAGGAGATGCTGAAACTTGTTAACATAAAAGAAGAAGGAGCTGAATTGCAAGAAATCAGAACGCTTTTCAAACAGTACGAAACAGAACTGGATGAGAATATCTGTTTTCAGTCCTTTGAAAAAGAACTGGAGAATCCTTTGGTTAAATACGGTGAACCTAAGGGCCGATTGATATTGGCCTATTGGAACAATGAAATTGCCGGTACCATTGCGCTTACTCCTTTGAAAGAAGAGGGTGTTTGTGAGATGAAACGTTTGTATGTTAAGCCGGCATTTCGATCCTTTAAAATTGGCGGACAATTAGTAGATCAAATTCTTCAACAGGCACAAGAAGCGGGCTATACAAAAATGAAACTGGATACACTCACCAAACTAGTGGCGGCTTGTGAACTCTACCGTAAGCGCGGATTTCGAGAAACAACGCCCTATTACAATAACCCGCTCTCCAACGTTGTTTATTTCGAAAAACAACTCTAACCTAATTAAAATCATATCGCTTTTTAGGAAGAACTAGCCATCCGTGTGACAAACATCACGGAGCCATCGTTGTTGCAACCTTAATTTTACTTCTGCTAATCATTCTTAACCTAAAAGCATCGTTTATGAAAAAGAATATGGGTTCAGCAGACCGCATTATCCGCGTTTTAGTAGCCGCAGTATTGGCTTACTTATATTTCGGTGGAATTGTAACCGGAACTTGGGGCATTGTACTGGTTGTAGTAGCAGCTGTATTTGTGTTGACCAGTCTAATTAGTTTTTGCCCTATATACACCTTACTTGGCATTAATACCTGCAAGGTGAAACAATAAAAAAATTTGATGAAGCAACCGATCTATTTGAAACAGAAAAATCCCCTGAAGCAAAACTCCAGGGGATTCTCGTTTATTTTGTTTGTTTGATAAACTCGTATGGATTGTGTTCTACAAAATCTGCCACTGTAACAACACATTTCTCTACTTTACCATTCTTAAT
Source organism: Chitinophagaceae bacterium UBA3961 (assembly GCA_002385265.1). Classification (GTDB taxonomy): domain Bacteria; phylum Bacteroidota; class Bacteroidia; order Chitinophagales; family Chitinophagaceae; genus Endoryza; species Endoryza foliicola. The sequence goes on from DGDD01000152.1 coordinate 31,663, forward strand.
GGTAAAAGGCCAAACCTTGATACCATACAATGGATCACTAAATGTTGCTAAGAAACGTCCCTCACCCAATGCCTCCAATACTGCATACCTTCCTTTGTGATGTTCAAATCGAGCAATTAAACTGTCTTTTTCCAACGCAATGGTCATTTTGCCATAAATGGCATGAACATAGGTTCCGGCAAAGTCTTTCAGCGGTAAACTGGTTTTAGGGTGTTGTGCAATTGTGTCTCTTTTCTTATCCAGCCATTGTTGTTGCTGTTTTTCCTGCATGGTTTGCTGAGCGAAATAGGTTTTGTCATAGTTGCGGAACTGATTTCCTAAATAAGCGTCCATGATTTCCCATTTCAGCGACTCATAAAATGCATTCATATCTGTGTTGGTGAGTACAATGATGCCGGTTTTTTCTTCCGGAATCAGCGTTACACTGGTAACAAAACCATTCACACCACCGGTATGTGACACTATTTTTCGGCCACAATATTCTTCCATAAACCAACCCAATCCATACAAATTGAAATGCCCTTTATTGTACAAATAGCCGCCATTTCCTAAAACCGAATGTGGGAATCGGGTTTGGTTAATGGCACTGGTTGGAATCACTTGCTTTCCTTCAAAATTGCCATTGGCTAGTAAGGCGGTAACCCAATTGCTTAGGTCTTTAGCGGAAGAGCTGATAGCACCTGCAGGAGCCATGTTGTCGATATCACCGTAAGGGATCAATTTTACTTGACCGTTTACAACTGTGTGCGCGTAACATCTATTTGTGGCTGTCTTAATTTCTGAAGAAAGGGCTAATGTTCTCGTCATTTGCAAGGGACTAAAAATTCTTGATCGCAGGAATTCAGCCCAACTCATACCGCTTGCTGCTTTCAATACTTCGCCGGCTACTGCAAAGCCAGCATTGGTATAACCCCATTTTGTTCTGAAAGGATGATCGGGCTTCAACTTTCCGAACTTTTCGAATAATTGCTCCTTTGATAAATCAGAATCGAAATACATGAAGTCGCCCTGAAACGTCTCATATCCCATGCGGTGCGACATCAAGTCTTTAACGATCATATTCTCTGTTACCCAAGGATCGTATACTTTGAACCAGGGCAGCCATTTCTTCACTTTATCATCCAAGCTTATTTTCTTATCGGCTTCCAACATCGCTAAAGCGGTCCCTGTAAAGGCTTTTGAATTGGAGCCTATCATGAACAAGGTGTTTTCATCTACGGCTTCAGCACCGCCTAGCTTGGTAACGCCATAGCCTTTTACAAAAACAAGTTTTCCATTTTTTACAATGGCAACGCTTACGCCGGGTATTTGCCAGTTCTTCATCCCTCTAGCAACGTAGCCGTCAATACTGTCTTTTACAAAAGATGGAATGCTGTCCTGCGCTTTAAGCAAAGCCGGACAAAGCAATAATAGTAACAAGATTTTTTTCATGGTGTTTTATTAATTGAGTGCACTGTATACAAGTACTTTGAATTTATTGGCCACTTCTCCCAATCCTGTTCTCCATTGCTGACGGTAGATTATTCCAATAATTTTTTCTTTTGGATCCGCCCAATACGTAGTTGAATAGGCTCCGCCCCATTCAAATACGCCAACAGGAGTGGGCAACAAGGCCGATCCTCTTTCCGTGGTAATGCCAAACCCTAAACCAAATTTGTTGACGCCATTGTCAATGTCGCCAATTTGATTCATGGTCATCATACGAACACTGTTTCTCGACAACAATCGTTTGCCGCCATATTCCCCTCCATTTAATAACATTTGTAAGAAAATCGCATAATCTAATGCGGTAGATGAGAGGCCTGCACCACCCGATAAATAGGTTCCCGGAAGATTTGGATATTTGGAAATGAAAACGCCGTTGTATTGGAGTGTGTCGCCTGCAGGTTGCACTTTGCCATCTATTTCTTCATACAATGTTACCAATCGTGCTTGTTTTTCTTTTGGTAAGAAGAAATACGTGTCTTTCATTCCGAGTGGCTCAAATATTCTGGTGCGAAAGAACTCATCAAGGCTTTTGCCTGAAACAACTTCAATCAAATAACCCAATACGTCGGTGTTCAGTCCATAAGTATAACGTTCGCCTGGTTGATGCATCAACGGAAGCTTGGCCAGTGTTTTCATGTCTTTCGCAAGTGAGTGTCCATTTGGTACACCAAAACCGGCCGTGATGCCTGCTTTTGCATAGATCGCATTCGACTCTTTGCTTCCAATTTGCGCATAGCCAATTCCGGAAGTATGTGTAAGCAGTTGACGAATGGTTATTTCAGACTTTGCAGGCATGGTAGTATAACTGCTGTCTTTTTCATTAAAGCTTGCCAATACAGTTGGTTTGGAGAATTCCGGAATGTATTTGGAAATGGGATCGTCGAGCAAGAACTTTCCTTCTTCGTACAACATCATCACAGCAACACTGGTGATGGCTTTTGTTTGGGAAGCGATGCGATAGATGGCATCTTTTTTTATAGGATCTTTCTTCTCCGGATCATTGAAGCCAAAAGCCTTGTGATACACTATTTTTCCGTCGTGAACAATAAGTGCTACCGTGCCATTCAATCTACCGGTGCCTAACCATTGCTGAACATTGTCATCAATTCTCTTCAATCGCTCTGATGAAAATCCTCCGGCTTCGGGAGTGGTGGCTGTTAAAACTTTACTTGAATTTTGTGCAACTACTACTGTTGCAATCAAAAGGAATAAGGGGAGAAAAATGTTCTTCATAGAACAAGCGTATTTGCTTCAAGATACGCAAATACTGAATAGCTTATTCTTGTTCCGGCTTCCTAAATTCTCCAAACAAACTTTTGTATCGCATGTACTGGAGGTATGATTTCTTGATATATGCTTGTAGTTCGTATTCAGAGGCAGTTTCAATAAATTCAACTTTTGGACGATAAATGCGAATGAAGGTATCGAGCTCTGCGCCGCGTAAGCCCGTAATTTTAATAATTAAAGCTCTGCTGAAACGATGATCGATGAATGCTTCCATTTCTTCTCTTAACAAGCGATCTTGGAAGGCCTCCATTCTTCTGTTTTTCCTGAATTGAAACAAGCGAATGAATTCATCGATATCCAATCCAACGCCATTAGGGCCTATGGAGGTAAGCGTGCTTAAATTAGGCCGTTGGAAATTAAAGGCTTTTGCATAGTCGAGTCGATTTTGAATGGAATCGCGGCGGTAGCTTTTAGGCATCACCACAACTTGTTTCAAATCCATGATGTTTACATGCAATGCCAATTCGAAGTTCTGGATATTAACAATTTTAGCTACTGCGAACTTTGGCGTGGGTTTGCCCAGATATGAAAACCAGATGGAATCGTTTTCGTCAACAATGATGGTATATTTACCCTTTTCGTCGGTCATGGTACCTCCACCGTTATTACTTAATACACTTACTGCTTCTAATGTTTTTTGTTTAGTAACATCAAAAATCCGTCCACTCACTTTTACCTGAGCAAAAGTGGCAGAAGTAGCCAGTAGTGTAATTAAAGTAAATATGTAACCTTTAGACCTATTCAATGTTTAGGCGTTTTTTCTAGTTTTCAGGGTTCCGTGTATTTGACGCCGTGATATTACGATTGTTTTCGCAGTTATGGGGTCGAAACCATCGGTTTAACTAATTTTTCAGAACCGTTTGTTCTACAATTCTTGGGAAATGAGCATGTTCAAGCGCATGAATTTTATGAGCCAATTGATCGGGAGTATCACCGGGTTCAATTGAGCAGGTAGCTTGGAAGATATGATCGCCATGGTCGTAATGCTCATCTACATAGTGGATGGTAATCCCGCTTTGCTTCTCTCCGGCAGCAATCACGGCTTCGTGTACATGCATGCCATACATTCCTTTTCCGCCATAGTTAGGCAGCAAGGCCGGGTGAATATTGATGATTTTGTTTGGGTAGGCCTTGATCAGTCCACTCGGTATTTTCCAAAGGAATCCGGCAAGTACTATAAAGTTGATTCCATGAGCTGCCAGTTCAGGTAGGTAGTGATTTCCCCTGAAAAAGATCTCTTTTTCGATGATTAAAGTAGGCACCTGCCATTCTTCTGCAATTGAAAGCACCCCTGCGCCGGGTTTGTTGCATACAATCAATCCAACCTTAATGGAAGAATGACCCTTCAAGTGTTCTAAAATTTTGCGTGCATTGGATCCGGCTCCAGAGGCAAAAATGGCGATGGTAGGCATGAAAACTGATTTGGTGGCAAAACTGCCTTATTTAAACCGAACCTCCATAAAATTCTTCAAAAATTAAACAGAAAAAGCAGTTTGTTTAAGGTTGCAAAAACCAATTTAAAAGAATTTGTACTAAAGATAGAAATGGGAGTGGAATATAAATACAATATATTGATTATTAATTATTTATTGCCTGAAATTCGAGCCCACATTTTTTTCAAGTAAGAACGGAAGAAGGGAAACTGCCCGAAGGGAATACTGATCAGAATAACGCAAAGTGGCCACAATAATGTGATCAAAATTAGGTAGAGGGGAATGCGTATAGCAGCATTCTCAATTTGCAATAACCCGAGGAGTGTTCTGCCTAGGTATCCACAGCAACTGCCCCCGAGGGCAAAAGTGATAAATATAAGTGCCAATTGAATTCCGGAAACATTCCATTTTTCTTGAAGTCGCTTAAACATGGGTGCAAAACTGCTCCATTTTTTCGACTTATCCATATAAATGGAAGTCCTTAAATGAAACTTATTAACGGGTTGACAAAATCATGACATGTTTGCTTCAAATCATTCAAAAATAATTGAAAATTAAGCCGAAACGCAGACTAGCACTAGCTCAAAAAAAATTCAACAGTGTTGGCATTTTGTTAATTTCATAGCTTATTTTTGCAGCCAATATTGGAAATTTTTCCACATCATTTTCATCATATTCTATAGGTATGAGCGAACTCCGAACCATTGCCCAGCGAATAGCACTTTCAGTAATTCTTCTTTCATTCCTCTCATTTGCCAATGAGGCTGCTGCTCAAGACGGTAAAGCGTTGTTCAAAGCGAACTGTGCTGCCTGTCATAACATCGCAAAAGATGCGACCGGTCCGGCATTGAAGGACGTAGAATCTCGCTGGCCCAGCAAACAATTGTTAGTAACCTGGATCAAGAACTGGAACAAGGCCGTTGCAACTGGCGACGCTTATGCAGTGAAAATTAAGGAATGGAATCCGGGTGTTGCGATGAGTGTGTTTGAAAACCTCTCCGACAAAGACGTAGATGCGATTCTCGCATATATTAAAACCGAAACGGATGCCTTGAATGCAGCTCCAACAACTGTTCCAGGTGGTCCGGGCGGAAAAACAGAAGAATCAGACAATTCACTGTTGTACGGTGTTTTGACCCTGATCCTCGCTGTAGTTTCATTGATCATGCTCCAAGTGAACGCCAACCTCCGCAAATTGGCAGATGATAAAGACGGCGTTCCTGCAGCTGAGCCAATTCCATTCTACCGTAATAAGTCTTACATCACTTTAATGACCATCGTGTTGTTCGTAATTGCCGGTTATTTCCTTAGCCAGTGGGCTATCGGAATGGGCCGTCAGAAAGGATACCAACCCGATCAACCGATCTTCTACTCACATAAAGTACACGCCGGTACTAACCAAATCAACTGTTTGTACTGCCATGGCGGTGCATATGAAGGCAAACATGCGAACATTCCTTCTGTGAACGTTTGTATGAACTGTCACAACAACATTAAAGAATACGGTGGTGAGAAACTGTACAAAGAAGATGGAACTGAGGTGAACGGTACAGAAGAATTGAAGAAACTATTTGCTGCAGCCGGATGGGATCCTGCTCAGAACAAATATGTAGGTCAAGGCAAGCCAATTGAATGGGTGAAAATCCACAACCTGCCTGACCACGTTTACTTCAACCACTCTCAACACACCAAAGCAGGTAAAGTACAATGTCAAACCTGCCACGGAGAAATCAATAAAATGGATGAAGTGTACCAGTTCTCTGAATTAAGCATGGGATGGTGCGTAAACTGTCACCGCGAAAGCAAAGTTGATTTCAACGATGAGAAAGGTGGTGGTAACAAGTTTTACAGCATCTACGAGAAATATCACAAAGAAATTAAAGAGAAGAAGAGAGACAGCGTAACCGTGAGTGATATTGGAGGTTTGGAGTGTCAAAAATGTCACTACTAATCAAATTCAGCGCGAAACAGAAACAATTCACAAATTTTCAAATTGTTATAAATGGCTAAGAAAAAATATTGGCAAAGTTTTACCGAGCTCAATCAAACTGAAACGCACCAGAAATTGGCTGCAAATGAGTTTCGCGAGGAACTGCCTGTTGTGAGTGGTGAAGGTAAAGGCATCGAAAATGCTTCTGCTTCTCGCCGTGATTTCTTAAAGTATTTGGGTTTTAGTACGGCTGCTGCAATGGCTGCTGCTAGTTGCGAAACGCCTGTTAAGAAAGCCATTCCTTACCTCAACAAACCTCAAAACCTTGTTCCCGGTGTAGCTGATTATTATGCTACTACCTACGTGAGCGGTGGTGAGGCCATCCCTGTTGTAGCAAAAGTTAGAGACGGTCGCCCGATTAAATTAGAGGGTAACACGCTTTCAACATATTCAAAAGGTGGTACTTCTGCACGTGTACAAGCTGCCGTGTTAGACTTATACGATACCGCTCGTTTACGTACACCGGTTTCAATTAGCGGAGATGCTAGCACTGCTTTGGCAATTGATGCTGCTGATAAAGCCATTTTAGAAGGTTTGAAAGATGCAAAAGTTGCCTTGGTAACTCCATCTATCTCTTCTCCTACTACTAAATTGGTGATCGCTGAGTTCTTAGCGAAATACCCCGGAAGCCGTCACGTTCAGTTCGACGCGGTTTCTTACAGTTCTTTGTTATTAGCCAACGAAGCAAGTTTCGGTAAAAAAGCCATCCCTTCTTATCATTTCGAAAACGCAAAAGTAATTGTGAGCTTAAGCGCCGATTTCCTCGGTACTTGGTTGAGCCCTGTAACTTTTGCTAAACAATACGCGGCCGGTCGCAAATTCGACCAAAAGAATCCTGAATTAAGCTTGCATGTGCAGTTCGAAAGCGCATTGAGTTTAACCGGTTCTAACGCCGACAAACGTTATACGCACGCTCCATCTGCTGAAGGAACTGTTGCTGCTGCTTTATTAGGTGCAGTTTCAGGAACCGGTGCTACCGGAGTTGAAGGTGCTTTGAAGAAAGGAATTGAAGCAACTGCAGAAGCATTGAAAGCTGCTGCCGGTAAAGCTTTGGTTGTTTCAGGAAGCACTGATCCAAACGTTCAAATTATCGTAAACGCTATCAACAACGCAGTAGGTGCTTACGGAACTACCATCAACTGGGCAGCTCCTTTGCAAGTTGCGCAAGGTATCGATAGCGAATTTGAAACCTTGGTTGCCGATTTGAACAGCGGCGCTGTAAACGCTGTAGTAATCTACGGTGTGAACCCTGCTTACGAATATTACAATGCTGCCGGATTTGCTGCAGCCTTGAAAAAAGCAAAAATCTCTGTTTCATTGAGCGAGCGCTTAGATGAAACAGCGAGCTTGTGTAAATACGCCGTTCCTTCTCACCACTTCTTGGAAAGCTGGGGCGACGCAGAACCTAAAGCTGGTTCTTACACTTTAATGCAACCTACCATCAACCCTCTTTTCAAAACACGTCAATTCCAAGATTCATTGTTAGTATGGGCCGGAAGTGCCAATACGTATGAGTCTTTGTTCAAATCAACTTGGACAAGCAAATTGGGAAGCGCAGATGCTTACATGAAAGCTTTGCAAGACGGTGTAGTAGAAGCTCCTGCAACAGTTGCCGGTGCCGCTTTCAATGGTGCGGGTGTTGCTGCTGCTGTAAGTGCAGTGAGTGGTAAAAAAGGTGGTAAGTACGAATTAGTAGTATACCAAAAAGTAAGTTTGGGCGACGGTAAACAAGCGAACAACCCTTGGTTGCAAGAGTTACCCGATCCAATTACCAAAGCTACTTGGGACAACTACGCCATCGTTTCTCCTCAATTCGGTAAAGAAGTATTAAAAATTGATATCGCAGATTCACGTCAGGCAGATAAGTATGAAGTATTCATGAAGAAGCCTGTAGTGAAGTTCACCATCAATAAAAAAGAAATTGAACTTCCTGTATTAATCGTTCCTGGTGTTCATGCCGGTACCATTGCTATTGCAGTAGGTTACGGTAGAACAAAAGCAGGTAAAGCAGGTAATGAGGTTGGTAAGAATGCTTATCAATTCTTAACATATAGCGGTTCTACTGTTAGTTGGACTGTAAGTGATGTTGCAATTGCCAAAACTGAAACTTGGTATGAAGTTGCACAAACACAAACACACAGCAGCTACGAAGGTCGTCATGAAGTGATCAAAGAAGTTACTTTGAAAGATTTCAAAGCAAATCCTGAACTCATTCGTGAAGAGCGTAATGCTGAGTTGAAAAATTACGGTGGACTCGACAATTACGAAAGAGACGGATCACCTTATCCATTGCACGATCGCCCAGGTATCAAATGGGGAATGAGCATCGACTTGAACAGCTGTATCGGTTGTGGTGCTTGTAGCGTGGCTTGTACTGCAGAGAACAATATTCCTGTAGTAGGCAAGAGTGAAGTGTTGCGTTTCCATGAAATGCATTGGATGCGCATCGACCGTTACTTCAGTGGTAACCCATACGATGCAGATAGCGTACAAACGATCTATCAACCAATGTTGTGTCAACATTGCGACAACGCTCCTTGCGAAAACGTATGTCCGGTGGCCGCAACCAACCACAGCAGTGAAGGTATCAACCAAATGACTTATAACCGTTGTATCGGTACACGTTATTGCGCAAACAACTGTCCTTATAAAGTACGTCGCTTCAACTGGTTGGATTATACCGGAGCTGATAGCTTCAAAGACAACCAATTGACTGAAGGTGTTGGTAAGTTGGATCCTGCTGTATTCCAAATGAACGACGACTTAACCCGCATGGTATTGAACCCGGATGTTACTGTTCGTAGCCGTGGTGTTATCGAAAAATGTTCTTTCTGCGTACAACGTACTCAAGAAGGTAAGTTGAAAGCGAAGAAAGAAGGTCGTGTATTGGAAGATACAGATGTGAAGAGCGCTTGTCAGCAAGCTTGTCCTACTGATGCGATCGTATTCGGTAATGCAAACAATCCTGAAAGTGAGATCAGCAAAGTTCGTAAGAGCAATAGCCAGCGTTATTTCGCAGCATTGGAGCAAATCCACGTGTTGCCAAGTGTAACTTACTTAGCGAAAGTGAGAAATGCTGAACACATTGCAGGACATGCTGAGCACGAAGGTGGCGCAGAGCATGCAGAGGCAAAGCATGAAGAAAAGCACGCATAATTGAACGAAACTATTGACCCTAATAATAAAAAGCGAATGATGCCCGCAAGGGTTTCCAGCTAAAAGCTTTAACTATGGCAGCATTTAAGTATGAATCGCATGTAAGAGAACCATTGGTGGAAGGAAAGAAGGATTACCACCAGGTAACGGAAGACATCGTGCGTCCTATTGAGAGCAGTCCTTCCAAGTTATGGTGGGTAGGATTTATTATCTCAGTGATTCTCTTATTATTTGGTGTTTATTCAATCTACCGTGAGGTTACTTACGGTGTGGGTGAATGGAACCTGAACAAAACAATTGGTTGGGGTTGGGACATCACCAACTTCGTTTGGTGGGTTGGTATCGGTCACGCCGGTACATTGATCTCAGCGATCTTGTTATTGTTCCGTCAGGGTTGGAGAACGGGTGTAAACCGTGCTGCGGAAGCGATGACCATCTTTGCGGTAATGTGTGCGGGTCAATTCCCGATTTGGCACATGGGTCGTGTATGGATGGCCTTCTTCGTACTTCCTTACCCTAACACACGCGGTCCTTTGTGGGTAAACTTTAACTCTCCCTTGTTGTGGGACGTATTTGCGATCTCAACTTATTTCACTGTATCATTATTATTCTGGTATTCTGGTTTGATTCCGGATTTGGCTACTGTACGTGACCGTGCAAAATTGAAATGGAGAAAGAAAATGTACGGTGTATTGGCCTTCGGTTGGACCGGTTCTACCAAGCACTGGCAGCGTCATGAAAGTTTATCATTGGTATTGGCAGGTATGAGTACTCCGCTTGTATTGTCGGTTCACACGGTGGTATCTTTCGACTTCGCAACCTCTGTAATTCCCGGATGGCACACTACCATCTTCCCGCCATATTTCGTTGCGGGTGCGATCTTCTCCGGATTTGCGATGGTACAAACGCTGTTGTTGATTACACGTAAAGTATTAAAACTAGAAGAATACATCACTTTGGAACACATTGAAGTGATGAACAAGGTAATTGTATTAACCGGTTCTATTGTAGGTATCGCTTACTTAACCGAGTTGTTCATTTCTTGGTATGGTCAAAACAAATTCGAAGGATGGGCATTCATGCACAACCGTTTGGATCTGTTCAGCCCATATGGATGGAGCTACTATTTGATGATGGGATGTAACGTATTGTCTCCTCAAATTTTCTGGTTCCGTAAAATGAGAAGAAACTTGTTTGTGACTTTCTTCATGAGTATTCTGGTAAACATTGGTATGTGGTTCGAACGTTTCGTAATCATCGTTACTTCTATTTACCGCGACTACTTGCCTAGTAGCTGGAGTACCTACTACACACCTACGATCTATGAGATCGGATTCTATGTAGGTACTTTCGGATTGTTCTTCACTTGCTACTTCTTGTTCTCGAAATTCTTCCCTGTAATTGCAGTGGCGGAAATCAAGCACATCTTGAAGAAATCAGGTGAGGCGTACAAGCCTGCAAATGAGAAAGTGGAAACAGAATCAACTGAAGAATTCTACCACCAAGTTTCACATCATCATTAATCCAATTTAGAAACTACTAGAACATCGCTATATGGCAGAAAAAAAATTTGTAGTAGGGAGCTTTAAAGAAGAAGCGGTATTATTCGATGCCGTTAAGAAAGTACGCAAAGCAGGATACAAACTGCACGACGTATACACTCCTTTCCCTATCCATGGTTTGGATCAAGCTATGGGATTGCGCGACACCAGCATTCACACTGCGGGCTTTATCTATGGTATTTTTGGTACCACCACCGCTCTAAGTTTCATTACTTGGGTGTTTACGAAAGATTGGCCTTTGAACATTGGTGGTAAACCACATTTCGCTTTACCGGCATGGATCCCCATCATGTTCGAGTTCACAGTATTGTGTGCTTGCGTGGGCATGGTGTTGACCTTCTGCTATATCTGTCAATTGGCTCCATTCGTTAAGAAGCACCACTTCCATGAGCGCGCTACAGACGATACGTTTGTAATGGCCATTGAGTGTACTCCGAAAACGGATGAAAATGAAGTAAGCAGTTTCTTAAACAGCACCGGCGCTACTGAGATCAATGTTCAGCAAGCAGAAACCGGATGGTGGTTAGGAACTTACGACAAAGACACCAAGCCTTTCTAAGAAAAACAAGTATCGGATAAACCGGATTTAGAATAACGTATTGAACGGCCTTCCGTTCTTCAGATAAACTAAACTAAGAAATGAAATACGCAGCCATTTTTTCAGTAGCACTGGTAGGACTAATGATTACCGGATGCGGACATGACAAAAAGCAGCCTAAAGATGTGTATATGCCCGACATGGCTTACAGCCGTGCGGTAGAAACCTATTCTTCTACTGAAAACTTGAAAGAACAAGGTATTTTCTACAATGCTACTCCGGTTTCCGGAACAGTGAAAAGAGGTGAATTGCTTCCTTTCCCTTACGCGAAAGATAAAGATGGTGACACCACTAACTATATTGCATCAAAGCAAGTTGCAAATCCGCTTCCTGCTTTGTCGAAAGAGCAGTCTGTAGAAGCAGAACGTTTGTACTTGGTAAACTGTGGCGTTTGTCATGGTCAGAAAATGGACGGTAATGGTCCTTTGTACAAAGACGGTAAAGGTCCGTACACTGCGGCTCCAAGAAACTTGATGACTGACCCGGTTGTAGTAAATATGCCTGAAGGTCAAATGTTCTATTCTATCACGTATGGTAAGAACGCCATGGGTGGTTACGGAACTCAGTTGAGCACAACTCAACGTTGGATGTTGGTACACTTTATCAAAGAGAAACAAAAGCCCGCGCCTGCTGCACCTGCTGCAACCGATAGCGCTGCTAAAAAATAATTAAAACCCGTTCAAGAATTTATAAATTGTAGATAATGGCTATTAAAGAATTTTTTGAAATACCTAAGAAATTTAAGACTTGGTCTTTAGCTCTTATGGGCGTAGGTATTCTCGCGGTTGTTCTTGGATTTTTCGTATACGGTACAGGAGATGTGCACCACAAAACTCGTTTTTGGGCTTCTTTGTTGCACAACAGTGTTTTCTTCCTGTTAGTAGCCAACGCAAGCATGTTCTTCATTTGTGCAACTACCCTTGCTTGGGGTGGATGGCAAATGAGTTTCCGTCGCGTTCCTGAAGCTATTTCAACTGCCGTATTACCATTAGGTATCGTTGCCTTGGTAGTATTGTTGGCGATCGCTTGGGGCGGACATCATATGACGCATATTTACCATTGGACAGACGAAGCTGCTGTTGAAGCAGATCCGATCTTAAAAGGTAAAAGCGGATTCTTGAACTTGAAATTCTTTACCGTTTGGACCATCGCTACTGTAGTATTATGGTATGTATTGGGTCAAAAAATGCGTAACCTCTCTCGTGAAATCGACGAAAAAGGATTCGATTCAGCAGCAGAAGCTCGTAAATATATTTGGAAGAATACCGTTTGGGCAGCTTTGTTCATTGTATGGTTCTCTTTAACTGTAATGAGTACAGTGCCTTGGTTCTGGTTGATGAGCATCGATGCACATTGGTACAGCACCATGTATAGCTGGTATACTTTCGCAAGTAGCTGGGTGTCTGGTATTTCTGTAATGGCTTTGTTTGTAGTATATCTTAAAAACAAAGGCTATTTGGAATTAACCAACGACGAACACTTACACGATATTGGTAAATTGATGTTTGCCTTCTCCGTGTTCTGGACTTATTTGTGGTTCTCTCAATACATGCTTATTTGGTATGCAAACATTCCTGAGGAAACCGTTTACTTCAACTCAAGAATTACAACCGATCACCATTCTGGAGCTTATACTTTCTTGTTCTGGTTCCAATTTGTGATCAATTTCCTCGGTCCTTTGTTAATACTAATGAGAAGAGGATCGAAGAGAAACTACACCACTATTACTATTATGGCTTTTGTGATCATTTTCGGTCACTGGCTCGATTTTTATCAAATGATTTTTGCAAGCGTATCACCTGAGCATGTTGAATTGGGATGGTTGGATTTTGGTGTAGCCGCTTTGTTCGTGGGAATCATCATGTATGCTACTAGCACTGCGTTAACGAAGCACCCATTGATCAGCAAAAACCATCCGTTCATTAAAGAAAGTATCATTCACCATACCTAATAGCTTCGGCTATTTTGGTGAAGTAGACATATTTGACTTGATTGTATAAAACTATTTGAATTATCATGACAACGACAGCATTTTTTCTGGTGGCGATATTGGCATTAGGATTCTTGATTACTTTCCAAATTGCGAAAGCCAGCGAATACGTATCTGTGCTGAAAGGTGAAAAGAAAGCCATTGAGCAAAGTAACAAGGTGAATGCATTCCTGATGGTGGTGTTTTTGCTTGTTGGTCTAGTGGGCGTTTGGTACTGCAATGAGTTGTTCGTAAACAAAACTCTTTTGGTGGTTCCTTCGGCTTCAGACCATGGAGAGCAAATCGACTTCATGTTGAAGATCACACTGGCCATCACCGGTTTTGTATTCTTACTTACACAAATCTTGTTGTTCTGGTTTGCATACAAGTATCAGGCAAAAGAAGGAAAGAAGGCTTTTTACTTCCCTCATAGTAATAAATTGGAATTGATTTGGACAACCGTTCCCGCAATTGCATTGTGCGTTTTGGTTGGTTTCGGTTTGTACTACTGGTTCCAAATTACCGGAGAAGCTCCAAAAGATGCAATTCAGGTAGAAGTTACCGGACAACAGTTCAGCTGGATTTTCCGTTACCCGGGTAAGGACAATGAGTTCGGAAGAAAATACTTCGCCAATATTGATAACTCAACAAACGTTTTAGGTCTGATTTATAAAGACACTGCTGTAGATAAACTTGACAAGAACCGCAATGTAATTGGTAAAACTGATTTGAAGGGCGACCCAGCAACACACGACGATATCGTTCTTACTCAAACCATGTACATACCAAAAGATCAGCCCGTAAAGTTGATCATCGGTTCTCGTGATGTTATTCACGATGTAGGTCTTCCTCATTTCCGTTTGAAAATGGACGCTGTTCCAGGTACGCCCACAACTTTGTGGTTTACTCCTAAGTACACTACAGACGAGATGAAGAAGATCACCGGCAACCCCGATTTTGAATATGAAATTTCTTGCGACCAAATGTGCGGAAACGGTCACTATTCAATGAAGGGTGTGATTAAAGTGGTAACCAAACAAGAATACTTGCTTTGGAAAGCACAACAGAAACCTGCCTATGCAAGTTTCGCCCCGGCAGAAGCTCCTGCAGCTTCTACTGACACAGCAAAGAAAATGGCTGTAGTAAGCGATTTGAAAGCAGCCGTTACAAAGAATTAAACAACTACCAAGAAGCGATAGAATCATTTAAGATTTTCAAAACTATTTTAACATGAGCAACGAAGCAGTATTGCATGGTCATTCAGAAGTAGGTACGTCACACGATGTACACCATGATGAGCATCATGTACACCATCACAAAGAAACCTTCATTTCAAAGTACGTGTTCAGCATGGATCACAAAACCATTGCGAAACAGTTCTTGATTTCTGGTATGGTGTGGGCATTATTAGGTGGTTTAATGTCTGTATTATTCCGTCTCCAATTAGGTTATCCTGATCAAACCTTCCCTTGGTTGGAAGACATCCTTGGTCGTTGGGCTAAAGGTGGTAAGATCAGCGCCGAAAACTACTATGCATTGGTTACCATGCACGGTACCGTTCTGGTATTCTTCGTGTTGACCGGTGGTTTGAGTGGTACTTTCGCAAACTTCTTGATTCCTTTACAAATTGGTGCTCGTGACATGGCTTCGCCATTCATGAACATGCTTTCGTATTGGTTCTTCTTCTTGGCTAGTATCGTAATGATTTCTTCATTGTTCGTTCAAACCGGTCCTTTCAGTGGTGGTTGGACGGCTTATCCGCCATTAAGTGCTATTGGAGCGGCCTCGCCGGGATCTAAAGTAGGTATGGACCTCTGGATCACTGCCATGGCATTGTTCGTAGTGTCTTCATTGCTCGGTGGTTTGAACTATATCTCAACCGTATTGAACATGCGTACAAAGGGTATGAGCATGACTCGTTTGCCTCTTACCATCTGGGCCTTGTTCTTTACAGCAGTATTGGGAGTATTGTCATTCCCTGTATTGTTGTCAGGTTTCATCTTATTGCTTTTCGACCGTCACGGTGGAACCAGCTTCTACCTGAGCGATCTTTATATTAACGGTGTTGGTGCTTTGCACAATGAAGGTGGTAGTGCCATTCTTTATCAACACTTGTTCTGGTTCTTAGGTCACCCTGAGGTATACATCATCTTGTTGCCTGCAATGGGTATGGCTTCTGAAATTCTTTCTGTTAACTCTCGTAAGCCAATCTTCGGATACATGGCGATGGTGGGTTCAATGTTTGCGATCTGTATCCTCGCCTTCTTGGTGTGGGCACACCACATGTTCGTAACCGGATTGAATCCATTCCTCGGTTCTGTATTCGTATTGTTGACGCTCTTGATTGCGGTACCTTCTGCTATCAAAGTATTCAACTGGTTGACTACGATTTGGAAAGGAAGCATCCGCTTCACTCCCGGTATGATGTTCGCGCTTGGCTTCGTAAGCTTGTTCATCTCCGGTGGTTTAACAGGTATCTTCTTAGGTAACTCTACTTTGGATATTCACTTACACGATACTTATTTCGTAATTGCCCACTTCCACATCGTAATGGGTGTGAGTGCGTTCTTCGGAATGTTTGCCGGTGTGTACCACTGGTATCCTAAAATGTATGGTCGCTATTTAAATAATACCTTGGCGTATATCCACTTCTGGGTAACATTGGCCGGTGCTTATTTGATCTTCTGGCCTATGCACTACGAAGGTTTAGCGGGTATGCCTCGTCGTTATTTGGATTATTCAAACTGGGAATCATTCAAGCAATTTGCTGAATTGAACAAGTTCATTTCTACTGTTGCAATGATTGTATTCGCTGTACAAATCTTGTTTGTATTCAACTTCTTCTATAGCATTAGGAAAGGTAGAAAAGT
>DGDD01000149.1 GCA_002385265.1 Chitinophagaceae bacterium UBA3961
GTCCTTAACTTTCAATCAATGATTAAAGAAAAAATAAAACTGCTAACAAGATCACCACACCTCCTACCAACCAGAAAGCATACTGTTGCAATCTTCCACTCTGGAACTTTTTGATTCGCTCTGCAGTCTGTTCAGTACTCTCCCCGGCTTGCAGTACCAATCCGTCTATAAAATTGGTATCAATCCAATTCAACAATTTAGCAGCACCGCTAAATATCAAGACTCGCATAAAGAATCGATAACATTCGTCGATATAAAACTTGTGATAGGCCCATCGATACAAAAAGCCCCAACGTTGTGCCAACAAATCTGCTACTCCATTGACGTTCTTATAGAGATACCAAGCCATTACAATACCTCCTAACCCGATAAGGACCGGAGGTACACTCATTAGTAGCGACAAATGTTCTTCAAAAGGCTTTCCATCTGCCGTTACATAGTTGCTAAAAACTATATAGCCGGAACCAATAGCCGCAATACTCAGTAATACCAAGGGGAGTTTCATGGCCCAACTACCTTCATCATGCGCATGACCTTTGAAAGGTTGATTCCAAAAAATCAAGAAATACAGGCGGAACATATAAAAGGCGGTCAATCCTGAAACGGCCAATTCAATATAGTACACGGGAATCAAGTGTTCATAAGCAGCAGACAAGATCATTTCCTTGCTGAAGAATCCCGACAAGAAGGGGACTCCTGAAATAGCTAAACACCCGATCAAGAAACTCAAATGGGTAAGGGGTAGTTCTTTACGCAATCCCCCCATATCTTTCACCTCATTGCTATGAACCGCATGAATAACCGTTCCTGCACAAAGGAACAGCAGGGCTTTAAAAAAGGCATGTGTAAACAAATGAAACAAAGAAGCGGTATAACCATGATTGGCTTCAAGAGACGTACCTGCCACACCTAATGCGGCGATCATATAACCAATTTGCGACATAGTGGAGTACGCCAATATCCGTTTAATATCCGTTTGTGTACAAGCAATCAGCGCTGCAATCAAAGAAGTGATAGCGCCTATATAGCCGATCCCTTCCAATAGTTCCGGACTTGTTTGATAAATTGGAAAGAAACGGGCTACCAAGAATACTCCGGCTACCACCATGGTAGCAGCATGAATCAATGCAGATACAGGTGTAGGGCCTTCCATGGCATCGGGCAACCAAATGTGCAATGGAAACAAAGCACTCTTACCTGCCCCACCAATGAACACCAATGCCAAACCAATGCTCACCGTGCTGAATCCAAGGAACATCAAATCCGAAGAAGAAGAGCGTGAACTCAAACTCGCAACAATTTGATCAATATTAAAAGAGCCTGCGGTGCTCGATAAAATCAAAATCCCGATCAAGAAGAAGAAATCAGCGAAGCGAGTTACTACAAAAGCTTTTAAAGCAGCAGCCCTTGCCTGCACTCTTTGCGTGAAATAACCGATGAGTAAAAAAGAAGACACACCCACTAATTCCCAAAAAATATAGACTTGGAAAATAGAATCGGCCACCACTAATCCCAACATTGAAAAAGTAAACAATCCCAAAAAGGCGTAATACTTGTGAACACGCTCATCTCCTTTCATATAGCCGATACTGTAGCAATGCACCAAACTTGAAACGGTAGTAACCACTACCAACATCATGGTTGAAAGCGGAGTCAATTCAAAACCGATCGTAATAATACCGAGCTTCCCTAAATCGAGCCAGCTATACGACCATATCACTTCATTTTCATATGGGGAATTGTGTTCAAAGAAATAATAATAAGCAGTTTGATAACTCATCACTGCCGCCGCCAATACCAGTAAGCTGCCTACCCAAGGTTGCATTCTTTTGAAGAATGCACCTCCTAATCCTCCTAGCACAAAACTTAGGAGCGGCAAACAAAGGATCAATATGGCAACCGGTATGTTCATTATTCTTTCATGATGGTAGGTTCATCTACATCTACCGATTTAAATTGTCGATACACCTGTATAATAATGGCCATAGCAACAGCTGCTTCTGCTGCTGCAATAGCGATGATGAATAAAGTAAAAAACAAACCCTCTAATTTGTTTGGCCACACATATTTATTGAAGGCGATGAAATTCAAATTGGCACTGTTCAACATCAACTCAATGCTCATGAGCATCGAGATCAAATTCTTTCTGGTCAAAAAGCCATAGACCCCTATAAAGAAGAGGGTTGCACTTAGCACCAAAATATGTGTCAATCCTATTTGCATCAGGATTCTTTCATTTCGTGTTTAATAATAGCTCCGGGCTTCAATGCAATAACAATACATCCGATCATTGACGCCAATAACAACATACTTACCACTTCAAAAGGCAAGGCCCAACCATGGGTATCAATATCGATCAATTCCCTGCCAATCGCTTTTACATCAAACAAAGCCCCCTTGGCATTCACCGTTCCTAATTGTAATTTTAGGATTTGAAGAAGAAGGATTCCCAGTCCCGACCCTGCAGCCAAAAAAGACCATAACTTTTTTGAGAGAGAAGGTTTGGGCATCTCGGCTCCGGCTTGCTGAGTTAATAAAATAGAAAAGATGATCACCACTACAATACCCCCAACGTAGACAATGATTTGAACAGCCGCCACAAAATTGGCTTCCATCCAAAAATAGATTCCCGCTACCGATACCAGTGAAAACAATAAGTAGATGGCTGCACGAAACAACTGTCGAGTGGTAACACTCAACACAGCAAAGCCTATCATCATAAAGGCCAACAAGTAAAAAATAATATCGCTGAATTCAATTCCCATTATTCTACGCCGTCCATTATTTTAGAATCCGGATTGTTTAAAATTTTTGTCAACTGCGAACGATCAAAAACACTGTGTTCAAAAGTTTGGGCCATTTTGATGGCATCACTGGGACAAGCTTCAATGCACAAATTGCAAAGCGTACAAAGTTCCAAATGGTACACTAATTTATCGATGGCCTTCTTCTTCTTTCCTTCGGGTGTGATATCGAATTTCGTGATCACTTTGATGGTTCCGTTTGGACATGCCAATTCACAAGCCGTACACCCGGTGCAACGATGTTCATTGGCTTCATTATGTGGCATTACCACTTCTCCTTTGAACCGCTCCGGTAAATTCAAGTGATCGCGGTTATCGGGATATTGTTGCGTAATGATCTCTTTGTGATGCGTAAAATAATAACCCGTTCTCCGCATCCCTTTTAAAAGAGATCCGATGGCCGCAGCTACTTCTTTTATATAGTTGATCAAAAACATCTTACTTAAAATACCATCCTAAAATGGCGAGTGCTGTTACCAACACTACATTTATCATACTAATGGGTAATAAATAATTCCACTCTAATTTCAAAAGCTGATCCACACGCAATCTTGGAAATGTCCAGCGAAACCACATGATCAAAAAAATCAAACCAAAAGTCTTGCCCATAAACCAAATACTAGATGGAATATAATCCATGATATGATTGAAGGCCGTCCACTCACCAATATGCAAGGGCATCCAACCTCCTAAAAACAAAATCGCACCAATAGCACACACAATAAATACATTCACGTATTCCGCCAAAAAGAACAAGGCAAATTTCATCCCTGAATATTCGGTGTGAAATCCTGCCGTTAATTCAGACTCTGCTTCGGCCATATCAAAAGGTGCTCTATTGGTTTCTGCCGTAACAGCAATGATATATATTACAAATGCAATGATTACGGGAACATGCCCTTTAAACAACCACCAGCCATTCTGTTGCGATTGAATGATTTCTGTTAAGCTCAAACTCCCTGATAGAATTACAATTGTCATAATTGCCATACCCGCACTTAATTCATAACTCACTATTTGTGCGCCGCTGCGCATGGCACCCAACAAAGAATACTTGTTATTACTACTCCAACCTGCCACTAAAATACTGATCACTGATAGAGAGGAAACAGCAGATACATACAATACTCCAATATTAATGTCCCACATTTGAAAATCCTTTGCAAATGGAATGGGGGCCATCAACAACATTGACACCATAATGGCTCCAATAGGTGCAATATTGAACAAAAACTTGTCGGCACCATCCGGCGTGAGTCCTTCTTTGATCAATAGCTTCAGTGTATCTGCGAAGGATTGCAACAATCCCTTTGGTCCAACTCGGTTAGGTCCCAATCGAATTTGCATCCAAGCAGATACTTTACGTTCCATATATACTAGCACCAATCCGAGCACTGCAAAAAAGCTGATCACCAAAATGCCTGCAATTATCATCTCTAGCACCAATGTCCATTGCTCCGACATATGTCCGAGCAACCAAAGATGAATTTGTTGTGCAAGTGATGATAAACTCATAATAATCTAACGATCTATATCCGGTATTACCAAATCCAATGTTCCCATAGCAGCTACCAAATCGCCAATCTTCGAGCCTTTTACCATGGTTTCCAAAGCAGAGAGATTTGAAAAACCCGGTGACCTAAATTTAATACGATAGGGTGTGGTACCTCCTTCACTAACTATATATACTCCCAATTCGCCACGTGCTGTTTCTACTTGTTGATAAAACTCTCCCTTCGGAAGTTTCAAAACTGCTTTTGTCTTGGCTTGAAATGGACCTTCCGGAATAGCATCAATCAATTGTTCTACAATTCTTATTGATTCCTTCATTTCCCGGATACGAACCATGTAACGAGCCAAGGAATCGCCTCCTGTTTCAATCACTTCCTCAAAATCTAATTTTGAATAGATTTCATAAGGATACCATTTTCGCACATCACAACTCACCCCACTGGCACGAGCGGTAGGACCGCTGCAACCAAAACTGATGGCATCTTCTTTTGATAAATACCCCACGCCCTTCATACGATTTTGAAAGATGATATTACCTGTCACCATTTCATCGTATTCATCTATTTTAGATTTATACAGTTGCAAAAAATCTTTTACTCTTTTTTGAAAATTAGGATGAAGGTCCATCATCACACCACCGGGCACCATATAGTTCATGGTCAAACGGGCGCCACAGGTTTCTTCCATAATATCGTTGATACTTTCACGCTCTCTGAAAGCATGAAAGAAAGGAGTGAATGCGCCTAAATCCATTGCCATTGCTCCCCACCACAACTCATGAGAAGCGATGCGCGTAAGTTCACTCATCAACACTCGAATCACTTGAGCTCTTTCCGGTATTTCAACGCCTAACCCCTTCTCTACACAAAGTGCGCAAGCTAGATTATTAATATGAGCAGAAAGATAATCCATCCTACTCGTTACATAAATGAATTGGCGATAAGTCAAACTCTCGCACATCTTTTCAATGGAACGATGGATATAACCTAAGTGTGGTTCTACTTTCGTGATGGTTTCGCCTTGCAAATGAATCACCAAATGCAATACCCCATGGGTAGCAGGATGTTGAGGTCCTACATTGATCACGAGATCACCGGTAGCGCTATGTCCAATCGTTTCTTGCATCTTACAAGCGAATCATATTAATAGGGTCTTCAAAATCTTTTCGAAGTGGGTTCTTTCCTTCCCAACCATCGGGAAGAATCAAGAGTCGCAAATCGGGGTGACCGATAAAATTCACGCCAAACATTTCATACACTTCTCTTTCCAAGAAATTAGCCGATTGCCAAACATCACTCAATGTAGGCACTTCAGGTTGATTTCTATCAACGGCCAATTTAATTACCAATTGATGTTTGTACTGCATCGAACGAAGATGATACACCATCGTTAGGTGTGTTTTCCAATCGATACAGGTTTCATTGAATAGATAATCAAACTGCAAGTTTCCATCCGAACGAAGCAATTGCATCTGCTCTTTGAAAAGCAGTGGTTGCAGCGCCACCGTAGGCCAGGCTGTCCCTTCCTCCCAAGTTGCTTCTTTCAACTGCTCTTTCAAGTATGCAATTACTTCCTCTGTCATTTAGTATCTAATAGGTTATATACTTGTTACTCCCCCTCTTCTTTCTACTACATTCCTCTATCTTCCATCTTCCCTCCTCCCTCCTGCATTCCGGCTGTTTCATTATTAATTATTAATTAACTCCCCCTGTTTTTTCTTTTCCTTAACCGCGGTGGCGCAGAGATCGCAGCGTTTTCGCAGCGCTGGCAGGCTCTCGGTATTTCCCCTTTCTTCCCAATTTCGCTCCTGTTTCCTCCTGTTCTTCTTCCTCGTCGTTTTTGTGTTTTCTCCTCTCATCATTCAACGCGATAAATCGACGGCGGACCTCAGCTACAATCA
>DGDD01000276.1 GCA_002385265.1 Chitinophagaceae bacterium UBA3961
CGGTTGGTATTGCATGTCGTTTATTGTTGCTACTGATGTACGACCCCTACAGGGTCGTTGGCATTGTACGACGTTTATTGTTGCTACTGATATGCGACCCCTACAGGGTCGTTCTTCTCTGATTTTTTCGTCAAACGTCCTACAGAGTAGCCTTCCCATTGTAAAACCACACACTCCCTCCGAAGCCGAATTATTAATTCTTAATTCTTAATTCTTAATTATCATGCAACCTTTTAAACGTGAATAACTTCTCTTGTGTGGTGTTTTCAGGAGCCGTACTTTTGACCCTTTATTTCGCCCCTCTGAAAATTGGCCTGCCAAAACACCTTCGTTCACTTATCCTATTAACAGACCTCAGACCTCCCCCTGAACGGAACTATCGTATTGTTTAATTTAAACTCTGATCACATGAGAAAGCTCTACTTAGTAGTAGTGTTGGCAGTTCTATGTGCCGAATTTGCCACGGCACAACCGGTTTCTACTCCTCGTCGACTTTACTGGAAAGCAAATTCCCCCATTAACACCGCGTATGAAATTGCGTCTGCAACGCAGTTTGTAGATCCCAACGACTGGTACATTAAGAACACTAGCGGTACTTTTACAGCCATTAGCACACTCGGCGCGGGATTCAATACAGTTACAGCGGCCGATACTCTTTTCATCGAACACAGAAGATTGAAAGTTGCTGCTACTATGACCCTTGGGTCGAATGTTCGAATCATTATGCTGGGCGAAGCCCCGGATGTGTACGATTATGCGCAAACCTTCGATATTAAAGCCGGGGTTACCTTCACCATGTCGAACCCAACAGCTATTTTTAGTATTGGAGGCGATGCCGTTTTTCGCTTGCAAGAAAGATTGGGAGCCGATATCGCAGCAAATTATACACGCCTTGTGATGGGTGGAGTAACCAAAGCTATCAATACATCGAATGTTGACAATGTTCAACAAAAAGGAAACGGGGGCGTTGACGAAGGAATTGGTTCAGTAGCTTTTGCTACCAATACCTGGGAAATGGGTGCTGTTGGAAATAATTTTGGAGGATTTCAGCGCTTGGGTGCCCTGCCTGCAACTCTCACTGTTTTCACTGCTACCAAGCAACAAAGTAAGGTTGCCGTAACTTGGACCACTCAGCAAGAGTCGAACTTAAAAGCTTACATCGTTGAAAGAAGTAACGATACTAAAACATGGACAGAAGTTTCTGCGATAGCCGTTAACGGAAACAGCACTACACCGAAATCCTATTCCATCGTTGATGCTGTTCCGGCTCCTGGAGTGAACTACTACCGCTTGCGCATGATTGATGTAGATGCAACTTATAGCATTTCCCCAATACGCGCAGTTCGTATGAGCTTAGAAAGCAAAGTGGGAATCTATCCCAATCCTGCTTCCGGAACTGTAACCATTTTGGTAAACAGTTTGGCCAATACCAGCTTCAATGTAAGTGTATTCAATACAGCCGGTCAACTGGTACAGTTAAAACAAGGAATTAGCGGAACCAATGTAGTTCGTTTAAATGTGTCTTCGCTGAAACCCGGAACCTACTGGGTGCAGATTCGTCAAGCGAATGGCGAAAAGCAATTGGAAAAATTGATCGTTCAATAAGCTAATAAGATACTCTTAGAAACCTAAAACAGGTTTCCCAAAAGCGCCTCTCTCTTTCCCTTCTTGGGAGTAGAGAGGCGCTTTTTCTTTTGCCTACCTAAATGTATGTTATTGAAATTTGAGTCTTATAATGCTGAATTTCAATTTATTATTAATTATTGATTCTTAATTATTCATTCCTTGGCACCGTTTGGTATGTGTATTGAAACTTAGGGTTGTACCCAGAATCAAAATATTTATGAAAACAATCTTTACCCTTTTTATCGCCTCATTGTTAAGTGTAACTGCTTCAGCCCGTACGTTGAATACTTGTATCTCATGGTGGGGCGATTGGTCGAACAAGTCTAGTTGGAGTTTGAATCGTGCTCCTCGATCAGGTGATTCAGTTGTAATTCCTGCAGGTTATGGTGTGGTAATGGAATTGAGCAATGCATCTTACAGTGATCTATACATAAATGTTCAAGGAACTTTGGAAATTAAAAAGGGACTCGCGCTTGGTTCAACTTCGTATATACTTGTAGGACAGAATGGTTTGATCCGTAGGTTCGGAGCCAAGCCAAATGAAGAGGTCATCACAATCAATGGAGTAAAAAAATACGATGAAGTTTCGCCCTACAATATTCGCGGTATCATGTTCGCAAACGCTTCTACAGGGGTATCGCCTGTTGGTTTCAGCTCTAATTTCTTACTGCCGTTGCAATTTTTGAATTTTTCAGTTGCGCATAGTGATGAAGGAAATACCATTGTTTGGTCAACGGCAGAAGAAGTTGATGGCGAACACTATGAAATCGAGAAAAGCTTGGATGGAGTTGAGTGGACTACTATTGCGATCTTGTTCGCAGAAGCAAAAGGAGGAATGATAAACAATTATAAATTCCTTGACAAGAATGAAACACGTCCGCAGGTTTATTATAGAATTGCACAAGTTGACGCCGGAACTCCGGTAAAATATTCAAACGTTCGCATGATTAAAATGGAAATGCCCAATAAGCACTTAAAAATTTTTAAGTCGAGTGCCTCCACCATTGCTATCGATTGGTTTGAAGATGCCGGTGTAAATTTAGATGTAACGGTAGTAGGTATGAATGGACAGCAAGTAGCTCAAAAGAAAATAAATTCAGCTTCTAACCGCACACAAATTGAGTTGCCTTTGAACAATGCAGGGGTATTGGTAGTGAAAGTAAGAGAAGCTTCCGGTTGTGTGCACCTTCAAAAAATAGTGTTTTAGTTTTCATAATAGCATGATTTCAAGGGTTGCCCCTTATCGCCGGAAGTCGGGATAAGGGGTTTTTTTATGGCTTCTCCATGCATAGTTCAACCAATACGCCATTTGTGTTTTTTGGGTGAACAAAGCAAACCAATTTGTTATCGGCCCCTTGTTTGGGCGTTTCATTCAACAAGGTGAAACCGGCTTCCCGAAGACGTTTCATTTCCGCTTCAATATCGGTTACGCCAAAAGCAATGTGATGAATTCCCTCCCCTTTCTGCTCTATAAACTTGGAAATCACTCCATTAGGGTCGGTGCTTTCTAATAGTTCAATTTTTGTGGGCCCGGTCTTGAAAAAAGCAGTGGCTACTTTTTCAGACTCAACGGTTTCCGTTTTATAGCAAGGCGCATTCAAAAGAGCCTCGTACAAGGGAATGGAAACATCCAGGCTTTTCACAGCAATTCCAATATGTTCAACGTTTTGCATATCAATAGTTTAGCTAAATTAATGACAACTTGTTTACGAAATCGGTAAAATAAGAGTTTAATGTTGCGCTATCGCTTAAAAATAGAACCATTTGAGGTAAATTTGTGTTTAAATAGAGAGACTTAAATAGAATTTGACATGCTGAATTTACCAATTTACTTAGATCATAATGCTACTACTCCCTGTGACCCTCGAGTAGTAGAGGCAATGTTGCCGTATTTTTCAAGCCACTACGGAAACGCTGCCAGCCGTAACCACCCGTTCGGATGGGCTGCGGAAGAAGCCGTTGATTATGCACGCGAACAAGTGGCAAAACTGATTGGAGCCGATCCTAAAGAAATCATTTTTACTTCAGGAGCAACTGAATCAGATAATTTGGCTATCAAAGGTGTGTTCGACATGTACGCCAGCAAAGGAAATCACATCATTACAGTGGTTACCGAACACAAGGCGGTATTGGACACTTGTAAGCATATTGAGAAAGTAGGCGGAGAAGTAACCTATATGCCGGTTGACGGAGAAGGGTTGATTGATTTAGCTGCTTTAGAAGCTGCTATTACTCCAAAAACGATCTTGATCGCTATCATGTATGCGAACAACGAAACCGGAGTAGTGATGCCTGTTAAGGAAATCAGTGCCATTGCCAGAAAACATGGCGTATTGTTTTTCACGGATGCTACACAAGCGGTAGGTAAAATTCCGGTAGATGTAAACAAAGATGGAATTGACTTGATGGCAATTTCTGCTCATAAAATGTACGGTCCAAAAGGTGTTGGTGCCTTGTACGTTCGTCGCAAAAACCCACGCGTAAAAGTTACTGCTCAAATGGACGGTGGCGGTCACGAACGTGGCATGCGCAGTGGTACTTTGAATGTAACCGGTATCGTAGGATTCGGTAAAGCATGCGAAATAGCTATGCAAGAAATGGAATCTGAAGCCATTCGATTGAGCAAATTGCGCGATAAATTAGAGTCGGCATTGATGCAATTGGAAGAAGCTTATGTAAACGGAAGCCGTGAGCACCGTTTGCCTCACACAACCAATATTTCTTTCAAATACGTAGAGGGCGAAGGTTTGATGATGGGCTTTAATAAGAACATTGCCTTGTCTTCAGGTTCAGCTTGTACTTCTGCCTCTTTGGAACCGAGCTATGTATTGAAAGCATTAGGATTGGGTGATGATTTGGCGCACAGCTCTCTTCGTTTCGGTTTGGGTAAGTTCACTACGGAAGAACAAATTGATTATACCATCAAGGCTGTTTCTGAAACCGTAACCAAATTGCGTGAAATGAGCCCACTGTGGGAGATGTTCAAGGAAGGAATTGATTTGAATTCTATTGAATGGGCGCACCACTAAATAATTAATAATTAAGAATTAATAATTAACAAGAAAGAATAAAATCATAGAACTATGGCATATTCAGATAAATTGATCGACCACTACCAAAATCCTAAGAATGTTGGTACTCTCGACAAATCAAAGAAAACAGTAGGTACCGGTTTAGTAGGTGCACCTGAGTGCGGCGACGTAATGCGTTTGCAAATTGAGGTAGACGATGCTACCGGAACCATCACCGACGCTAAATTCAAGACCTTCGGTTGTGGAAGCGCTATCGCTTCTTCTTCAGTAGCAACTGAGTGGTTAAAAGGTAAAACAGTAGAACAAGCCTTAACAATCGACAATATGGACATCGTGGAAGAATTGAACCTTCCTCCGGTGAAAATTCACTGCTCTGTATTGGCCGAAGACGCGATCAAAGCTGCTATCAATGACTACCGCGTTAAAAACGGTTTGGAAGCGATTCAGTTTGAAGAGAAAGGCGTTCATTAATTGAACTGTAAAATCCTGTGATATGAGTGTTGCATTAGACAATGGAATATATGTGAGTGATAAAGCCAAAGAAAAATTGGCGAAGTTGAAAGCTGATGCCGGAATTGATGACAATTCCGACTATTTCCTCCGCGTTGGGGTAGTAGGTGGTGGCTGTTCAGGGTTGAGCTACAAACTTGATTTCGACAACGAAACCCGTCCTACTGATCAAGTGTTTGAAGACAATGGAGTGAAATTGGTAACCGACCTCAAAAGTTTCCTTTATTTGGTAAACACTATGTTGGACTTCAGCGATGGGTTGAACGGAAAAGGATTCTTTTTCAACAACCCCAATGCCAGCCGTACTTGCGGTTGTGGCGACAGTTTCTCCGTTTAGAGATTTCATTTGAACTGGTAAGATAGAAGTCCCGATCTAATTAGGTCGGGATTTTTTTTGCGCTAGATCCAAAAAAAATCCCGCTCTTTTGGAGCGGGTTGTGCAGTAGGTTTTGGAACGTATAATTTGGTATAGCAATCGCCAGAAACCGTATAATGATCTTGTATAGGATTTGTAATTGGGACTCGAATTTAAGAAATCATTGAATACGAAGAGCAAAGAGTTAATAAAAAATTAAAGAAGAGAGGGTAATTTGAGAATGTGATGGTTTGATAATGCCGAAATGAAATACAAAGAAAGAAGAGGGACGCTGCGAAAACGCTGCGCCGCTGCGGTGAAAAAGAACAGGGGAATACAGGAAGCGAGGAAAACAGGAGACGAGGAAAGAGGAGAATTTGAGAATGCGGTGGTTTGATAATGCGGGAGTGAAATATAAAGAAAGAAGAGGGACGCTGCGAAAACGCTGCGGTCGCTGCGCCGCTGCGTTGGAAAAGAACAGGGGAATACAGGAAGCGAGGAAAACAGGAGACGAAGAGGGAGGAGAATTTGAGAATGCGGTGTTTTGATAATGCGGGAGTGAAATATAAAGAAAGAAGAGGGACGCTGCGAAAACGCTGCGTTCGCTGCGCCGCTGCGGTGAAAAAGAACAGGGGAATACAGGAAGCGAGGAAAACAGGAGACGAGGAACGAGGAGAACAGTAAACGAGGAGGGAGGAAAGAGGTAGGCAGAGAACGAATCTTTGCGAATGCTTAGCGGGCTTCGCGTGCTTTGCGGTGAAGAATAAAGCCTGCGCTTCGGTCCCATTCTTAACCCTTAATTCTTAATTATTAATACCCCTTGCTTCCGTTCTTTCTGTACTTCCCAATAATGCAGTATTTTCGTACCCATGTGGTCATTATGTAAGAAAGAGTTCCGGCAGTTCTTCAGCAGTCTGACCGGTTATATTGCCATAGCGGTTTTTTTGCTATTGAATGGCTTGTTCCTATTCGTATTTCCGGATTCCAATTTGCTCGATTTTGGGTATGCCAGTTTGGAGAAATTCTTTGAAATGGCGCCTTGGATCATGTTGCTATTGGTGCCGGCGATCACCATGAGAAGTTTTTCTGATGAATACAAAGGTGGCACTTTTGAACTGCTTCAAACCAGACCACTTCACCCTAGAGCCATTGTGTTGGGGAAATACCTCGGTGCTTTGATGGTGGTTTGGATCGCCTTGATTCCAACCTTGGTTTATGCAATAAGTGTTCAAATGCTTTCTTCCGAAGGAGGTATCGATATTGGCGCTACCATTGGCTCCTATATTGGACTCTTCTTCTTGGCTGCCGTATTCGTTTCCATAGGAGTTTGTTGCAGCAGCTTCACCTCCAACTCTGTAGTCGCTTTCATCATCAGCGCATTCGCCTGCTTTTTACTGTACAGTGGATTCAATGCCATCAGTAGAATACCGGCTTTTCAGGCGGGAGCCGATTATTATATCGAGATGCTTGGTATCGACTTTCACTATAGAAGTATCAGCAGAGGCGTGGTGGATAGTATCGACGTGATCTATTTCCTAAGTGTGATCGCTTTTCTTCTCCATATAACCTATAAAAACCTGTTTAAACGATAGTTGATCTATGAAAAAACTACTCAATAGTAAATTCGATTGGATTGTAGTGTTGTTGGTTTTGATTGGACTCAACATCCTTTCAGCCTTTTGGCATTTCAGAATTGATTTAACTTCTGAAAATCGGTATACCCTTTCTGCTCCTACAAAGAAATTATTAAAAGGCTTGAAAGAGCCTGTAAAAATAACCGTGTTTTTAGAAGGAGATTTGCCATCCGGATTCAAAAAGCTAGCAAATAGCAGCCGCGAATTATTGGAAGAATTCAAAGAATACGGCGGTTCTAAAATTCAATTCAAATTCGAAAAGATTGGCGAAGGCTTAGAAGGAACCGATAAAGATATCTACCTCGATTCAATGGTGCGCTTGGGTATTAAGCCCTACAATATTAAAGTGCAGGCGAAAGAGGGCGATGCCAATGAAGAGCGATTGGTGGTACCCGGTGCCATTGTAGAAACAAAGGGTGTTGTTAAAGCCATAAACCTACTATCAGGACAGCAATCTTCTTCGCTCGATCAAGCTGTTATCAATAGCACTGAAGCGTTGTTGGAATACAAGTTTGGACAAGCCATTCAAAAAGCAACAGAAGAAAGAACACCTCTGGTTGGTTATTTATTGGGAAATGGAGAAACTTTCAATCCAAATGTAAACAGTTTGGTGCGAGAAGTATTGATGCAGAACTACCAAACCGATTTCTTGCCTATCGACAGTGTAGGTTTCGTTTCTCAAGAATACGATGCGTTGGTTGTAATGAAGCCTACAAAACCATTCAATGATCAACAAAAGATAAAGATCGATCAATACATTATGAATGGTGGTAAAGTGCTGTGGTTAATTGATCGTTTGTATGCTGAGATGGACAGTTTATTGAGAACGCAATCGGATTTCATTGCATTTGACCGCAATCTTAATTTGGAGGATCAGCTGTTCCGATATGGAGTGAGAATCAATCCCGATCTGGTTCAAGATTTGCAAAGTGATAAGTTTCCGTTAGTTGTTGGTAGTGTTGGCGATCAACCTCAAATGGAATTAGTAGGCTGGCCTTATTTTCCGGTGCTGGGTTCGTACACGAATAATTCTATTTCAAAAAACTTGAATCAAGTTTTGTCCATCTTTCCAAATTCAATTGATACTGTTGCAACACCTGAAGTGAAGAAAACAGTGTTATTGGCAACTTCTGCGAATGCAAGAACCTTGAGTACGCCAGCCATTGTGAGTTTGAACAGTGTGAAAACGGAAGAGGATGTAAAAACTTTTACCAAAAAGCACATACCCATTGCGATGTTGTTGGAGGGTAAGTTTACTTCGTTGTACAATAACCGTCTTCCCAAAGCCATTCTCGATACCTTGGCGGCGATGAAACTGCCTTTCCAGTCGCACTCGATTCAAAACAAGATGATCGTAATTTCTGATGCTGACATTGCCACCAATGTTGTTACTCAGAAGGAGGGTCCGTTACCGGTTGGTATGAATCAGTTCACTAAAACGCAATATGCTAACAAAGATTTTCTTTTGAATTGCATGGAGTATTTGGTAAACCCAAGTGGTATTCTTGAAACCAGAGCAAAAGATTTCACACTACGATTGTTGGATCCCAAAAAGGTGGAAGAAGAAAGAACAACTTGGCAATTGTTAAACATTGCAGGACCGGTTGTAATTATAATATTATTCGGGTTTATATTTCAATCTTTGCGTAAGCGCAAATATCAACGTTAATTTTTCATATACATCATTATCATGTCAGTTGATCAGATCACGTATATCGTTTTTGGGCTCGTTTTGGTAGTTGCGCTCGTGTTCGACTTAGGACTCTTGAGTAAAAAAAATCAAGTAGTTTCTATAAAGCAGGCGTTGAAACAAACTTTTTTCTGGGTTACGTTGGCGCTCAGCTTTTTTGTATTTATGTGGATTGAGAAAGGGCAACAACCGGCGTTGGAGTACTTGAGTGCTTACTTAATGGAGTGGAGTTTGAGTATTGATAACATTTTCGTGTTTATTCTCATTTTCACTTCTTTCAAAGTAAAAGAACAATTTTTTGGAAGGGTGTTATTAATCGGAATATTGATGGCCATTGTCTTCCGCATTCTTTTTATTACGGTAGGGGTAGCATTGGTGAATAAATTTGAATTCCTATTGTATCTTTTTGGAGCATTCTTGTTGTACACCGGTTACAAAATGTTTACGGCTGATGAAGATGAAGCTTTCGACCCTCACGACTCCAAGATATATCGCTTCTTGAGAAAGTTCC
>DGDD01000196.1:0-10847 GCA_002385265.1 Chitinophagaceae bacterium UBA3961
AAAGAAACATTTATATGGGAGCGGACTTACCGCAAATGATTTTATTAAATATAATGTTGGATACACAACAACTGGAGACCTGTGATATATTATTCTTCATTCAACGATAGCGGTCGTGCAGACATTTGGATGTACAATTTCAGAACCGGAGAAAGAAAAGCGATTACACAAACTGCTGAACGCGAATACTCTCCCACCCTCACCCCTGATGGAAAAAACATCTCGTGCATCATTCAGCGCGACAATGGCGCGCAGGACCTGGGCATGTATCCTTTGAACGGTGGAAACCCAACCATACTCATTGACAATCTAAAAGTAGGATACCATGTATGGGTAAGTACTACACAACTTTTATTGTTTGTATTAGAAAGCGAAGGCCACAACAGTCTTCGATTGTACAACACAACCGATAAAACCAATACTGTTGTAGCTGAAAATCCGGGTCGCGCATTGCATCGAATTCCGGGAACCAATAAATTCAGCTTTGTATTAAAAGTTGATGCGAACGATTGGCGCATTCAAGAATTTGATCCCATCACAAAAACATTTACAAAGATTGCCAATTGCATTGCAGGTCATGAGGATATTTGTTGGCTCGACAACAAAACCATTCTCTCCAGTGATGGAACCAATTTTGCGATCCTAGATAGAAGCAATCCCTCCAGTTGGCAGCCTGTACGTGTTGATGACCCCGCAAAACTCATAACCAGCATTACGCGTATTGCCAGTAATGGAAATGGGAAAATTGCATTTGTAGTGGCGGAATAAAGATGCTAATTAGAAAATTTGAGAATTAGTAATACTAAGTGCGAGGTAGTTACCCCGCACTTAGTATTACAGGCATCCGATTAAACTAAACCTGCACAGTCTTCCATTTGCCCTTCTTAAAATACCAATAAGCAATTAGTGCAATCAATATTTCGGCAACGGGTATCGCAATGAAAGCACCGCGTGGGCCCCATTTAAAAAACTCAGATAACAAGAATGCAAGCGGTACTTGAAACAACCAAAAGCAGAAGAAGCTGATCCAGGTTGGTGTTTTGGTATCGCCCGACCCATTCAAGGCTTGCATCATTACCATTCCTATTCCATAGAACACATAACCGGCGCCAATAATTTGCAGCGCCTCAGTTCCATAGGAAATCACTTCAGGATCATTTGTAAACAAACGAATGATTGGCCCCGCTACAAAAACAAATAATGCCATCCCCCCCGCCATGAATATGCCATTGTACTTGGCGGTTAAAAGCACACTCCTTTCTGCTCGATCCGGTTGTTTGGCTCCCAAGTTTTGTCCCACCAAAGTTGCCGCAGCATTGCTCAATCCCCATGCAGGCAATATAAAGAACACCACATTTCGAATGGCAATTTGATATCCGGCTGAAGCTACGGTGCCTCCTGTAGTAGATACGATCCAGGCCAACACAATCCAGCTTCCGGAATTGATAAGAAACTGTAGGGTTGCAGGGCTTGCGATCTTTACCACCGACCACATCAATTCCCCGTCGGGCTTTAACTGGCTTCTCTTAAACTTCAAGAAATGCTTTCCATTGAACAAATGAAAAAGTTGATACAACACACCAATACCCCTTCCAATGGTAGTTGCAATGGCTGCACCCTTCAATCCAAGTTCCGGAAAAGGACCCGGACCATAAATAAGCAAGGGACATAAAATGATATTTAGAAAGCTGGCGATCCATAAACTTTTCATGGCCATGGCTGCATTACCGGCGCCTCTAAAAATTCCATTGATCAAAAATATCAAAATAATCACCAGGCTTCCACCCATCATAATTCGAGTGAAAGGAGTTCCTTCCTCAATTACTTCCGGTGAAGCGCCCATCAATCGCAAGATATCGGAAGCAAAAATTACCCCCGGTATACTTACTAAGATTGTGGTTAAAATGGCAATCCAAATTGATTGGATACCCGCTTTCGCTGCGGCTTCCGGGTCTTTTTCCCCTGTTCTTCTTGATACCATGGCAGTAGCAGCTGTACTCAAGCCAATAGCAATGGAGTAAACAATAGAAATCACTGATTCTGTCAATCCTACCGTTGTAACAGCGTTTTTACTATTGGGGAGATGTCCTACAAAATACATATCCACCACCGCAAACACGCTCTCCAAGCTTAATTCAAGAATCATGGGAATGGCAAGCAATACGATCGCCATTTTTATAGAGCCCGTGGTATAATCATACTCCTTACCACTCAGTGATGCTTTAATAACAGATATAATGCGTCGAATAGACGTTGGTTGTTTTTCGGTCGTCATACAAATACAATAAAATAAATAATGTGAAATGCAACGGGGCACCGTTGCGGTAATAATGATGAAGGCGGCAAGTTGGGAATGAGTAGAACTATCCCCTAATTAGAAAATCATATTCGAAGCGTTGAGAGTCAAAGGTGGTGTTTTTTTTGAATTGAAAAAAGAATTTTTGAAAACTACCCAATAACCGATGTTCAATTAAGTAGTAACTTTCACAAAATCTATACACGTGCAGAGTCCCATTTCCAATAATACCATTCGACAAATCTTATTCTTGTTGCTGATTCTAGCTATTGGAACAGTGCTTTTCTTGGAACTCAGTCAATTCATTCCGGCATTGTTAGGCGCCTACACTTTATATGTTTTATTAAGAGGATGGATGCACAAATTAGAATTTAAAAAGAAGTGGAAGCCATGGATGGCTGCTGCCACTCTAATGATCATTTCTTTCATCGTCATCATCTTCCCCATCTTTTTACTAGTGAACATGCTCGGTTCAAAAATTGGATTTGCGGTACAACATTCGGGCGACGTGTTGGGCTCTATCAAAAACTATGTTCATCAATACGAGGTACGCTATCAATTTGAGATATTAAGCGATGCAAGTATTAAAAAACTAACCGCTTGGGCAGCCGGTGTTCTTCCGAATCTTCTTGGCGCCACCATAAGTACTGCTACCACCATTATTGTCATGTACTTCATTTTGTACTTCATGTTAACAGAGCGAAATAAAATGGAAGCCAGCTTTTACTCGAATGTGCCTTTGAAAGACGAAAACATCCTTTTACTAAGAAGGGAAATGAATACGTTGGTGTATTCGAATGCACTGGGAATTCCTTTAATTGCGGTACTACAAGGTGTTGTAGCCCTTATAGGCTATTTGGTTTTGGGAGTAGACCAACCAATTTTTTGGTTTGTAGTAACCTGTATTGCCGGTATGTTACCCATAGTTGGTGTGGCAATTGCCTACGTACCATTATCACTGGTTTTTTTCGCGAACGGACACGACACAAAAGGCATTATCTTATTACTCTATTGCGCGGGAGTGGTTGGTACCGTTGACAATGTTTTTCGTTTTTGGATGCAGAAAAAATTAGGCGATACCCACCCGCTGATCACCGTATTCGGCGTAATCATAGGCCTCAATCTTTTCGGCTTCATCGGCCTCATCTTCGGACCAATTCTAATTGCGCTGTTTTTATTGTTGCTGAGAATTTATACCAACGAATTTAAATGAGGGAGCTGATTTGAAAATTTGATGATTTGTGAATTTGAGTAGTACGAATGATATTCATTGTTTGCAATGATGTAATACTCTCGGCTTACTTTGAATAAAGGGGAAAAGGAGAAAATCAAGCTTATCAGTAGAAATCAATCTTGTAAATCCCTAAATCCTTTAAATCCTGATCAAAAAAGAAAAGCCCAATCATAGGGTACGAACCTATATTGAGCTTTCTACCTTCAAACCATCTGAAGTTATACGTCCAACCTAGCCGTTTAATATTTTAGACTTTTGCAGATAGTTTTTTGAGGGATGGTAAATGAAGAAACAAGAACCATCCTTGATGGAGTTGATCACCTTCTTCGTGTCTTTTGCCGGTACCGCAGGACAGCCATAACTCCGTCCGTTAAAGCGATTCCATCGCAAAAAGTCAGCTCCAACATATTCTGAACCATGAACTACAATATTTCTATCATTGGCCAAATCATTGATTCCTCTCTCCACACCATCTATATTCAAGGCCAAGCCATGATCTCCCCAGTAGGTTTTACGTGTTACATAAAAACCCAAACTACTTTTATGAGATTCCGGCTTATTTGAAAATGATTTAGCATATTCACCTCCGCTATTTCTTCCATGTGCTACATAGGTATTCACTAAAACCTTTTTGGTTTCCACATCCAACACATACAAACGTTTTCTTCTTGAACTTTGACTGAAATCGGCAATAGATAAGACCCCTTTCTTATAGATAGAGCCCTTTTCGAGTAGCTTCTTGTATCCTTTCCAGGCAAATACAAAAGCGTTTTGAGTTAATCCGTATCTGCGCAGGCGCATCGATTCATACAAATCTTTCGCTTCTTTATCTAAACTAGTTGATAAAGAATTTGCAACATTTGAATCAGTATTGTTGGTGGGAATTTCTTCTGTAGTATCGATCACTGAAACGATCACATCATCTTTGGTGACCCCCGCTTGTAGAACCGGGGTAGACAGTAATATCAACAAAAGGCCTATAGCCACTACGGATTTTAAAGGGCGCATGGATCAAATTAGGGTTTTTCAATAGGTGATTCCGCTTATTCAAACGGGCACAAATCAAAAATATTATTCAAGTATTATTAATGCAAGCCCTAGTGCTTTATTTATTTTATTGTGTACACTTAAAAAAAGTTTAAAAAATATTTTATCGCTTCTTAGGCTTGTAAACCAAGCCATAGGAATGATCAATCCACTCTCTTAAATCATTGTCGGAAACACTATGATCTACTACAATAGTGTTCCAATGTTTCTTGTTCATATGATAGCCCGGTTGTACGCAAGAATACCGTTCTCTTAATTCAATGGCCAATTCCGGATCGCATTTTACATTAAACCGGAGCGGATTGGAATCAAGCGAACAGAGTAAGAAGATCTTGCCCCCTACTTTAAACACCAAAGTGTCTTCGCCAAACGGGAAACTCTCTTCTACCATGGGCTTTCGAATACAGTACTCGCGAAGTGATTCAACGTCCATATCAATAATTTGTACAAAACTAATAAATGTAAGAGGCTTCCCCGCTTCGAATATTCAGTAAATTGCTTTCGTAAGCTCCTCCACATGAATCACATTTTATTTCTAGATATTGAAACGGTTTCGCAAGAGGCAAACTATGAACTGCTCTCCCCGGAATGGAAAGAGCTTTGGAATAAAAAAGCAGAAGCGCTGTTGAAAAGCCGAGAAGAAGAAACCGTTCAATCTATTTACAACCGTGCCGGAATCTATGCCGAGTTCGGCCGAATCATTTGCATAAGCTGTGGCGTTATTCAAGGTTATGGCGATGAAAAAAAGATTGCCGTGAAATCTTATTTCGGACACGAAGAAGCCCTTTTGCTTCACCAATTCTCCGATATGCTTCGAAAATGGAGCGCCGACGGTAATAAATATGTGTGCGCACACAACGGTAAAGAATTCGACTTCCCTTACCTATGCCGCCGTATGATCATCAACAATGTACCAATTCCATCAATACTCAATACAGCAGGGAAAAAACCTTGGGAAGTAAACCACCTCGACACCATGGAGCTCTGGAAATTCGGGGATTTCAAAAGCTATACCTCACTAAATCTTCTGGCACATACTTTAGGCATACCAACGCCCAAAGATGATATCGATGGAAGCATGGTGGGTGATGTATATTGGAATGAAAAGAACTTGGAAAGAATTGCCATCTACTGCCAAAAGGATGTGGTTACCGCAGCACAAATCTACCTTCGCATTCAAGGAGAATCAATTATTAAACCGGAAAACATTGAATACAAATGAGTACCAGACAAAATTTTTCTAGCGGAGCAAAATGGGAAGACATTGTGGGCTATAGCAGAGCTGTTAAAATTGGCAATTTAATTGAAGTCACCGGAACCGTTGCCGTGGATGAAACCGGCGCCACTGTAGGCGTGAACGACGCCTATGCACAAACAGCCTTTATTATCAAAAAAATAGAAACGGTATTAAAGAGAGCCGGTGCAGAATTAAAAGATGTAGTTCGTACCCGAATGTTTGTAACCGATATCAGCCGCTGGGAAGAATACGGTCGTGCCCACGGCGAATTCTTCAAAGAAATTAAACCTTGCACCAGCATGATTGAAGTGAAGGGATTGATTGATAAGGAGTATTTGATAGAGATAGAAGCGACAGCCGTGATTGATTAATTAATAGTTAATAATTAATAATTAATAGTTAAACAGCCGGCAGTCAGGCTGATTAAAAAGCGAAATCTAATCTGTGGCAATCTGTAATAATCTGCGCAATCTGTGGTCAACAAAGGAAGATTGCTACAACCTCTCTTTGTGTAACTTTTACCTCTTCTTTAACCTTTGCGAACACCAAGCAGCGAAGCTGCGCATAACTCAAAACTTGATCTAAAAATACAGGCTGATTTTCCTTTTCTTACAGACAAACAAGCCACAGTACTAATTCAAAAAATACGCTACTACCTGCGCTAGAATTCCCACCACATAACCCTGAACAATCTCCAACTTAGAATGATCTGAAACTAGGAAGCGGGCGGTGCCAACCAATCCTGCAATCAATACGGCTAATGCGAGATAAAGTCCACTGGCATTATCATCCGTAAAAGAGAATATAATCATGAAAGCGAGTAAGCCACCCATTGCTGTGGTGTGCATACTTATTTTACTATTGATGTTAACGATCCATGCACCACAAACCGCAAAAAAACTGCCCTGTAAGAAATCAACAAACATAGGAGGGATCTCTTGTTGACGACTTAATACATACCATCCCCAAAAGTAAAAGATAATGGCGGCGGCATATGGAATGATGCGCTCTTTAACGGTTCGCAAATAGATCGATTCAATTAGCTTCAAGCGCCACATTAAAAACACAGCAAATCCGGGAATAAAGGCAGTATTCACAAATACAGATAGCAAACGCTGCAATTTCAATAGTGAAGAGTTTCCGGCAAATGCATAAGGATGTAAATAGATCAAATATGCCGAAACCAAGGTAGGAATGAACAATGGATGAAACACATAACTGATCAAATGTCCCAGGAATTTCAACACACCGGTGGCTTGTTGAACGGGTTCTTGTTCTGATGTAACAGGGAGTGTTTGTTCCATGCCGCAAAGATAGCTAATTCAACTCGATGAATTACAACTCCTTTCTCAACCGCGCTACCGGAATATTTAATTGCTCGCGGTATTTAGCAACGGTGCGACGTGCAATATTGTAGCCTTTTTCTTGCAGTAATTCAGTGAGCCGCTCATCGCTTAAAGGCTTGCGTTTGCTTTCGGCTTCAATTAAATCGGAGAGAATTTTTTTAACCTCTCGCGTTGATACTTCTTCTCCACTTTCAGTACTTAAACTTTCACTGAAGAAAAATTTCAAACGGTAAGTACCGAATTCCGTTTGTACAAACTTGGAATTCGCAACACGGCTAACGGTAGAGATATCTAAGTAGGTTCTTTCTGCGATATCTTTTAAGATCATGGGGCGAAGCGTGGTCTCATCGCCGGTGATAAAAAATTCACGCTGATATTCCATAATGGTTCCCATTACAGAACTTAATGTTTGCTGCCGCTGTTTGATGGCATCAATGAACCATTTGGCAGCATCAATCTTTTGTTTGATAAACAGAACAGCTTCTTTCTGGCGCTTGTCTTTCTTGCTGCCTCTATCGTATTCTTTCAGCATGTCGCGGTATCCTTCACTGATACGCAAATCAGGTGCATTTCTTGAATTCAGCGTGAGTTCCAATTTTCCGGCATTGTTGAATATAAAGAAGTCGGGAATTACATAACTTTCACCGGAGCTATTTGATTCAACATTTCCGCCGGGCTTTGGATTCAGTTTAATGATTTGATTAATAACCGCCTTCAAGCCTTCATCATCAATCCCCAATCCACGCTGAATTTTTTCGTAGTGCTTTTTTGTGAACTCATCGAAGTAATGTTCAATCGCTTCAATGGCAATATCAACCTCTTTGCCTTGAACTTTCAAACGCTTTAATTGGAGGAGCAAACATTCTTGCAAATCTCTAGCAGCCACACCGGGAGGGTCAAACTGCTGAATCATTTGAATCATCTTTTCCACTTCTTCTTCCGAAGTATCTACATTTTGACGAAAAGCCAAATCATCTACAATTGCCGAAGTTTCTCTTCTCAAATAACCATCATCGTCAATACTCCCCACAATTTGTTCAGCAATTTTCCGAACTCGATCCTCCATGGTCATCAAACCCAGCTGCTCTAAAAGCAATTCATGGAAGCTGGTTTCTGTTTTATGAGGAGTTACTTTATTCTCATCAGAGTCTTGGTAATTGTCATCTCTTAACTTATAGTCAGCAATATCATCATCCCCTTCAGAAACGTATTCGCTGATATCGATGTTCTCGTATTCGTCCTCGCTGCCATCATTGTCAAATTCATCGTCGGCATTTTCGAACTCATCTTTCAAATCATTGTTATATTCGTCTTCGTGAGCGTCTTCGGCCAGTTCAAGAGCGGGGTTTTCTTCCATTTCCTCCTTAATCCGTTCTTCCAAAATAGCCGTAGGTACCTGGAGCAGTTTCATGAGCTGAATCTGCTGCGGTGACAGCTTTTGAAGCATTTTTTGATGTAGGCCTTGGCTTAAGGACATGTATATCAGGGGTTTAGGAGGTTTCTTGTGGCAAATTTCGGTAAAAAATCGCCATTTTCCACAAAAATCAGGCCGTAAATCTAATTATTATATAAATACGGGACATGCAACGTTTTCTTAAAATTCTTGTTGTGCTATTGATAGGATTTTCGACCAAAAGTTTTGGTCAAGTGAAACCCTTGTCCATTCTACATTCCGACAGTATTCAAACCCTTAGCGGTCACAAAATTTCTTCCTCAATTCTTTTG
Source organism: Chitinophagaceae bacterium UBA3961 (assembly GCA_002385265.1). Lineage (GTDB taxonomy): Bacteria > Bacteroidota > Bacteroidia > Chitinophagales > Chitinophagaceae > Endoryza > Endoryza foliicola. Next base: position 8,886 of record DGDD01000196.1, read on the forward strand.
GCTTCTCCCCAAAAAATAAAAATTTCAGCTTTAAACGGAACTTCAAGCCCGGTAAAACCCAATTTCTACTCCCAAAACTTGGCCTTCTTTTGTCGCCAGGAGCTCAAATTTGAGCGTAAAACGGGTATTCCGTTGAGAATCAGACTGGGAAGTGTAGACTATACGGATAAAATGGAAGGCAAACGAAAGTAAGCGTTTTCAAAAAGAGGGCAATTTTGATATTTACCCCTTGGTTTCGTTCATTCACCGATTACAACTTTTAAATACTAAATGAGGATGATAGTTTTACGCTGTCAATTCATAGGCGTCCCTTTAAAGAACAATTAATCGTACCGAATGAAGCAAATCTTTACACTCTTATCCTCGCTGATCACTCGCGCTTTCAATCCTGCACCCAAGCTTGTATTGGTTCCGGTCAAAATTCGACTGAATAAGTTCTAAAACAGCCTCGATCCATTCATTATTTGATCAAGAAACCACACCGATACAGGATGAAATCAACATTAAAGAATATTAAGTCTGCTCATCAGAGCCAACCGATGCGCCTTGCTTACAGGAATGGCGTTCCCTGCAATGAAAACCTTACCCTCGGAAAGACGATCGATATGTTTGAGGTTAATGATGTAAGACCGATGAACTTTAAGAAACGTGTTACTGAGTTTGTTTTCGATATGTTTAAGCGTAGAAAGAACGAGAAAAGTAGCCTTGGGGGTGATCACTTTAATATAATCGTCCACCACCTCAATGAAAAGGATCGCTTCAAAGGAAACTTTTATGAGATTCCCGTCGACTCTGATGAAGATTTCATCGCTGTTCGCCGCCGTGGGCCTTTGTACATCGTACCTTGATAGCTTGTCAATGGCTTCACAGAATCGAGTATAAACAACAGGTTTCTTTAAGAAATCGATCACATTGTACTCGTACGCCTCATGAGCATATTGAGGTTTCGAAGTAAACATAAAAACGTAAGGGGTATACTGAAGCTTGTCGAGAAGTTCGAACCCTGTCATCTCGGGCATTTCAACATCTAAAAACAGAATATCCACCGGTTCTTTGGCAAGAAACGACAAAGCTTCTTTAGGGTCTGCGAAAGCTTGTACAAGTGTGAGCTCTGGATGCTTTTCACAGTAGTGAGTGATAACACCGGAAGAAATAGGGTCATCGTCGATTACAACACAAGTATACATATTACAAATTTATACAGTTTACCAAACGTGCAAGCAATGAAATTGTTTTTTATTCCTGATCTAGTTATCACACTAAAAAATAAATATAAGCACTAACCCTTAATTATCCTTTTATACCGACTGCTGCGAATATTGATTGATGATAGTACTCAAATCAGTTTTATGAGCAAACCAATTACAGCAAATCGTCAAAAATTGCATACAAACAGTCAAAACACCGAAAAATCACAGGTCGTAAAAGCATCGCAAAAGAACTTCAGCGATCCGACTGAATTGTTACAAACACTCCAAAAGGAAAAAGTCACCGCTTCCTTAGCTGCTCAGCGCCTTGAGCAAGTGATCATCAATCTTCAAACCGGTGTATTATTAGAAGATGAATCACGGAAAATAGTAGTGGTGAATCAAACTTTCGTAGACTTATTTAATATACCTGCAGCACCGGATCAATTAATAGGAACGGACTGCACCAATAGTGCCGAGCAATCAAAACATCTGTTCAAAAATCAAGAACAGTTCATTTCTAGAATCGATGAAATTCTTTTCAAAAAAGAAAAAGTAATTGGAGAAACCTTAGAACTGTTGGATGGTCGTGTTTTTGAAAGGAACTATATTCCTATGTTCATTAATAGAGAATATAAGGGGCATCTCTGGAAATACACCGACATTACCTCCCGTATTGAACATGAAAAGCAGCTCCGCCAAAGTGAAGAGAAATACAGAAGCATTATTTCCAATATCAATTTAGGCCTTGTAGAAGTTGATTTGGACGAACGCA
>DGDD01000196.1:11212-11920 GCA_002385265.1 Chitinophagaceae bacterium UBA3961
CATCAAATATGTAAATCAAAGTTTCTGTGAAATCAGCGGGTACGAAGAGGATCAATTAATTGGCATGAGTCCTACCGAACTCTTTTTAGATGACTCGGCTTATGAGGAACTCATGAGAGCAAAAAATGAGAGCCGCCTTAACAAAGTGTCGGATGTATACGAGATCCCGGTCAAAATAAAATCCGGAGAAAAAAGATGGTGGTTAATTAGCGGGGCTCCTTTATACAATGATAAGGGAGAAGTAACCGGATCAATAGGAATTCACTTGGATATTACGCGCCAAAAAAACCTTGAAGAAGACTTAACCAAGGCAAAACTTGAAGCAGAAAAGTCCTCTCGAGCCAAGGAACTTTTCCTCGCCAATATGAGTCATGAAATTAGAACCCCACTAAGTGGTATCTATGGCATGCTACAATTACTACAGGGGACTCCATTGAGTGAAGAGCAGATAACCTATACGAATGCAATAGATAAAGCGATCGATACCCTACAATCCATCATTACCGATATTCTTGACTTTTCAAAAATCAACAACGGCGTACTTCATCTAGAAACCAGCCCTTTCTCTTTGAAAGAGGAGCTAGAAGCCGTTCGCCAACTAATGTCGCCAAAAGCTGCCGTTAATGGCGTAAAAATTGACCTCAAATTTGACGATAAGCTAAGCGAGGTATATACCGGAGACGCGCATAGAATCAATCAAATCATCAC
>DGDD01000125.1 GCA_002385265.1 Chitinophagaceae bacterium UBA3961
CATCATGGCAATACATTCAGATATGCTATTATGATCGGCCACTAGTTTTCCTACAACAATCATGAAGGCAAGTCCGTACAATGCACCGGCAATGTGAGCCGAGTGATTAATTCTTCCACCTCCTTGTTTATCGAGTACCGAAGAAATGACCAAATACAATGGAGCGAAGATGAAACCAGGAATGTTTACAAAAGGGATAAAGATAATTCCTATGCCCATTGTTGGAACGAGCAAAAGCCCGGCGAATACAACTGCTGATACAGCTCCTGAAGCCCCAAGACTATAGTAGTTACTATTATTTTTGTTTTTGTTGTAAGTAGGCAAGAGACTAACAAACAGAGCACTTAAGTACATTATGATATAAAATAGCTTGCCTTTTTCCAAAAAGATCGACTCAAATCGAGCTTCTACCATGGTGCCAAAGGAAAATAACGCCACCATGTTAAATATCAAGTGCATAAAATCTGCATGGATAAAACCGCAAGAAAAAAAGCGGTACCATTGGTTATTGTTGGTTACTGCGGGTGGGTAGAAGATAAAGTCGTTCATAACTTTCTCATTCGAAAAAGCATAGAGTGAAATTCCAATGGTTACTAAAACTATGATGAGTGTAATGGTCATATCTATTGTTTATAAGACGCCAAAATAAGAAAATACCATAAAACTACGAATGGTGGTATTTTTCGTTTTTAATTATCGTACAAGCTCGGTACACTTGCTCCGCCAAAATTAGTCGAACCAACTGATGCGGGAATGTTAATTGTGATAGACTCCACTTAATTGGCGCGCTTTGAAGTACTGCTTTATCGATGCCAAAAGCCCCACCAATCAAGAATACCAAGGAACGCGTGCTTTCGTTTGCTCTGGTTTGAATGATTTTGGCCAGTCCTTCGCTGGTTACTTCTTTTCCGTATTCGTCGAGTGCAATTAAAAAGTCATCTTTCCCAAGTTTATCTAATATCAATGCACCTTCTCTCTTTTTTAGTTCATCAGGCTGAAGCGCACCTGCATTTTTGGGAGGGGCAATAATGACCCATTCTACCGGATAGTAGCGACCAACTCTTTGCGTAAACTCTTCGATGCTTTTTTTGAGGTCCGAATCATGGGCTTTGCCAATTGACCAGAATTGAATCTTCATTTGCAGAATACATTTGGATCAAATGACCCGATTTTTCTGTAAATTTCGATATAACTAATTGCAATGAGAAAAATACTTTCTGTATTGGTGGTATCCTTTATCACGCTAACAACAATCGCACAAATCAAAAAAGCTCCTCCAAGATCTGAAGGCGCAGGCCCTTATACTCAATTAATATTAAGAGGAGCTACTTTAATAAACGGAACGGGAGCTCCTCCTATTGGTCCGGTAGACATTGTAATCGAGAAAAATAGAATCGTTCAAATAACGACTGTTGGGTACCCCGGTGTCCCCATTTCGGATGCACGTAGACCGAAATTGAAGGAGGGAGGGAAAGAAGTGAATTGTGAAGGGAAATACATATTACCCGGTTTGATTGACATGCACGGTCATATTGGTGGTGTGGAACAAGGCACCCCAGCTGAATATGTATTCAAGTTATGGATGGCACATGGAATCACTACTATTATGGATCCTTCTTGTGGTAACGGTTTGGATTGGGTTTTGGATCAAAAGAAAAAGAGTGCCGAGAACTCCATCACGGCGCCTCGTATATACGCCTATACAGCGTTTGGCCAAGGAGCGAAACAACCCATTGTGACTCCGGAAGATGCTATAGCCTGGGTCCGCGAAAACAAAGAAAAAGGGGCAGATGGGATCAAGTTCTTTGGTGCACCTCCTCAAATAATGGATGCGGCAATTCGCGAGAATAAAAAGTTAGGATTGCGTTCTACCTGTCATCATGCCCAAATGGACGTTGCACGATGGAATGTATTGAACTCAGCAAGAGCGGGCATGACGAGCATGGAGCATTGGTACGGCTTGCCGGAAGCATTGTTTACCGACAAAACCATTCAAAACTATCCGCTCGATTACAACTACCTCAATGAACAAGACCGTTTTGGTGAAGCCGGTAAATTGTGGAAACAAGCAGCACCACCTTATTCCGAGAAATGGAATGAGGTGATGAATGAGTTGCTGAAATTAGATTATACTCTAGATCCTACATTTGATACCTATGAAGCAAGTAGAGACCTAGAAAGGGCACGTACGCAAGAATGGCATGCTATTTATACGTTGCCTTCACTTTGGAAGTTTTACGAACCAAGTAGGGTTTCTCACGGATCGTATTGGTTCAATTGGGGCACTGAACAAGAAGTTGCATGGAAAGAGAACTTCAGGTTATGGATGACTTTTATAAATGAATACAAGAATAGAGGTGGACGGGTTACCGCGGGCAGTGACAATGCGTTTATCTATCAACTGTATGGCTTCGGTTACATTAGAGAACTGGAATTGCTTAGAGAAGCCGGCTTTCACCCTTTAGAAGTAATTCGATCGGCTACTATGTATGGTGCACAAAGTTTGGGTGCTGATAAAGAAATAGGAACAGTAGAAGTAGGTAAGTTGGCCGACCTTGTTGTAATTGATGAAAATCCGCTTCAAAATTTACAGGTATTATATGGTGTTGGGGCACTTAAACTTGATAAAGACAATAAGCCAATAAGAGCCGGTGGTGTTTTGTATACCATCAAAGACGGTATTATTTATGAAGCAAAAAAATTACTGGAAGATGTAAAGAAAATGGTGGATGCCGAGAAAGCAAAATCGGGTCCATTAAAACAACCGGGAACGAATTGATTCGTTCCCGATTTGCTCATTATTCTGTAACGGTAAAGGAACGACTTGCAGAGACCAATTTACCGGTATTTGAAATTCCGGAAATCTCTACAATAAATGTTCCTGTTATATCTGAAGTGTTAAAGTTGATCGAGTGTGAGCTTTTTTGATAGATTAGATTTTCCGGTTCCCATAGCAGCAAGGTTCTTAGATCCGGCAATTTTTGATTCTTCAATTCTTTGTTAGAATAGTTGGGTGCTGAAAATTGTCGCTGCAATTGTAATCCCTGGTATTCTATCGCCAATGCTTTTGAATCTAATTGAAGGCCGTTCAAGTCTTTCTTATAACTCGAGATATTAATTACTCCGTCAAATGCATGGGCACCTAAAAGGAATCTTCTTGACACCACTTCAAGTTTCGCAATTTTAAGAGGATCCAAACTCATCACTTTGTTCATATCAAATATGGGTACTCCGTCGTACAATACCAAAGGGTCTTCTAAAAAGAGTTCTTTGAAAGGAACATTTAACACACGAATTCTAAATCCATTGGAGGTTTTCTTCACATCTACTTCAACAACATATTCGCGCAAAATCTCTTCCATGGTTGTGAACCTTGTATAGTCGTCCAAATTGTATTCAATATCTGCTTTTCCAAAGAAAGGAGTACTGTCGTTATAGTTGGGAAGAAAGTACTGGTCTTTTTTTACTGAATTTATGCCATTTTGAAGTTGAGCATTTTGGATTCTTTTCAGAAGATTGGGCTCATTTGAAGCCGCTTCCGGATTTGTTGTCGTTGAAAATCCCTTGTGGGTAAGAAAAGGATTGTCAATTTCAATGATATAACCCGAATCTTTTTGGCTATTGGTTTGAATGATAAAACTTTCCACTCCAAAGCATCGTTTTACATCATACACAAAATGACCTTGCTTGTCAGATTGAGCATAATTGAAATAAAAACGATCGCCTGGTATAGATAGGTATGTGCGAATACCTTCAACAGGTTCCAATGTTTTCCGATTTCTTACAGTACCCGATATAAGGTGGCCGGAAAGTTCGGGAGCATACTGCAGCTTTTGCTCAAGAGAGTCATGATGCGATCCGTATAGAACCATTATGGGTTTTACTTTTTCAAAATCACCTGAATTGCTATTGATATAGTTTTGTTGATCTAATGGTATTTCGGGTAATTTGGAAATAATCCTAAAATAGGAGTTAAGATTAGTGCTTGGTTGCGAAGGTTGGTCATCAATTTTACGAATTCTTACGGTTAAATTCGTGAGTGTAGTTGAATCGAGTTCCGATATCTTCAGCACTCCTGTTTCTCGGGACTTATAAACAGGCTTGTCTGTGCTAACACTTAATTTAGAGCTCTCTTGAAATGGGAATAATACGCTGGTCTCAGCAATCAGCTTTTTATCTGCATCAAGCATAGAAACGGTGGCAACTCCTTCGAATGGACGATTTAAGTGAAAAATACCATTATACTTAAGATCTCCCGATTTGAACTGTTGCGCTTCTATGATTTCCTGATTGGTGTGCAGCACTAAAAAGAATGTTGGAGAACTTGATGCAAATGCAGTTCTTTCCATATAGAATTGCATGTCAGTGCCTGCTAACTTTGAAATTTCAAAATGCCATCCTTGTTCTTCCGGTTTTTTTAAAACAGTCAGTTCACCTGTTTTCGAATTTTTAATTGCGTAGGTACTCCCTTTTTCTCCTTTAATAATAAAGCTTCTGATTGTGCTCGTTTTATCTTGTGTACTGTCAACGATATTATTGTCTTTTAATAAGAAGAAAACAACGTCTTTTTCAGCCGCAAAATAGAGCGTGTTTTTCAACCCAACAATAAAGCTTCCACCTTCAAATTCGGTACGATTTGATTTTTGCAAGTTAGACTCGATGGCTGCATTTGGGTCGTACTTATTTGGATTGATGATTTGAATATTTCTGGAAAAAACAGCATCATGACCATAGGTTTTTGCCCATCGGGTGTATGCTTTCAATTTATAGATGCCACCGCTGAGCGAGTTTGGAACTACCCAAGATCCATTTCCGCTGCCGTGCTCTAATAGAATTTTTGCTTGTATTACAGCTTTGCCGTCAGGAGCAATCAATTCTACATAGGCCACTTTGCTCAAATCTTGACTGGTCATTTGGGCTCCATTTGTAACCAATATTTTAAACCACAAGGTTTCTCCCGATACAATCGATTCTTGTGCAACTTCTGCATAAATCGTCTCCACAGATTGATTCATGAGATAGTTAACCGGCTGCTGTGCAACCATGTTAATTGCAGTTAAAACGCTTGCAAATAGTAGTGCGCTATATTTAAAAAGTTTGTTTTTCATTACCAGAAGCTTGGTTTTTTAGTGGTTCCTCCATTCAATCTACAATCAATGCATACATTTTTTGCAAGTGCGTATCCTCCCCCTGTAATTGCATAAGCAATATCCAGGGTTCTGTCGTTTTGTAAATAGTAACTTATACTGTCGGGTGGAGGAATCTTTGCTTTGCATTGGCTTTCATAGTTAGATGAAGCTCCCCAATCGGAAACTTCACCTTTGTTGATGAAGATTCTTTTACTCGACTCCGATGAAATGCTTACGAATCCAATTACAGGTTCAGAAGGATTGCTAATGCATTTCACATTTCCGGTAAGTGTAGAGGGTTGGTTTCCAAAAATACTTCCCAAATCTTTCGCATTCTTTTTTAGTATTTGCCAATATTCAAATGCTTCTTTTGTGAGTGCATATTGCTTTACTAGAATACTGTATTTTACACTTATCTTGTCTGAACCTTTGGGAATAATTACCATTCGTTGATTGCTTACAATGTCTTGCGATAGGTTGCTTGTAGTTCCAATGATTATGTCTTTGCTTCCGTCGGTACTCCAACAGTCATAGATCATTTCCGAACTATTGCGAAAGTTAACTTGATTGGTGAGGTAGTCAAACTTATAGAGTGATTCGTAGTAAGACCGATATTGCCAAGTTTCCTCATAGGCCCATCTGTAATAGCGGGTATTGTTTGTTAAGTCTTTTGAATTAACTGAAATGGTGATCCCTGAATCTCTAACCCATGAAACGGAGTCAATGGCAGGCGTAGGTTTTACCTGCACAAATTCTGATTCGTACAATCCTCCACCGGCAGTACTTATTCGCAATTTATATTTGATACTAGGGTTAAACGTGATGGGTAGGGAACCATATTGACCGTTTCCTAGACTAGTTAGGGCATAATTCGTACCATTTTCTGATTCTATGGTTACACCGGCTGACAACTCAGGCACATCTTTTATGGTATCTCCTAAATTAGTAGTTCTGCTCAAACGTATTTTTATACTATCGCCTCCACTATTGATGAATCCATCTACTACCAAGTAATTATTATTGGAGGCAACCACTTTAGGAATATAAGGTTCCGTACATGAATTGATTTTAAACAATCCCCAGATGAGTACTATACTGTATATTATCTTTTTCATTAGAAACGAATATTAAAAGTAATGTATGGGATAGCGGTTCCAATTACACTTAATTTGTATCCTTTGATCACTCCATTGTCTTCAATAAAATAAATGGAATATGGATTTTTTCTACCGGTCATGTTATAAAGTCCCAATGCCCATGAGTTGTGAAATCGTTGTTTTACTTTATGGTTGCCATCGATATTGAGAGAAAAATCAGCTCTGAAGTAATTGGGTATTCTGTATTGATTTCGCTCTGAGTAAAAT
>DGDD01000122.1:0-2019 GCA_002385265.1 Chitinophagaceae bacterium UBA3961
CTACTTCTCTAACCTTTAGTGATAAATTGAATAGAACTTTGTGTTGTTAATTATTAAGTTATGACACATACATATTCCGTAACTGGCATGACCTGTACCGGTTGCCAGGCTAAAGTACAAAGCCTCTTATCAAAAGTACCAGGAGTAAAAAATGTAACCATTGATTTGCCCAAAGGAGAAGCCACTATTGACATGGACAAACATATCTCAACTAATCGGCTAAAAGAAGCATTAAAGGATTATCCCAAATACCAACTTTCCGAAACTAACCATCAACTTCATGCGGCTGTATCGACCGTGCAGGATGAAAAAACAAAATCCTGGTTGCAAATCTATAAACCCATACTGCTGATTTTTGGATATATCACAGGTATTACATTGCTGGCAGAATGGGTGCAGGGAGATTTTATATGGATGCGTTGGATGAATCATTTTATGGCAGGGTTCTTTTTGGTTTTCTCCTTTTTTAAATTACTTAACCTGAAAGGATTTGCTGAGAGCTATCGCATGTATGATATTGTAGCAAAAAGGTGGAACGGGTGGGGCTATGTTTATGCGTTTACTGAACTGGCTTTAGGCTTAGCTTTCTTAACCGGGTTCAATCCAATCCTTACCAATATTGTTACCTTTGTAGTAATGACGGTAAGCATTGTTGGGGTTTTACAAAGCGTTTTTAACAAACGAAAAATAAAATGTGCCTGCCTTGGTGCTGTATTTAATTTACCCATGAGTACCATCACCATTATTGAGGATGGATTGATGATTTGCATGAGTGGGCTAATGTTATTAACAATGTTGTAATGACTGCAATAAAATCAATAGGACAGTTTTTCTGGAAAATCTTCAAAGCTATCTTTGTGCGAAAAAAGGACTGTTGCAAGTGAATATCCAAATATTATCAATTATTACATGCCCTGTTTGCAGACACAAAGAGGAAGAAGTAATGCCAACAGATGCTTGCCAGTATTTCTATGAGTGCAAAAACTGTAAAGCCCGACTAAAACCAAATAAAGGCGACTGCTGTGTATTTTGCAGTTATGGTAGTATTGCTTGCCCTCCCATGCAGCAAGGTAAAAGTTGCTGCAAATAAAAGATGAACCAAACATTTAAACTCCAAATTCATGATGGTCTGGCTGTGTACATAGGCAGGCAAGTTATCACTAAATTACATTTACATCATGCTTTGGAGATAGTAATAGCTTTTGATAAGCCTTTTTTGCTTTCTACAAATGGCGTAGAATTTGAAAAGAGTGAGTGTAGCATCATCGCAGCCGATTTACCCCATCAGTTCTGCGGGGAGGACGATTTTTATATTTTTATCTACCTTGATGCAGAATTATCACTTGCTTTACAACTTGAAAAAAAACTTCAGCTTAAAAAACATGGAGTCATTCATTATTTGGATAAAGAGGTTGCCGAAACCAGAGGAAGATTTATTGATTGGTTTAAATCTGATTCAACAGACGGTAAAGATTTTGTTGAAATTATTCATTTCCTTATTAAATCAATCACCACTTTCGGTACTAAAAAAACAGGCATTGAACCTCGAGTTATGAATGCTTTGACTTGCATTCGATCATCTCTACATAAAGAAATTACTTTAGAAGCTATTGCTTCAAAAGTCTTTCTTTCTGAAAGCCGTTTTGCTCATTTGTTCAAAGAACAGATAGGCATTCCTTTTCGCAGATATGTGCTTTGGTGCCGGATGCAGGCAGCCTTAAAAGCCGTAATGCAGGGGCAATCATTTACACAGGCTGCATATGAAGGCGGCTTTGCTGATGTGGCCCATCTGAGCCGCACATTTACAGAAATGTTTGGTGTTTCGCCTTCGGAAGTCCTTAAACAATAGCAGGTTTATTCAAGCTTTTTAGCGCATTGTTGAACATTTTTNNGTTTAAATCTGATTCAACAGACGATAAAGATTTTGTAGAAATTATTCATTCCCTTGTTGAAGCAATCACCGCTTCTGATGCTAAAAAAACAGGCATTGAACCCAGAATTATGGATGCTCTAACTTGC
>DGDD01000122.1:2388-2664 GCA_002385265.1 Chitinophagaceae bacterium UBA3961
CCCGTGATAATGGCAGCAGCATCCGCTATCTTAATATTTGGAATCCAATCAGGCTATAATCAATACATGGTTACTATCCCCGTAATATCTCTTTTTGGATTATTTATATTGTTGCTTGAAAGATGGATGCCCTATGAAAAGGATTGGGTAAAAGGAAAAGGTGACTGGAATTTAGACCTTACTTATTATATCATTAATTATTGTATTAAACTGGCTGCTCAATATCTGCTGATTTTACTGGCACAAAGTATCAGTTTTTTTAACTGGTTTCCAACA
>DGDD01000170.1 GCA_002385265.1 Chitinophagaceae bacterium UBA3961
ACATTCATACATATTTCAACTGATCGAAGCCATCCTCTGTTGATATTGAAATCAACGTGGGTATATCCGGTTTTAACATTGGGGACATCATAGTAAAAATCGCCTGTAGCACCACCTAAGTTTTCCGATGGATCAGGAACCGAAGGGCCACCCGTCATCACTGCAATTGAAGTTGACAACAAATGATGATACCAAGATTCCATGTTCCCTTTTACGTCCCAACTAGCTTCCAGTAAATGATAGTTCGCCGGGCGGAAGGGATCGAAGCGTATATCTTCCGTTCTATCCCACACAATTTTAACGGCCTGGTTGAGCTGCTGTGCAATTTTCACGGCTTCGATAGCAAATTCAAAATGGAGGCGTCTTCCAAAACCACCTCCAATTAATGCGAGGTTTACTTTAATGTTTTCTTTTTTAATGCCACAATCGGCGGCAATTTGATTGACGGTCCAATCGGGCAATTGCAACCCACCCCACAATTCACAGTTGCCATCTTTTACCTGAGCTATGAAATTGATAGGCTCCATAGTGGCATGCGCTAAAAATGGTTCACTGTAGGTTTGGCGTAAACTTCTTAGAGGATCTTTCTTCAAAGAGTCGATATTTCCTTTCTTGAACTTTTCAAACTTCGGCTTTTGCTTTGCTACAACCGCCATTTGTTTGAAAAGATCAGCACTGTTTTGTTGTTTATCCTTTGGAATGCTCCACTCAATTTTCAACTGTGCTTTGGCCTTTTGTGCGGCCCAAGTAGAGGTGGCAATCACTGCTACACCATCGCGAACGTGCATAGGAACGCCCGTGCCTTTGATGGTAACGTATTTCAAATAACCGGGAATTGCTTTGGCAGCTGTATCGTCTACTTTCACAAGACTGCCTCCTAAAACCGGGCATCGTTCAATGGATGCGAATACCATTCCCGGTATCTTAAGATCAATACCATACTTTGCTTTTCCGGTAAGAATTTCTTTTAAGTTTGATTTCTTTTGCTCTTTCCCAATTAGTTTGAAATCTTTAGCTTGTTTCAAAGTCACTTTTTCAGGAATCGGAAGCTTGGCCGCGTCACACACCAATTCACCATAACCAATCGATTTCATGGTGGTGGCATTTACAATGGTCCCATTGTCGGCAGCACACATTTCAGGAGCAATGCCCCATTTTTTAGCTGCAGCAGTGATCAACATCGTTTTTGCAATGGCACCTGCTTTTCGTAATTCATTGTAGTCGGTTAATACACTTTGACTCCCTCCTGTATCGTGGGCACCTGGCGCCAGTGCTCCATACGGCGCAATTTCTGTTTTCACTTTTTTCCAGTCGGCATCCATTTCGTCCGCCACAATCATTGGCAGTGATGTATTCACCCCTTGTCCCATTTCTTGGCGGGCAACATAAATGGTGATGGCACCCGATTTATCTATCTTAATAAGTGTATTGGGTTGAAAGTACTCGCAATCATCGGGCAGCATGGCTTGCGCCTGCGATGGCAATACGAAGCCAATTAACAAGCTTCCGGTTCCCATCGAACTCAGTTGAAGAAATCTTCTTCTATCGATTGTAGTTTTTTTCATAATCGGTTACGCTGGGAGGTTAGATAATACGTGATCAATGGCTTTTTCTATTCTGTGATAAGTTCCACAACGGCATAAATTCTGGCTCATCACAGAATTTACCTGGTCTTTTGTTGGCTTTTTTACCTGACTCAATAAGCCGGCAAAAGCCATCATTTGTCCTGCTTGGCAGTAACCACATTGTGGCACACTGAACTTCTCCCAGGCTTCTTGTATGGGGTGTAAGGCGTCTTTGCCCAGTCCTTCAATGGTAGTGAGGTCTTGGCCGCTGCAGGCTCGAACGGGAGTTTGACAAGCGCGAACAGATCGATTGTTAATGAGAATGGTACAGGCACCACAGGTATTAACGCCGCACCCATATTTCGTTCCGGTTAAATCAAGTAAATCGCGCAAAACCCACAAAATCGGCATATCGGGTTCTGCCTCCACCGCTACCTCTTTTCCGTTCACTTTAAAGCTATAACTGGCCATTTTTAAAATTTTATATAAGTTAAGCAGGTTCATTGAAATGGCAAAAGGAATTAGAAGATCGGAAGCTAAATTGAATATCTTTGCGCCATGCATTATGTATCTGTGGAGGGGCTTTCAAAAAGTTATGGGATTCAGCCCCTGTTTTCATCTATTTCCTTTCACATTGAAGAAGGGGATAAAATAGCCCTAATTGCCAAGAACGGGTCCGGTAAATCCACCCTACTAAAAATACTTTCAGGTGCCGAAACGCCTGATGAAGGTACTTGTTGGATCAATAAAGATGTAACCGTCGCGTTGTTTGAACAAGAACCGCATTTCGATGAAAAGGCCACCATTCTCGATAATATATTTCATCACAGCAATCCTGTCATTGCGGCCATTAAAGCCTACGAAGACGCCTGCGATATAAACGACGAAACGAAAATCCATGAAGCCGTTGTTCAAATGGATCAATTGGGGGCCTGGGATTTTGACGCTAAAGTAAAGCAGATCTTAGGCAGATTGAACATCCACCACTTACAACAACCCGTTGGAACTTTATCGGGTGGACAGCGCAAACGCATTGCTCTTGCAAAAACCCTCATCGATATCGGATTTGAGCACAAACATGTATTGCTGATCATGGATGAGCCTACCAACCACCTCGATATCGCCATGGTAGAGTGGCTCGAGCATTACCTCAATCAAGAGCGTATTACCCTTCTATTAGTAACCCATGATCGTTATTTTCTTGACTCGGTTTGTGATGAAATATGGGAATTGGATCGAAATACACTCTATGTATATAAGGGAGACTATGAGAACTATTTAGAGAAGAAAGCGGCTCGAATGGAAAGCGAGTTGGCCAGTATTGACAAAGCTCGAAATACCTATCGAAAAGAATTGGAATGGATGCGCAAGCAACCCAAAGCTAGAACCACCAAATCGAAAAGCCGCATTGATGCTTTTTACGATATTGAATCAAAAGCCAAACAGAAAATAGAAGATGCCAAGCTGCAATTGGATATGAAAATGAGCAGGCTTGGTGGAAAGATTTTAGAGCTCAAGAAAGTATACAAGAGTTATGGTGAGAAAGTACTACTAAAAGGTTACGATTATACTTTTAAAAAGGGAGAGCGAGTTGGGATTGTTGGAAAGAATGGAGTTGGGAAATCTACATTTATCAATATCCTGCAACAACTGGAGCAACCCGATAGTGGTAAAGTAAACATTGGCGATACCGTTATTTTTGGTAACTATTCGCAACAGGGTTTGGTGATCAAAGAAGACCTAAGGGTGATTGAATTTGTGAAGAACATAGCGGAGAACTTTCCATTGGCAAGTGGCGGATCCTTAACTGCTGCCCAATTCTTACAATTGTTTTTATTTGATCCCGACAAGCAATATACGTATATCAGCAAATTAAGTGGCGGTGAAAAGAGGAGATTGCATTTACTGTCGATTCTCTTCAGAAACCCCAATTTTCTGATACTTGATGAACCCACCAACGATTTAGACCTTCCTACATTGGGAGTTCTGGAACAGTTTCTCTCAGAGTTTCCCGGATGTTTATTGATCGTATCACACGATCGCTATTTCATGGACCGATTGGTTGATCATTTGTTGGTATTTGAAGGTGAAGGCGAGATTCGCGATTTTCCCGGAAACTATACTCAGTACCGCCTTTGGGAGAAAGAGCAAGAAGCCATTCAACAAAAAACGTCGACACCAGAACCTGTAAAAGAGAAAATTGAAGAAGTAAAACCTGTTGAGAAACGTAGACTGAGTTATAAAGAAAAACGTGAGTTCGAAATACTGGAAAAAGAACTACCGGAATTGGCGGCTAAGAAAGAAGCATTGCAAAATGAGTTGAACAAACCCGATCTTCCTTATGAACGCTTACAAGAAGTGAGTGCTTCATTGGTTTCGATCACCAACGAATTGGATGAAAAAGAACTGCGTTGGTTAGAATTGAGTGAGTTTGCCGAAAATTAGCCACATATAAAGGGTAACGGGTTCTATTACTGTACCAATGGCAACAAAACTCCCCAGAACAAACTTATTTTTGAAAAAAATAGCGCATCAACATGAGAAAACTCTTTATTGCCGGCGCCTTACTTTTTAGTTTGACTTCTCAAGCTCAAAAAGCTAAGAAAGCCCCTAAGGCAGCGGATCCTAAGCCATTCGCAGCCACTATCACTCCCGATGATTTAAAAAAGCATCTTTACATTGTAGCAGGTGCCGAGATGGAAGGACGTGAAACAGCCACAGACGGTCAAAAAAAGGCCGCCGCTTACATTGAAAATCATTTTAAAAGCTTGGGACTAGCGCCTGGAAATGGCAGCAGTTACCAACAATTGTATCCTGTATTTCAGGATTCAATGGTTAGAGCCGGTTTGGAAGTAAACGGAAAATCATTTGAATACAACAAAGACTTCTCGATCAACTTTGCGAGTGCCTATACTTCTACCCTTTTCGGTGGAGATGTAGTATTTGCAGGATACGGAATCAGCGATTCAACTCGTGATGATTATGCAGGGGTGAATGCAAAAGGTAAAATTGTTCTGGTTTTTGCCGGTACCCCTCCAGCTCAAACGGGCACCACTGTAAGAGGAAGAAACCCTTTCGCTATTCAAGAAGCAGCTCAAAAAAATGGCGCCATAGCCGTATTGCAAGTTGCCAATGGCTCTCCTCGCAGACCAGGAGGAAACAAAGGAAATATGTACGTGAATGGTTTTCGTAAAACCATTTACCCCAATACCTTCCTAATTTCTGAAGAAGTTGCCGCTGCAATTATGGGAGCTGATTTCAATGCTGCTAAGGAGGCTTTGAAAACCGGTACCACTCCTGCTAAAGTTTATTCAGCCAATGTGATGTTAGATTTTGCGAAAGTAACAGCTCAATTGAACAGTAGCAATGTGATCGGATTCATGGAAGGAACCGATTTAAAAGACGAATATGTGGTGATCTCTGCCCACTACGATCACTTAGGTAAAAGAGACAATGTAATTTATTTTGGCGCCGATGACGACGGATCCGGTACTACAGGATTGTTGGACATCGCTGAGGCCTTTGTTAAAGCGAAAGCAGCCGGAAAAGGACCGCGCAGAAGCATCATTTTTATCACTGTTTCGGGAGAAGAGAAAGGTCTTTGGGGATCTGCTTATTATGGAGATCATCCAACTTATCCATTGGATAAAACAACCGTTGACTTAAACATCGACATGATTGGTCGCATCGATCCGAAAAGAAAAGGTGATTCTACCAACTACGTATATGTTGTTGGTGATGACAAACTTAGTTCTGATTTAAAACCAATAAGTGAGAGCGTTAACAATAAATACACCAAACTAGAATTGGATTACAAATACAATGATCCAAAAGATACTGAGCGTATTTATTACAGAAGCGACCATTTCAACTTTGCTAGAAAAGGCGTTCCTATCATTTTCTATTTCAATGGTACACACGCAGATTATCACCGTCCAACCGACACACCTGATAAAATCGACTATGTGCAAATGGCAAAAAGAGCTCAATTGGTATTCTATACTGCTTGGGAAATGGCCAACCGAAACGATATGTTGAAAAGAGACATTCCTCTGGATGCTCAATTCAGATAATAACGAAAAAAGCGAAGGTTTAACCTTCGCTTTTTTTATACTACAATAAATTAAAACATTTCGACAAAGAATCAGACAGTAATGAGATAGCACCATCGCAATAATTTGCCCTCAAAATCGAAAGGTGTAGTTGCTTTGGTAAAGTCTTTGATTTCAGTGGCATGAAGCGCTTCCTTGTTCAATTCAAACTTCCGATAATTGTTACTAAAGTAGATTTGTCCTCCGGGTTTAGTAGCACGAATCACTTCATTCAATAGATCAACATGATCTCTTTGAATATCGAGAATATCCTTCATCATTTTACTATTGCTGAAGGTAGGTGGGTCCATTACTACTAAATCAAAGTACTGAGAAGGCAAAGTTTCTAGATATTGCTTCACATCCGCACGAACGGTTTTGTATTTCTTCGGATCATCAAATCCATTCAACATCATGTTTTCCTCCATCCAAGCGAGATAGGTGTTTGAAAGGTCTACACTTACTACCTCAGAGGCGCCCCCTGCAGCTGCATACACCGAAAATGAACCGGTATAGCAAAACAGGTTGAGTACTTTTTTCCCTTCGCAGTTTTCGCGCACTCGCTGTCTTGTTACACGGTGATCTAAAAACAAGCCGGTATCCAAATAGTCTGTCAAGTTCACGCGAAAGTACAAACCGCTTTCTTGAACCGTAAACTTCTCCCCTTTTTCATCCAGTTTTTGATATTGTCCGTGCCGCCCCTCCTTTCTCTGACGAAGCTTAATGAACACTTGCTCATCACTCAGTTCCAACACTTCTTTAACAACTTCAACGCAACCTACTAACCATGCTTCGTATTCTTCTTCTGTTAATGAATGTTTACTGCGATATTCAGCGATGTAAACTCTTGTTCCGTATAATTCGATGATCAGTGGAAATTCAGGCAGGTCTCTATCATATAAACGAAAACAACTGATATTTTGTCTACGTGCCAACTTGCTCAAATGTTTGTACACTTTGGCAAGTCGATTCTTAAACATGATATGTTTCTCTGAAATCATGAAGGAAGATTTTGAGTACGACTCATTTTTGCATTCAAAAAATAAAATCCAATAGAAGCTACTAGCAGGCAAATACCAAGGGTCCAAAACAGACTAATAAACCCGGCATGTGCGGCAATTAAGGCGCCAATTACCGGGCCCAGTGTTTGTGCCGTTGCCCAAGCCATGGTATACATGGCGGCGTATTGCCCTCTGTTGTGATTTTTGGATCGTTCTATCCAGAATGAGTTCATAAAGGGCATGGAGAGAATTTCACCAAAGGTCATTGACACTATCATGATCATCGCTAGCGAATAACTGGTTGGAAATACCGCAAGAAGTAGGTAAGCCAATCCGCAAATAAGTACGCCTCGTGTAATAAAGTAGGTATTTCGTCTCTTACCTTCAATTTGAAAGATCAATACCATTTCGATAAAAGCTATTATCAAACCGTTCACAGTCCCTAACAACCCAATGAACCGCTCTGAATAATGCATATCGTTTCTGAAATAAGCAGGCAAATTGGTAAATAATTGAAAGAAGCATGCTGCAAACAACACCACTAAAAGAATGAACCAACGGTATTCTTTGTCTTTATAAACAGAATCTGCAGGATTGATGGTTTCTTCCTTGTGTTCACGTTTTCCATTGTTTTCGGGTTTCAAAAGGAAAAACATGGCTATAGCTGCCAGAATATTGGTAGTACCATCGATCCAGAACAGCCATTTATAATTTATAGATGCCACAAAACCTCCAATAGCATTTCCCACAGCCCATCCTAAATTAATAGCGAGTCGGTTCAAAGCATACGATCGGGTTCTGTTTTCAGTTTTGCTATAGTAGGCAACAGCTGTGGCATTCGCCGGTCGAAATGCTTCATTTACAAAACTGAGCAGAAAAGTAGTGACGCAAATAGAAGCATAGGAATTCATCCAACTTAACATGAAAAACAAGAATCCCCCAAATGCGAGTGTAAACAATTGAATAGGATAAAATCCGATTTTATCGGTAAGCTTTCCACTCAAGTGGGCGCCAATTACAGCGCCTAACCCAAACAACCCCATTACAATACCCGCTTGGTCGATGGAATAACCCATTTGAGGACGCGTAAGGTAAAGGGTCAAAAAAGGTACAACCATGGTTCCGCTCCTATTGATGAGCATGATCAGGGAGAGCAGCCAAGTTTGAGGTGATAAGCCTGTGTACGCTTTCTTGTATAATTCGAAGGTTTTAGAAACCATGGTGCAAATTTAGGTTTTACCAATGGCTTAAAAACAAAAAAGGCCGATTGAATCGGCCTTTACTTGTTGTTTTTAGTAGTTATTATGAACCAAATACTTTCTTCAAAATATCGGAAACTCGCGCTGCCGGATCCTTTCTTATTTTCTTTTCTTCTTCAGAAACTTGGAAGAACATACCATACAATGCTTTTTCGGTTACATATCCCGACAAATCGCTGTTTACTTTTTTAAAAGTAGTTGGAAGCTTGTTATATGTATCAAATACTGTTTTCCAATACTTAGTTGCGTCTGTTTTTTGTAAGGCAGCATCAATTACAGGTTTAAATGCCGCTGTCAATGCCGGAGTAGTTTTACCTTTTAAGTAAGAAGTAGCGGCAGTATCAGCTCCTTTTAAAATCCCGAGAGCGTCTTGAATGCTCATTGTTTTGATAGCATCTACAAATATCGGAGCAGCTGATTTTGAAGCTTCTTCTGCTGCACGGTTCATTGAGAGAATTGCTTTATCAACCAAATCACCCATTCCTGCAGCTCTTAAGGTTGACTCAACTTTCTTGGCTTCAGGTGGCATCAAAACTTTGATAGTGGCATTCGCGAAAAAGCCGTCTAATGACGATAATTTGGTAGCACTGTTCTTTGCTCCAACAGATAATGCCTCCTTCAAACCCGATACAATTTCTTCTGTTGACAGCCCCGTAGTTCCTGAACCGGATTTAGGTAATACCGCTGTTGCTTTCTTCAATAGTTTTGAGCCGAGTTTAGTAGTATCTTTCTGAGCTTGTACATTCAATCCAACCAATAAGGTTAATGCGAGTAATAGTTTTTTCATACAATAAGTTGATTCAATTATGACGCTAAAAAAAAGAAATATTTTGTTAAGAAGAACAAAAATGAGTCCAATTCAGACAAAATGATCAAAAATATACTGAGCAAAAATTCGTTTAAGAGAACCGGCTTCTAAAAGGCTGATTTTCCTAACTTTACGTTTCAATTTAAAAAACATGCGTTTACTCACTACTATCTTATTTTCTACGCTTTGTGCAGTAGCTGTAGCACAAACAAAAAAGCCTGCTGCAAAAGCTCCTGTAAAAAAGCCTGCAGCACCGGCCGTAACATTGAAAAACCAAGCTGATTCATTTAGTTATGCAATTGGACTTAGCATCGCTAATTTTTATAAAGAACAAGGGATTGGTGAAATCAATGGCGCTTTGGTTAGTAAAGCCATGGCGGATGCAAAAAATGGCAAATCAAAATTCGACGACAATGCAGTAAACATGATCATCATGGCGTACATGCAAGAAAAGAAGTCTGAAAAATCTGCAGAAACTCGAAAGAAAAATGAAGCCTTTTTGGCGGAAAACAAGAAAAAAGAGGGCGTTGTCACAACAGCAAGCGGACTTCAATACCAGATTTTAAAACAAGGCGACGGCCCAAAACCCGTATCTACCGATCGAGTAAAAGTTCATTATCATGGTACCTTAATTGACGGAACAGTGTTTGATTCTTCTGTGCAAAGAGGTGAACCTATTACATTCGGTGTTACCGGTGTTATTCAAGGTTGGGTAGAAGCTTTACAGTTAATGCCTGTGGGGAGTAAGTGGAGGCTTTTCGTACCCTCTTACTTAGCTTATGGCGATAATGACATGGGGCCTACCATTAAAGCAGGTTCTGCTCTTATCTTCGAAGTTGAACTATTAGATATTGTTAAATAAGTAATGAAACAAAAAATCCCGCTCTTGCGGGATTTTTTGTTATAAGTTCATTTTCATGTGTTCGATCTGGTGCTTTGTTCCCAGCACTATCACTTTCATCCCTTTTCCTACTACCACATCTTGCGGTGGGTTGATCAAAAAGTTCCCATCCACATCTTTTAGGCCAATACAATTAACTCCGGTTTTCTTCCAATTCATAATTTCATGCAACGACTTGCCTCTGATCTCAACTGGTAATTGATCATAGTTCACCGATTCAATGTGAATCGACTCCCCACCTTCTCCCGATAGATAATCAATGAATTCAATAACATCTGGCTTTGATACTAATGTGGCCATATGGGTGCCACCAATTTTATCGGGCATGATTACACTGTTAGCGCCGGCTTTGATCAGTTTGGGATGCGTATTACTATCACTGGCTCTGCTGATGATTTGAATTGCCGGGTTCAAAGAGCGTGCTGATAAAACAATAAAAACGTTGTGCGCGTCAACCGGAAGCGTTGTGATCAATGCTTTGGCTTTCGAAATGCCGGCCCTTCTCAACAAATCATCATCCGTACCATCACCTTGCAATAGCAGTAAATCGGGCTCTTCAATCGCGATACGCTCAATAATGCTGGGATTGTTTTCAACTACTACAAATTTTTCACCATGAAAACCAAGCGTTCTCGCTGCTTGTTGGCCATTTCTACCATAACCACAAATAATAATGTGATGTTGGAGCCCCTCTATTGCTTTCATAATTCTTCTGGTTTTAAAATACTGATTGATTTCACCGCTAATGATGTATTGCGTAATACGGGTTAATGCAAATGCAAACGAACCCCAACTAAAAATCAATAAGAAAATGGTGAATATTCGACCATTATCGGTGAGTGGTCTTACTTCTGTAAAACCGGCTGTTGTTACCGAAATGGTTGTCATGTAAATCGCCTCAATAAAATTGAATTTCTCAATCCACATATAGCCAACAATACCAATGATAATAATGGCATGCAGGATAAATATGGGTTGAAGTAATTTCCAAGCGGCTTTATTCACAGTTCAATTTTGCAAGTAAATTAGTTAAAAACAGGGGCTTAAAAAAAGAAAGGGGGAAAAAAGAACAGCCCCATCAAAAGATGAGGCCGTAGCTTTTATGATAAGGTTTGATTCAAAGACGGGGATTAAGAAGGCGTGTGTCCCCCCTCTTCCTTTTTAGGGTGTTTCAACTGTTCTAACAATTGAAGACCCAATAGTCCGCTAATAGAGCCGTTTGCTGCGTCACCCCCTCCACCGATTAAGATGTCAGGCATGATCTTCACTTTGTCTTTTGCGATAGACTCCATTACTTTCAATTGGGTAAAGTTGGAACCACCCATCGCTTCTACACTCAATCGATACGATTCCGCGTTCGATTTACCAATCGCCAAGATTTTTTCCGCTTCCGCATTACCGGTCAAAGTAATTTTCTCAGCTTCCGCTTTAGCCAACCATTCAGTTCTTTCCGCCTCTGCTTTTGCCAATTGACGTACCTTTTCCGCCTCACCACTTGCTAACAGTTTCAAACGATCGGCATCGGCATTCGCCTGGATGCGCACCCCGTTCGCGTCACCGGTGGCTTTTTTCACAGAAGCATCAGCGATGCGTTCAGCGATCAATACACCTTGATCCGCTTTTACGATCTCTTTTTGAATCTCAGCGATAGCCGTTTCTTTTTCCAAAGCCTGACGGGTTTCCTGAGCCTTCATCTGTGTTTCATAAGTTACTTTCTGTTCTTCCGCCAACTTACGATCCGTCAATGTTTTCATCAAACTTTCCGGAGGCACGATGTCACCGATCAAGGTGTCTACACCATATACGTTGTACTGTTCCAATACTCTTCCGATATGACTTCTAGCCGATTCTTGACGTTCTTTACGACTCTTCAAGAAGTCGATCATTTCCGCATCCTGCGCACTGTTACGGAAATAGTTACCAATGGTTGGTTCCAATACTTGCGTAACTAGGTTTGCCATATTACCGAATCGCGCGATCACCTTCGGTGCTTCCGTAGTTGGAATGTGAATGATCTGCGATACGTCGAGGTTGAAAGTAAAACCGTCGCGGCTACGTACTGTAATAGTCGACAAGTTCTTATCCAACTGATGCGATTCACTTCTCGCACTTGCCCAGTTCAAAACGAGGTTGGTAGTAGGAACCAATTCTACTTTCATGATATATGGGTTGATCGGATATTTCCCGGGTCCTAAAGCTTCAGCCCAAACACCTTTCTGGCCTCTTGTAACAATGTTACCGTGTTTAAACTCGGCACCGGATGTATCAATACCTTCAGGTCCAACATATGAGATAACGACCCCAACATGACCGATTGGAATCTCAGTCATTCGAACCATTTCTACTTTAGCAAACCAAGGGTTCAAGAAATAAGAACCTGCTAGGATCACTTGTTCTTGCAAACCTTTGTAACCACCACTGGCTAAGAAAGTGTCCACATCCTGGAACTTATTATGGGCATCAATTACACGTCCGGCAATTTGTCCTTCTTCCAAAGGCTTACCTTCCAATGTGGTAACAATACCCACTGCATTTTCAGGTATATTGGTCATATCAACAATTTCCAATTCAAACAAATGGGTGTTGATACGGTACGAACCCGGAGGTATGATACCGGTTTGACGACCTTTGGCACCTCCATTTCTTAAGAATGCTTCTGCATCTTGGAACGAGTCGCAATCCACTTTACGCGCAAGGATCAGCCCTGTTTTTAATTCAGAACCGTCTTTCGCCAATAACAAACCAATTTTTCCGGTTGGGATTACAGTGAAGGGCTGGAAATTGATTTCATACTGCCAGATCCACTTCCAGAAATACACACCCGGAGGCAAGGTTTGGGCTTGGAAGCCCGCTTCACCTGAAGTTGCGATGATGCGACCTTCCGGCAATTCTTGTTTACCAAATAAGACGAACTTTTTTGTTACCAGACCAATTCGGTCTTCGGGAACAATTACAAGTCCAAAGAATACGCGCAATATGAACTTATAAAAAAGCAAAGCGAGCAACGGTACTCCAATTACGAGTATCCAATAGAGAACATTTGATTCAGATTCCATTTTGATTTTGGTTTATGGTTATAGATGTATAAAAAGATTAGTACTGTCCGTTATGTTTATATATTAAACATACGGATAGGTTACCGTAATTCGGTTTAACGGGGCAATAAGTTATCAACCACCGTTGGGCAGAACTAGTATTGCTAAATACGGGGAGGAGAAGTATTGTAAATCGTAAACCTGATTAGGTCTTGATTAGAAGTGCACCATTGTTGGTGCGTATGATGGTCAGATTCCATAAAGGAAATAATTGAAGACCAAAGATAGGAATTCGCCGATATCCGCAAAATAAATCAGTGACGACCGGTAGTACCTGTCGTCCTTTTATAGCGCAACTTGTTGATTCTTAGGATGTTTCACCATGTACGAAATTCTAACGGTAACGGAGGTCCCAGCGGCTAAACTCAAATTCCACTTTAGCAATCCCGACTCTTTGTCGTAATCTGCATTAGAAACTTGAATGGCTTCAACTTGAATCTCATCAATAACGGAAACGGGTATTCGATCATTCAATTCCAATTGAATAGTTTTGCTCTTGTTGTTTTTTATTTGATACTCGTATGTGATTGTTCTCTTCTTTGAATTACCAATAAATGAAGTACTGGAATACTCTTTGATCATTTTCTTTTCGATTACGATAGTAGGATCTACTCCCAAGCTTAAATTCAAACTATCATTTACAATAAAATTATTCAAAGGTGTTTTCCCCATATAAGTTCCGTCATATACCAAACTAGCCAAACCCGGAAGTAAATTGTAAGAATTGAAATCTGTAACAGATGCCACAAGGTAGGTTTCTAAAGACTCGTAAGGAACCGCAGTATACTTGTAATTAACAGGTAAAGAGAGCTCTTCCAATTTGAATTGTTGTTCATCTTGGTCACTCAAAACGGTAGAATTGCCATTCAAGTGAAATACAGCGGCAACTGCCGATTGCTCCCACACACCATTTACAAGTTTAGAGCCTGCGGTGGTAATCAATACTGCGCCATTGGCTGCCCTACTACCATAAATGGAACTGGCTGCGTTTTCTTTTAGTACATCAACCTTTACTACTTGATTGGGATTCAAATGATCGATTGACGATACCACCACACCATCAACCACATACAAAGGTGGGTTAGAAGAGTTGAAAGAGCCGATACCGCGCAACTTTACTTCGGTTGAGTTTCCAGGCAATGCATATCCACTCGAAATTGCAACACCTGCTACTCTACCACTCAAAGCTCCTGTAATATCTTGTTTCGGTTTGTAGTAAGAAAGCATCCAAGGATGCGGAGTGGGCGCTTGATTAAAACTTAGCCCCATGGCCGTTGATATGCTAAGTTTTACATTCTTCCAATCGAAACCTGAAGATTGAAACAATCGAGCCTGATAGTGCATTAACAAAGCACTATCGGTTCCATTGGCTTTTACTTCATAAGACGGAACCCAGCTTGCAAGTTTAGTAAAATAGGAAAGCGTCAATTGTTGTGTGGTTGCCTCGTTAGCATCAATTGAAAAAATCAATTTTCCCAATCCTTTTTTAATAGCTCCTTCCCCTTCTTTTGCTTCCTCTAGAAGGGTTGTCTTTTTATCCGACCAATAGGTTCCTCTCGCTTTCCAATAAGCCAGTTCCAACTCTAAATCGAGTAATTTGGAACGATGTAAATTCATCCACAAGTTGAGCTCCGCCGTAGTAACTTGCTGCCCACTTAGAGGTTTATTCTCTTTTAAAATATCTAATTGTTCGCGAATTACACGACTCATGATGGCAGTATAGGCCAATGAGTCTTCAATCTTTTTTAATTGTAAAGGGTTGGGACTTGCCTCTTTCAAAGTTTCTTTTAAGAAACGAACCGACTTAATTGAGACCGACTTTGGCAGGCTCAGTTTCACAGAAGCTTCTTCCAATTCATTACTCAATCCGGTGATAACAATGGTTTGATCTCCCTTTTTGATTGGTGCATTCATTTTGTGTTCCAGCACTGCTCCCGCTTGGTATACGATTACCGATTCCAAGCTTGCCGTTAGTCGAGTTGTATCGGCTGGTGTGGCCAAATGGAGCGCTCCTGCCAGTAGTAATGATACCGTCATACAGTTATTTTGGAACTGGATGCAATGTGTGGGGGAATTACATAAGGAGGGGGTGGGGATTTGGTGTTAGGTGTTAGGCTTTGGGCGTTAGGCTTTAGGTATTAGGCTTTAGGCGCTAGGCTTTGGGGGGTTAGGCTTTAGGTATTAGGCTTTTTTTGACCACCGATTCACACAAATTATTACAGATTCCCACAGATTAGCCTCCGCTTTTCTATCAACCTGACTGCCGGCCGTTTAATTATTAATTATTACTTATTAATTATTAATTACCCAGGCTGCTTCATTATTAATTATTAATGGTTAATTATTAATTAATCTCATT